>NZ_JBJURJ010000004.1:0-441652 GCF_046098205.1 Paenibacillus mesotrionivorans | reverse complement strand
CAGGTGACAACGTTCAAATTAACCCATATTTAGGAATATTGGATAATTCCATGTTAGGTTTGACGCATCGCTAGTGCTACTCGGTCCGTAAGATCCCCGAAATGGACATAATGGGGGAAATAACGGCCTCACGTCCGTTACCTCTAGCACGGAGCACGGAGCACGGAACACGGGGCTGGGGCGGCGGCATGAAGTATGGCCAGTCCAAGGATTCGCCCGGGATGAGGCGGTACGCTGTATGGTCGGTCCAAGGATTCGACCGGTTGGGCGGTATGCTGTAGGGTCGGTCCAAGAACAGGCCGGAGTTGGTGTCCTCAGCAAAAAAATCCGCCTGGCGCACGTCTTAAGGAGACGCGGCTGGGCAGATTTTTGCAGATAAAGCATATTATTCTGGCTTCAACGACTTCCTCTTACTCCCACTCAATGGTAGCCGGGGGTTTGGAGGTGATGTCGTAGACCACACGGTTGACGTTTTCGACTTCGTTGACGATCCGCACGGAGATTTTCTCCAGCACGTCCCACGGGATGCGGGCCCAGTCGGCGGTCATGCCGTCGATGGAGGTGACGGCGCGGATGCCGACGGTGTAGGAGTAGGTGCGTTCGTCGCCCATAACCCCTACGGATTTCATGTTGGGCAGGGCGGTGAAGTATTGCCAGATTTCCCGGTCCAGTCCTGCCGCGGCGATCTCTTCACGCAGGATGGCATCGGATTCGCGGACGATGTGCAGCTTGTCCTCGGTAACCTCGCCCAGCACCCGGATAGCCAGACCCGGACCCGGAAACGGCTGGCGCCATACAATCGCCTTAGGCAGACCGCAGGCTTCACCGACCTTGCGCACTTCATCCTTGAAGAGCTCCTTCAGAGGCTCCACCAGCTTGAATTTCATATCCTCCGGCAAACCGCCCACATTGTGGTGGGACTTGATGGTTTGGGCGGTAGCCGTACCGCTTTCGATAATATCCGTATACAGGGTGCCTTGCGCCAGGTAAGCGAAGTCGTCGAACTGGGCGGATTCCTCTTCGAACACGCGGATAAACTCGTTGCCGATGATCTTCCGCTTCTTCTCCGGATCGTCCACACCCTCCAGATTGCCCAGGAACCGGTCCCTAGCGTCAATCTTCACAACCTTCATATCGAACTTGCCGACGAAGGTTTCCATCACGCTTTCGGCCTCACCCTTGCGCAGCAGTCCATGGTCGATGAACATACAAGTCAGCTGATCGCCGATGGCCTTGTGGAGCAGAATCGCCACAACGGAGGAATCCACACCGCCGGAGAGAGCGCACAGCACCTTGTCGCTGCCCACCTGGTCGCGGATGCTTTTGACCGTATCTTCAATGAAGGTTTCCATGCTCCAGTTGCCATGGCAGCCGCAAATATTATATAGGAAGTTATGAATCAGCTCGTTGCCGTAAACGGAATGCACCACCTCGGGATGGAACTGCACGGCGTACATATCCCGCTTCGCATGACTCATACCGGCGACAGGGGCGTGGGCGGTGAAGGCATCAATTACGAAGCCCTCCGGCACCTGGGAGACCATGTCCCCGTGGCTCATCCATACCGTCTGCTTTTTCTCCAGGCCATGGGCCAGCTTGTTGCCTTCGGCGAATTCCACGTCAGCCTTGCCGTATTCCCGCTTGGCCGCCCGTTCCACCTTACCGTTCAATTGGAATGCCATCAGCTGCATGCCGTAGCAGATGCCCAGCACCGGAATGCCCAGATCGTAAATAGCCGGGTCCACATGAGGCGCTCCCTCCGCATACACGCTGGAAGGCCCTCCGGAGAATACAATGCCCTTAGGCGCAAGCGCCTTGAGCCTGTCCAGTGAAACATTGTACGGCAACAGCTCACTGTACACTCCCAAATCCCGGATACGTCTTGCAATCAGCTGGTTGTATTGGCCGCCAAAGTCCAGCACGACAACGATTTCATTCGGCTTCATTATTTACCTGCGCTTTCCAGGACGCCCGTCCAACACGGCTGCGCCCACATATTTGATGCATAATATTCTAAACGTTCTATAGCAGGCTTGTAAAGGGGGGGAGCGGCCAGGGAGGCCAGAGTTGTCCCCATATGTGGCCGATTCAGGACAAATTCCAAGCTTTTCCTGACAACACACCCCAATTTGCGCATGCTCTCACCTCACCTGGCCTTTGCCCGGAAGGACCATCTCCTGAGCCACCTCTCCATCGGCACCTCGTCCCCTTCCCCATGCCGTCCGCGTTCCAGCCACACCTGAAAAAGGTACAATAGAACGGAAACAAAGGTCTCCAGCATAAACAAGCCCGTGCGGCTCATCCCGGTCAGCTGGTAAAAACCCGCCTTTTCAAAAATATGCCGGCTGATCACGTAAGCCTGTACGGCGTCGATGGACAAATTCAAGCCGAAGTACAACCACAGATTGGGGTAGGTCCAATAAAAGGAGATGAGCGCCGCCACCGGCAGAAAGCCGTAAACAAAGGCGGAGATTTGTGTGAAATAAAAGATATTGCTCGTCACCGTCCACCAATCCAGTTTAACGGCCATCTGGAAGGTTACCGTAGAGCACAGGCAGGCCAATAGAGCAACAGCGGTAAACCGCCTTTTGCGCTCCGGCTCCAGAAACATCAGCAGCAGCCACGGCGGTAAAAATAAAAGCCATGCAAGCCAAGTAGACATTTCTTACACCCCGATTCTTTTGAATGCGAAAATTAGGAAAGTTCCGGCTTTACCTGGCGCGCTGCCGGAAGCTCCAACGGCGGAGCCATTCCTCCAGAGGAGCCTCGGTGTCATAGGACATGCCGTGCTCATACCATTTCTGATAGAAGAAAATCAACGCGGCCACCAGCGTCTGCAGCAGGTACAGCCCGGTATGGCTCATTGTCCTCATTTCGAACAGCCCTACCCGCTCCAATATATAAGGGACGATCAGGTAACACTGAACCGCATCCAAGGCAAGATTTCCGCCGAAATACAGCCATGGGTTGGGGTAAGTCAGATAGAACATGATCAGTGCCGCCACCGGCAATAAGCCGAAAACAAGCGAGTTCATATTCGTGAAGTAAAAGGCGCGCTCCCTCTGCTCCCACCAGCCCAGCTGCGCGGATATTTCGTAGCAAAGTGCACACAGCGCAATAACCAAAAAGGTGGCGGACAAAAACCGCCGCTTGCGCTCCGGTTTGAGGAAAACCAGCAAAAGCCATGGCGGCAGAAACAATAACCACCCCATCAGCATTATCATGAGACCCACCCCTTCATAAGGACAATCTTCTCCATTCAAGATTTTCTCCAAAAACTAGAAACGCTATCCTCCGTCAAGGACGAAAGGATAGCGTAAATCGAAAAAAAGTGCAGCTTAGTGGGATACAGGCGGCTCCATTCCGGCAGGTCCCCCAGCGGGAAGCTTACCTGAAGAAGCAAGGGACGGCCCGAAAAAGGTGCGCCACAAACGCTCCAGCTTCCTGCCGCTGATCCAGGCGGGGCCCTCCGGGGAAAAATGAATTTTCTCCGACAGCTCCGTCAGCTCGTAAAGCGCATCCGCCTTACCCGGCCAACGCCGACCCGTCTCGGCTGCATATTCCCGGAGCGTCTGCCCGGGCACGGGCTGGCCATACAGCCGGAACACACGCTGCCACAGCCGTTCCACCAGCCGCTGTCCCGCCTCGCCCCCCTTCCGTCCGCGGGAGCGGAAGTGCAGGCTGAGCATAAGCCAGAGCAGATGCCGCCTGCGGAGCACCCAGTACAGGAGCGGTGCGGCAGCAGCAGCCAGAAGCAATGCCGTGAAGCGGTGCTTCCTTAGAGCCTCCGCTGTATGAGCGGACCAATGGGAAAGCTGCTCTCCCGCAGCCTGCTTTAACTCGCGGTAGCTGTTATCCCATTGTTCCAACAGCCGGCGAACCGGTCCGGCGGAGGATGCTGCCTCTCTCTCCGTATGAAGAGCAAGCGCTTGCTCCGGTGATGCGGATGTATCCGCTGGCTGAAAGCCGGCGAAGCCCGGTGTGGGGTCCATCGCCACCCAGCCGAGGCCCGGAAGATACAGCTCCACCCAGGAATGGGCGTTGCGGGTGCTGACGGCTATGGTCTGCACAGCGCCGGTTTCATCCGGGGTGGCCTCACCGGGAGCGAAGCCCTTGACCCACCGGGCCGGGATCCCCGAGGCGCGCAGCATCACGGCGAGGGAGGTAGAGAAATAGTCGCAATATCCTCCCGCCGAGCCGAACAGGAAAGCATCCACAAAGTCCTGTCCGTTGGCCGGAACGGCTACATCGGTCAAACTGTAGCGGTAATGCTCCCGAAGATAGGCTTGCAGCAGTGCCGCTTTGGCGTAGGCAGTTGTCCCGGGTGCGGAAACGGCCAGAGCCAGCTCCCTCACCCGCTCGGGCAGCTTGTCCGGAATCTGGAGATACGCTGCCGCTATCCCCGGGGAAATCTCTCCCGCCGCATTCATCAGGGCCGCTTCGGGATACCCGTTCAGCCTGGCCTTAAAACGGGCATAGCCCAGCTGTTTGCCGGAGGAGGCACGGAAATCATACCTGCCCGATGGAGCATCCAAGGCTAAGCTGCCTGCCGGAGCCTGGCTGCCGTCGGCAGCATACAAGGCTTCCACCTGCTCAATCCTGCCCCCGGCAAACAGCAGATTCATGTCCTGCCGCCCGCTGTACAGCAGCTCCTGGGTGACGGTCTGTGCAAAAAGATCTGCCGTTTGTCCGTCTGCCGCATCTGCTGGACCTGCCGACCGGCTGCTCCAGCCGGAGCCGTCATAATAATCCTTGCTCTCCCCGCGCCAGTAGGTGCTGACGGGTGAACGTGCGGTAAAAACCGGTTCATCCCGTACCGTCAGCGGTCCGCCCAGCCGGTAATCGCCGCTACTGTAGCCGGTGACGCCGCCACCGCCTGCAAAAACCGCCCGGGCAGAAGGGCTGTCCTCCCCGTCGGAGGACCACAGGGACACAAGTGTCTGCGCCCATTTGCTGAAATCCCCCATCTCCAGCGGACGCAGGGGCCCCTTCTGCCCGCCGCTCCCGGCCCATGCGGCCAGGAACAAGGCCAATGTCAGCGTAAGCGCCAGTCCGTATGCCCAAGGCGGGACAAAGGCTCTGCCCCTCCGGTCATAAGCAATCCGCACCGGGCTGGCCGGAGACGGAGCAGCTTGGGTTTCCCCCGCAGCCGGGGAAATATGAGGCGTATTGGCCGCCGGGGCCAACGGTGAATCTGTGTTTATTGGAGCAGCCGGGGCTGCGGCGGTAAGACGGTTGGCCGGTGGAGTCCGGGTCAGCTCCGGCTTGCCTGCCGCACCGATCCGGTCCAGGTTCAGCATCGCCAATAAAGCCAGACCCGCCACACCGGAGGCGATCAGCTCGCCGGTGGTATCCACGCCGGGCCATAGCTGCAGCCCTGCCAGATAGGTCCAGGTGACGGCCAACAGCCATAAGGCCCTGCGGCTATGCAGGAGCAGCGCCTGAACCACCCCTGCCAGCACCATCCAGCCTGCCAGGAAAATCAGGGTCCGGTGCTCACCGCTGATGGCTCCGGCATTTCCCGCCAGGAATGCCTCCGTATCCTGGGCCAGCACAGCGCCATATTGCCGGAACCAGCTCATAGGGAAAGCTTCCTCCCCTGCGCTTCCGCGGAAAATCCAGCCCACCGCCAGCCATGCGGCCAAACCCTTCAAGGGTACACTTTTCCATACGGACATATTCGCCATATCCAGCAGCACACAAATGCCCATAGCCGCAAGCAGCGGCCCCAGCTTGTCCGGCGTTTTCCAGCCGGACAGCATGGCAATGGGTTTGATCCATGCCCACAGGAGCACCAGGAACAACAAGCCTGCCGCCCAGCGGGTACCCGGCAGGGCGGGATACATACCTCCGTGCCCAAGCGGCGCCGGAGGCGATGCGTTAGATGAAGCTGCGGCCGTGGAGGAGCCGGATAGTCCCGCCGCAGCATTGCCGGCGCGGCCTTCCTCGTTGGGGGCACCGGCTGCTGCCAAGGCCCTTCTGCGCAGCCGCAGGGGCTCAGGCGCCTTCCGATTCGGCATGGAGCCTCACCGTCCTCTCCAAGCGGGCTTCACGGATTTGGTGCACCCGGCAGCCTGCCGCTTCAAGCCGCCGTTTTTGCTCCAGTTCCCGCTCTCCCGCCAGTCTAGCTCCCAGCAGATGATACACGAACACCTGGCAGCCTCCCTGGCACAGCTGGCCCAAAGCCCGCTCCACCGCAAAATCGATTACCGGCGTTACCGCCACCACCGCTTCGGCGCTGCTCCCCGGACGGCTTCCGCCGTTCATAAGCAATTCGGCGAAGCTTTGCCCCCCGGCTGTCTCCAGAACGGCAAGCAGACGCAGTGCCGGCAGGCCGTTATCCGACAGGTGGGGAGGCAGCCGGATTTCCGGCTTGCCGTTAGCGGCCAACCCCGCCATGGCCCGGATGTCCCCGGCCGCCTGGAGGATGCCCGCCGCCCAGCGTATGGCCTGCTCGAACAGCTCGGCGCGCCCCTGATAAGAAGAGGCGCTGGCGTCCACATACACCTGGAACCGCCACTCCAGGGCGGGTTCATCCATCCGGGTCATCAGCCCGTCCCGGCGTGCGGTGGATTTCCAGTGGATCCGGTGCAGGGGATCCCCGTTCTCGTACGGGCGGACCCCATGCCCGGGCATGGACGGACGGAAGGGAGAAGCCCCTTCCGTTTCGTCGCCGCCTGCCCCCTTGGGGAGGCCTACGGGCAGCACGGCCCTGCCCTCCGGCAGCACCGTAAAGCCGCCGGAGCCGGGAAGCAGGCGTCTTTTTTGGACAAGTCCCCAGCAATCCCCGGCTGCAAGCTCCGTTCCCGTGTACCGGTAGCTTCCCCGCTCCAGCCCCGAAATCCGGTAACGGACCGTGAAGGTCCGCTTCCAGCCCGGATATACCCGCTTCCGCACCGTATACAAGTGCCCGTCGGCCTCCCGCACGAAATGGTCGGCCACAGACATCCACAGCACAGGCAAAAAAGAGGTATGGCGGATCTTGAGCTCCACCGTCAGCTCATCCTTGGGGTACAGCATATGGTTCTCCCCGCTGCGGGAAACCTCCGCCTTCATCAGCGTAAACAAAAAGACAGACAGGGACACCGCTCCCGCCCCCGTCAAGAGCCAGGCCAAAAACCAGGCCGCCTGTCCGCCCCGCAGCACAGCCAGCGCACCGGCGCCTGCGGCTAACAATAGGAAGAACGCCAGCCGGTATAGGCTGCGGATGATCATGCCGCTCCTCCTCCTTACGAGCCCGGCGCATAGCGCAGGCCCGGCACTGGCACCTCTGCGGCCGCCTGGCGGAGAATCAGCTCGGAGACGCGCCCGGCCATACGGGCCTCCTGGGTCAGGAGAATCCGGTGGGCCAGCACCGGCTCCAGCATATCCTTGATATCGTCGGGCACCACGTAGCTGCGGCCCTTGCGGTAGGCGGTGCCTTGGGACGCCAGCATCAGCGCCAGCACCGCCCGGGGGCTGGCTCCCAGCATGGCGTCCTTATGCTTGCGGGTGGCGGAGGCCAGCTCCACCATGTATTCCTTCAATGATTCGTCCACATGGACATGCCGGACCTGCCGTTGGAGCAGCTGAAGCTCTTCTTTTAACAGCACCGGCTTCAAGGTGTCCAATGGCGAGACCTCCTGCATCCGGCCCATCATCTCCACCTCATGTCCGCGCTCGGGATACCCCAGCCGGATACGCATGAAGAAACGGTCCAGCTGCGCCTCCGGCAGCTGGTAGGTGCCCGCATGGTCCAGCGGGTTCTGGGTGGCCAGGATCAGGAAGGGGCGGGGGAGGGGATAGGTTTCCCCGTCCACCGTAACATGCCGCTCCTCCATAGCCTCCAGAAGGGCGGCTTGGGTTTTGGGAGAGGTACGGTTCAGCTCATCGGCCAGCACAATGTTGGTAAACAGGGGGCCGGGGCGGAACTGGAAGGACGACAGGCCTCTGTTGTAGACGGACACTCCCGTTACGTCCGAGGGCAAAAGATCAGGGGTAAACTGGATGCGCTTGAAGCCGGCATCCACGGTTTTGGCCAGGGCTTTGACCAGTATGGTTTTACCCACACCCGGCACATCCTCCAGAAGCACATGGCCTCCGCATAAAAGGGACGTCAAAACCAGCTCCACGGGACGGCGTTTGCCGACCATCACCTTTTCGATATTGGCAATGATACGCTCCAATTGCAGCAGCGGTTCCTCAAAGGACATGTTATGGGACAGACTAGACATGTTAAAACCTCCAAATCCGGATTCTTGTATCTCTAGCTTTTCCGGATTTCTAGCGTTTTAGACATGCGAGTGAGAGATTTGAGGCACCGTCTCCTACACCAGCGGCCAGCTGTCAAAAGGATGGAGTATGGCGGTGGGCCTGCCGCTTTTGGAGGCTAATTGCACATTGCGGTCCGAGGGATCAAGGGAATAGCTTTGTATGCTGCTTCCCAATAGTCCCGCGCCATAGCGCAGCGGAATGCGGATTTCGCCGTCTGTCAGGCTCACATCCGCCAGGTAACGGACGGCAGGCGCATGTCCGGGGCGGATTTCCGTAATGGTCCGCTGCACAGGATCCACCTCTACGGAGAGGAGGCCGGAGCGGACGGTGGCGATCCGTTTGGTTTCATCCCAGGCTACTTGGGCGCCCAGCCGCTCCGCCAACCCTCTCAAGGGGACGGCAAACCGGCCGTGGGCGAAGGAATAGCTGCCGGGCGCAAGCGTCCATGTGCTGCGGGGCTCCAAGGCTACGGTCAGCGGCACCTCCTCCGCCCGCTGCCTGGCCAGCGCTGCCAGCGCGGCTGCAGCCTCCTCCTGCGCCCGGAGGGACTGCTGCGCCAGGAGCCGTTCCTGCTCGGCCTGTTGATTCTTTTCCTGCCGCTCCAGACCGGATGCGGCCACAAGTGCAGTGGAGGCTGCGAAGCTGTCGGGGGAATAGCTTCTGGCCCACTTGCTCCGGGCAAGGGAAAACTGCTCCGGCTTTACACTTCTGTCCAGCGCGGCGAAGGCATATCCCTGCTCCTTGTAGTAGGCGATAATCTCCGGCAGCGCCTTGACGGTTTCCCCATGCCCCGCCCCGTCATGCATCAGAACGGTTAGCTGATGTTTAAGCGGGCTTTTTTTGACAGCGGCCACAATCTCTTCTGCTGGAACTCCCTGCCGGGTGGCATCCCGGGAATCCACATTCCAGTCCACCACGGTATACCCCACCTGCTCCAGATAATAGAAGTAGAAGGCGTCGAAATTGGTAGCGGTCCCCCCCGGTGCCCGCAGCAAAAACGGCTTTTCCCCCAGAATCTCCTCCAGCACATTGTCCGTTTTCACCGCCTGGCTCCAAAACCCCTTGAAGCTGCCGTACAGTTCACTGTATACATGGTTATACGTATGATTGCCAATGGCATGGCCCTCCCGGGCGATCCGGGACACCACAGCCTTACGGTCCGGGACAAGCTGTCCCACCACAAAAAACGTCGCTTTGATTTCTTCCTCTCTCAAAATATCCAAAACCTGCTCCGTATATTTGCTGGGCCCGTCGTCAAAGGTGAGGTACACGGTGGGCTGCTCCGGTACGGTATACTCCCGTTCCGTCCGAATGCGGTTGCCTCCCGCCAAAACGGCATACACTTCTTCGTTGTCCCGCTCCGACAGGGTCTGCTGTGCTTGTGCCGCCTGGGCTGCAGTCTCTTTTTGGGGCGCAGATTCTGCCCGCGCAGTATATGCAGCCGGGCCTGCCAGCTCCAGTAAAAGGCATACGGCTGCCAGAAGGCCGCCGACCCGTTTCCAACCCCATCGTCCCCTGCCCTGTTTCCCTTTGAACATGCAAAAGGCCTCCCGTCATTTCTACCAGATCATTCTGATAGAGTATATGGGAGGCCACTCACCCTTATGACAAACGCTTCCTCAGTCCGTACAGTCCACGAAGTCCATTATAGTCCGCTAGCTGCAGGAGATAATGCCGGTTCAGTTGATAGACTTCAGCTCCTGAATCGCCTGGAGCACCTCGTCCACATGGCCGTTTACCTTTACCTTCCGCCACTCCCGGGCAATCCGCCCTTCGCCGTCAATAAGGAATGTAGACCGCACCACACCCATGTATTCACGGCCCGCCATTTTTTTCAGCTGCCACACGCCGTAACGCTCACACACCTCATGCTCCGGATCGGACAACAGAGGGAACGGCAGACTATGCTTGTCCGCAAATTTCCCGTGGGACTTCAGACTGTCCGGGCTGATGCCCAGAATGACGGCGCCTTCGGCTTCAATTCTCCCGTTGTAATCGCGGAAATCGCAGGCCTCCTGAGTGCAGCCGGGGGTACTGTCCTTAGGATAAAAATAGAGCACAACCATCTTGCCCGCATAATCCGCAAGACTGTACTCCCGGCCGTCGGCCGCCTCCAGCTTAAAATGCGGCGCCTGTTGCCCCGTGATTGCCTCTGCTGAGGCTTCCGTATGATTCGCCATGCCGTAACCTCCTCGTTGGTTTGTTGGTTTGTGACGATCATACCAGAATCCGGCAAACCAGTTCAAATTAGATCACACCTGCTGCCATGCACTCAGACACTCTGTCTTCCGCGGCCCGCGCTAACGGAACTCCTAGACGCTTAGAGCTTCGCCATATCTTCAGCGCCCGCTCGTTCTCACGCTAACGGAACTCAGAGAGGCTTACGGGCTCTAAAACACACTTCTGCCGCGCTAACGGAACTCAGAAGCCCTTAGAGGGGGGATGCAGGTAGTTTGGGTTCCCTCCAACTGCCTAAGAGTCGCTCAGTTCCGTAAGAATCCGAAAAACTGGATTTTGTGGCGCTAAGGGTCACATAATTCCGTTACAGAGAGTGGTTACTTGAAAACGCGGGGGAGCGGGAGCACAGAGGGGGTCGGAGGAAGGTGCGGAGGCGAGGTTCGGGGTTCGGCTACCCAGCCGATACCTGCCCAATAAAAAAGGCACTCCCGCGTGAGCCCCGCAAAGATTAACTTTGCCGAAGAGCTGCCGGGTGCACCGGTAATGGTCAGGAACTGCTGTCGGTTTGCTTCAGGTATTTCTTGAATTCGATCAGGGTGCGGAACTCGCGCTTCTCTACCCCTGCTTTGACGGCCTCCTGCACCAGCTCCACCCATTCCCCGTCCAGCTCCGGGCGCATTCGCATGTCCTTGACGAGGGTTTCCACCTCCACCCCGAAAACCCCGCTGATTTTCTCAAGAAACAGCATGGACGGATTGGACTGGACCCGGCGTTCAATATTGGACAGATAGGATTTGGCGATCCCTGCCCGCGCGGCCAAGGCCGTCAGGCTCAACCCCCGCTCCTGCCGCATCTGCCGGATTTTCTGGCCGATATGGAGGGATCTTTCGTGTGAAGGCGGTGAAGGAGAATGCCGATCCCGGTTTGCCATAAAGCTCCCCCTTCCTGATGAACGCCCCAAATAGTTACATTTTGTAACATTTTATAAATGATATTTCCAAATCATTATAATAATTACCTTGAAATTTTATGCAGCTCTCCACATATGCTGAATTTAAGATACATAATGTAACGTCTCATTGAAAAAAAATTGGTTATGATTCATAATGTATCTTAAAAAGGGTCCTGTAAAGAGCGAGGCACACCGAGGAAAAAGGAGCTAGTTCATGTTCACATGTGGAGATAAAATCGCCCTGTTACGGGAAAAAAGGGGACTTACCCAGGAGGACTTGGCCAATAAAATCGGCATATCCCGCGCTTCGCTTTCCCACTATGAGAAAAACCGCCGCGAACCGGATTACACCACCATGACGAAATTGGCCGACTTCTTCCATGTTTCGGTAGATTATCTTTTGGGCCGCACATCAGAACCGACCCAAGTGACGGATATGGCAGTACGGGATTTCAGCGAAAATCTGGAACTGTCAGACGAACAGCTTCTGGAGAAGTTTTCCTTTACCGTAGACGGAAGAAAACTCACCCCTGAAGAATCAAGACGCTTCATCGCCTTTATCCGCGCTGACCGTTCCATGAATCGCTAGGTTTTCCATCAACCACACTCAACCGGTCATCAAATCCGCCGCTTTAGAGTAGCCTTTGCCGTTAAACCCGCTTTCTTCCAATACAGACCAAGCCGCAGAGCCGCTTGCCGAGGCACTTTCGAGGTTGGCGGCTTTCCACTGTGAAAAGGCGTCTTGGGAGATACCCAACTCCCGGACGATATGGTCCAGATCAAGAATCATCTTCATTGCTAACCGCTCCTTCACAGATTCATAAGCGCTCCGCCGCTTCAAAAATCCCCGTTTATATGAAAAGTCAAGCACCTCTTGTTGTCGTGATCAATTATGAATTTTTCTTGACGTTTTTGATTATACTTCGTTAAAACGAACCTGTAAACCGCCGCATTTTGTCGAATACCCTGATATTTTCTAGGATCTGCTTTAAAACCTTGTTCTATATAGGAAAATTTTTTTATCCTTTTCAAAAATATTATTTTTACTATTTGATAATGACTATCATTCTTTGTCCGTTATCCACGTTTCGACACCGGTTGGACGCAATTTTTAAAATTCCTCGACTAATGTCTGTAACCCCGCCGGTTGTTTCGACAATTCAGGGCAAAGGCATTTACTTCCTTTTTGTTCGTTAGAGAAAACGCTTTCCGGGGGTTTTCCCTCCGATAAAAACCGCCCCCTTCACGTTATCGTGCCCATTGGGAAAAGACAGTTGTTTTACTCAAATATATTAGTTCATATACCTCTCCAGGGCTTTTTTGAAACAAGCTATCCCGAAATTATTTTTATTAAATTACAATAATTATTATTGACGAAAATGTGAATGAGGCTATACTTGATTATGAACCCATCTGATGACCAGATTATCGGATGGCAGCCTGCTTACTTCAAGTGAGGTGATCCTATGGAGTTTTCCCGGGTCCAGCGCCGCAAAAGCTATGAGCTGGTTGCGGAGCAGATCGAGGAAAGCATCAAGAATGGTTTGGTGAAGCCGGGAGAACGGCTGGATTCCGTCGAGCAGTTAAGCAAACGCTTTCAAGTGGGACGCTCCACTATCCGCGAGGCCCTGTCCGCTCTCCGCGCCACCGGTCTGGTGGATATACGCCAAGGCGAAGGCACCTTTGTGTCCAAGCCAAACACCTCGGAAAGCAACCGTCCCCTGAGGCTGGTAGCCGGTCTGACCCGGCAGGAGGTGCTGGAATTTTTTGAGGTTCGCAAAATCGTGGAAGCCGGGGCAGCCTCTGCAGCAGCCTCCAAACGGACACCGGAGCAGCTGGCGGCTATGCGGACGGCCCTGCAGGGTATGCAGAGCGCCGTCCGGGATGATCATCTGGGTGAGGAAGCCGACGCCCAATTCCATCTGGCAGTTGCCGCTGCTACAGGGAACCGGATGCTGGCGGGTCTGATGCTGCAAATCTCCGATACTCTCCAGGCGACCATGAAGGAGGCCCGGCGATTGTGGCTGTTCTCCGAGGACCTGACGCTGGAGCGGCTGCACAAGGAGCACAGCGCTATTCTGGACGCTATTGAAGAAGGGAACGCCCCTTTGGCCGGACAGCTGATGCTGGCGCATCTGTCCAAGGTGGAGCAGCTGCTCCTGCGGCATTGGCTGGATCAGGATAAGGAATAGTCCGGAAATACTCATCAGGTCATCAGATGACTAAACGGTGCGCAATACACTCTTATCTATTGAAAGGAGCAGTTGGATATGCGGGTTTCCCTGTTTATTACCTGTGTGGCGGATGCCATGTACCCCCAAGTGGGCAAAGCAGTCGTCCGCCTCTTGCGCAGATGCGGCTGCACCGTGGATTTTCCGGAGGGTCAGGTTTGCTGTGGCCAGCCGGCCTTCAACAGCGGCTATCACGAGGATACCAAAAAAGCCGCCAAGCAGCTGATCCGGGCCTTCGCCCAATCGGAATATGTGGTGACTCCCTCCGGCTCCTGCGCCGCCATGATCCGGCATCATTACCCGCCCCTGTTGGCCGGGGAGCCGGAATGGCATGAGAAGGCAATACAGTTGGCAGCCAAAACCTATGAATTCTCCGAATTTCTGGTCCGAACACCGGGTGTGGACACACTCCGGGCTGAATTCCAGGGCAAAGCCACCTACCACTGCTCCTGCCATATGACCCGCAGTCTGGGTGTGACCGAGGAGCCCCTCCAGCTGATCCGGCGCATTGAGGGTCTGGACTATGTGGAGCTTCCATATAAAGAAGACTGCTGCGGCTTCGGCGGCACCTTCGCCGTGAAGATGCACGACATCTCCGGCGAAATGGTGGACGAAAAGGCCCGCCGGATCATGGATACGGGGGCAACGGTACTGTTAGGCTCGGATATGGCCTGCCTCATGAATATTGAAGGACGGCTGCGCCGGCTGGGCTCCCCCATCAAGGCCTACCATGTCGCCGAGCTGCTGGAGGAAGGGGTGAGACGTTATGAAGCCGGACACACTGCCAACGCTCGATGAACGGGTGGAGCTTGCCATTAAGGATCCCTTTCTCAAACGATCCTTGGCGGTAGCCCAGGAACGCTTCCGTATGAACAAGGCCAATGCCGCCGAGGTGCTTGGCAATATTGAGGAATGGCGGGAGCGGGCGGAAGCTATCCGGACGCACACGGTGGCTCATCTGGATGCCTATCTGGACCAGTTCTCTACGAATGTGGAGAAAAACGGGGGCAAGGTTTTTTTTGCGGAGAGCGATGAGGAAGTGGTGCAGTACATTCTGGATCTGGCCAAGGCCAAAAACGCCAAAACCGTCATCAAGGCCAAATCCATGGTCTCCGAGGAAATCCATCTGAACCACCGGCTGGCGGAAATCGGCGTAGAGGCCATCGAATCGGACTTGGGGGAATATATCATCCAGTTGGCGGGTGAGACCCCTTCCCACATTATTGTGCCGGCCATCCACAAAAACCGGAAGCAGGTGGCCGAGCTGTTCTCGCGAGTATCGGGAGAGCAGATGCCGGAGGATACCAAGGAGCTGACCCGATATGCACGTACGGTGCTGCGGGACAAATTCCAGAACGCCGACATCGGGCTGTCCGGCTGCAATTTCGCCGTGGCGGAAACCGGGTCGGTGGTGCTGGTCTCCAACGAAGGCAACGCCCGACTGTCCACCTCCATCCCCAAAACCCATGTGGTCCTGATGGGGATGGAGCGGATCGTGCCGGGTTGGGAGGAGCTGGATTCGGTGCTTTCCCTGCTCCCCCGCTCCGCCACCGGGCAGAAGGTGACCAGCTATGTGACGGCCCTTACCGGCCCGCGCAAAAGTGACGACGTGGACGGTCCCGAGGAGCTCCATGTGGTCATCGTGGACAACGGGCGCAGCAATGCCCTGGGCACGGAATACCAGAAAATCCTGAACTGCATCCGCTGCGGCGCCTGCCTCAACGTCTGTCCCGTCTACCGGCACATCGGCGGGCATGCTTACGGCAGCGTGTATCCCGGTCCCATCGGTGCGGTACTGACCCCGATCCTGAAGGGCTTCGAAAGCTGGGAGAAGCTGCCCTATCTCTCCAGCCTGTGCGGCGCCTGCACCGACGCCTGTCCCGTGCGCATCCCCCTCCATGATTATCTCCTGGAGCTGCGCAAGGATGAGGTGGAGGAGAAGCGGACCCATCCCGTAGAGCGGGCTATCTTCAAGGGCTTCGGCACCGCCATGGCCAATCCTTGGATGTACCGCACCGGGCTGAAGCTGGCCAAATACGGGCTCAAGCCCCTGTCCAAGGACGGCTACATCCGCAAGGGACCGAGTCTGTTGGGCAAATGGACCAAAGCCCGCGATCTGCCCGCTCCCCCTATGGAAAGCTTCCGGGAATGGTGGGACCGCGAGGGCAAGGGTGAATCGGCCGGATCACCGGGTGGAGCATCAGGTGGAGCATCAGGCGGAACGTCCCGGGGACGGTCACAGAATAAGCCGAAGGGAGATGGGTCGGATGGCGTCTAAGGAGGCTTTTTTGCAGAAGCTTGCCGACAAAATGGGCCGGGAGCGGATCTATGAGGCCTCCCGCCCCCGCTGGGACACCCAGCCTTGGGACCATCTCCACAAGGAGCTGGATCAGGCGGGACTGGTGGCCCAATTCGCCGACGAGCTGATGAAGCTGGGCGGCGTGGTGATTCCCGTGCCCAATGGGGAGCTTTTGCCCAAGGCGGTCAATGCGTACCTGACAGAGGCGGAGTTCAAGCGGCTGATTCTGTGGCCGGCTGGAGAGGATCTGGACGGCGCCGAGCCTGCCGATGTGTTCGAGGAGCAGGGGTATGAGGTCACCCGGTGGAGCGCTTCGGGAGACCGGGATACCCTGGTCCGGGCGGCGGAGGCGGCCCATGCCGGGCTGGTATATGCATCCCACGGCCTCTCCGAAACCGGCTCCGTAGTGCTCTATAACCGGGGCGACCGGGGCCGGGTGGTGAGCCTGTTGCCCAACCAGCTCCTGGTAGTGGTACGCGGCAGCACGGTGGTGCCGCGGATTACCCAGGTGCTGGCCGGAATGCCGGGCAAAGCGCTGGACTACAGCTGCGTGAACATCATCACCGGCCCCAGCCGAACCTCGGACATCGAGATGGACCTGACCATCGGGGTCCACGGCCCCGGCCGGATCGCCGTTTTCCTCATCGAGGACCATCTGGCGGTGGACCTGCCGTAGGTGTGACGGGGAAGTGGGTTGACGGGTTGGCTAATGTTGAACGAGCTGATTGATCGACATGGTGGCTGATATGGAACGAGCTGATTAGTTGACGGATTGGCAGATGTGGAACGGGCTGATTGGTCGATGGATTGGCTGATGTGGAACGAGCTGATTGGTCGATGGATTGGCTGATGTGGAACGGGCTGATTGATCGATGGATTGGCTGATGTGGAGCGAGCTGATTGGTCGATGGATTGGCAGATGTGGAACGGGCTGATTGGTCGATGGATTGGCTGATGTGGAGCGAACTGACGGGTTAGTGGGTGGCGAACGAGTTGGAGGATGGGTATTAATTAGTACTGAAAATGACTCCACCGTCTGGTTGGCCGCCCTGTTTCTCCTCCCGGTACGGTACACCCTGCAAAAGTGCAGTTATTTTCCTAGAAACCGGATAATATAGGGGCTATCCTGCAAAAGTGCAGTTATTTTAGCCTAGAACGCCGCATGGGGCGGAAAACCGAGAAATTAACTGCACTTTTGCATTTCGCCCGTCAGCAGCAGGCCCATCCAGCCGAAATAACTGCACTTTTGCATTTCGCGCAGCCGCTCCAGGTGTATTCAGGCAGGAGTTGTAGTGTTGCGTGCCCGCTCCCCCACCTTCCGCAGCAAAAAACGCATTCCCCGTTAACCGGAGAATGCGTTTTTCTATGCTGCGGCTCTCTACAAGAGCTCCGCCAGCTTCCACTCCGGGGAGCCGTCCCGGGACAGGAACCAGATGTGGGTGAACACCCCCGCAGGCAAGTCCACCTCCGTCAGCCGGGGCAGAAAATCCGACATGCCGAACACCGGCGAGGCGTTGCGGATCAACAGCGCGATGGGATAGCTCATGCTGTAGGCGCTGCGTTTGCCTACCTTTTTGCTGATGAGATGATTCAGCTCCTTCAGAAGGTGGTCAATGGTAACCCCCTCCTGTTCAGGGGCCGGAATCCGCCGATTGAACACATCCATCGCCTCCTGCTGGCTGGCGAACAGATGGGTAATCTCTACGCCCAGCTTGCGGCGCAGGGGGCCCTTTTCCTCCAGCACGGCATCCGGCCGCTCCTGCTGGAACAACAGCCTATATCCCGGCCCGGTGCCCAGCCGGTTATACTCCCGGATCAGCAGGAGGATCGCCTCCCGCTCCCATGCCCGTTTGCCGATTTTGTCCTGCGTATTCTCCATACCGCCCATGCTTCCACCTCCCGGATGATGGCGCGTGAGAATCCAATATTACCAGTAACGGCCCAGATGCTTCTTATTATTCCGGATGGCCCACAGTATGGGCACAAGCGCCAGAAGGATATACACCATTACAAACACCAGACCTTGTAAGCCCCTTTGCTTTTCCACCAGCCCCATCACGATAAAAAGGATCCCTAAGCAAGTATACGGCAGAGCCAGGCTCCTTTGATACGACCTAAGCGCTTCCCCGCTCAGCACATCCCTGATGCTGCTGCGGATGAGAGTCGCCTTCCCTCTCCAATGACCGAATGCCATAAGGAGCATCGCTATGCCCAGTAAAAGCTGTGCGTACATGCCGTTTCCCCCTTTTGCAGCCAGCTATGCCCTCCCTCTTATGAACCCGCGCCGCGGTACCGGCTGACGCCGAAATTCCAGAAGGCCAGTGCCCCACCAAAAAACACGCCGCCCACCACCGGAGTCAACAGGGCAATATGCCCCCATGAAGCCCGGTCCAGGAAGTATGCCGCCGGATAAAAGCCCACGAAGGCAAAGGGCAAAATCCCCGTCAGCAGCACCGTAATCGCCCGGTTGTAGATGGTAACGGGGTACCGCCCGTAATTCTGAATGTTCCACACCAGGGGCAAAATCCCTGTGGGTGCATCCGTAAAGAAGGAAATGGCGGTAAAGGTAATATATATGCCTGCATATACCATTATAGAGCCCAGGACGAGCAGCACCAGCACTAAGGGATCATACCAGACAAACTCCAACCCTGCCGAAGGCCAGGTCAGCGCCATAATCACCAGCCCCACCACGGAGCCGGCCAAGGACGGCGGGTCGAGATTTTCCAGAGCAAGCTGGGTAAGATTATAAGCGGGCCGGGTGAGAATCCGGTCCATCTCCCCTTTGACGATATAACGCTCGGTAAAGTTCCAAAGATTGAAGCAGCAATTGAAAATCCCGTACGGCACCATAAAGTACCCGTAAACAAACAGCATCTGGGACTCCGTCCAGCCGTCCAGAAGCTGCGTATGCAGAAACACCACTAATAGAAAGAACAGGTTCACACCCTGGAACATCAGATCGGACAAAATCTCCACCAGCAGGTCCATGCGGTAGGCCAGCCGGATTTTCATATAGGTTTTCAGATAGTCCCAGCCAAGAGACAGATAGAACATACCGCTCACCCTCCCTGCACAAACAGCCGCGTTCTTGCCAGCCGCCACATGAGTAAAATCGGAATAAACAGCAGCACCAGCCACAGCACCTGCACACCCAGCACATTGGCAATGCCGATGCCTCCGTCCTTGCCGGAGAATACCGCAGAGGGCAAGTAGGTAATGGCCTGGAAAGGCAGCAGGCGCAGCACGGTTTCGGCCCAACCCGGGAAGAAGGATACCGGGATGATCAGACCGGAGAACAGGTCCACCATTACCCTTTTGAAGCGCATCATCCCGTCGCTGTTTTCCATAAAAAAGGCACATAGTCCCGTCAGGATATTGATCTGGGAATTAATCACGAAGCTGAACAGCAGCATCAGGAAAAAAGCCGCCCACACCTGCGGGTCATGAGGGAACCGGATGGGAAACAACAGCCAAACCAGCAGCATCCCCGGTGTGGAAAATAACAGAAGCCGGAACAGGCCTTCGCCCAGTCCCTGCATCATCTTCACCGCCAAATACGGATAGGGACGGATAAATTGGATGGCCACACTGCCGTCGCGGATTTCATTGGCAATTTCCCGGTCCAGATTGTTGAAATAAAAAGCCCGTGCCATCCAGGCCACGGCCACATAGGTGGTCATCTGGGTCATATTCATGCCGCCCAGTCCATCGGCTCCCGAATAGATGGCGCTCCACAGAAAATATTGCGCACCGATATTCACCAAATAGATGATGATACCCGTGTAATAGTTCATCCGGTAAGCCAGCATGGACAAAAACCGGATGCGGATGAACTCCGCATACAAGCCAATCATGACCCGTCACTTCCCTTGACGGCAGCCAGATCCTTTTCCCCTGCGGCCTTATCCTCCGGCTGTGCCGGGGCTGCTCCGGACGGATCGTTTCTTGCATCCGGCTCGGAGCAGTCTGCGGAGGCATGGCCCGCCTTATAGATCTCCCGGATAATATCATCCGTCTGGGTTTCAATAATGCGGATGTCGTCGATTTCTACCGATCCGACCACCCGGGCGAGAACCTCCGACACATTGGTTTGTCCGAAGGGCACCCATATATGGGCTACAAGATCATTTTCCATACTCCACTCCACATTCAGGTCCGCAGTCAGGCGGGACAGGAAGTCAGGCTCCGCCGGCCGGGTGAGCTGCAGCACAATTTCCTTGCCGCGGCCCCATCTTGCTTTTAATTCCTCCAGCCCACCGTCATAGATGATATTCCCGTCATCCAGCATAATCACCCGGGAGCACAGGGCTTCAATATCCTGCAGGTCATGGGTGGTCAGCAAAATGGTGGTTTCGTAACGCTGGTTCATGGATTTCAGGAAATCCCGGATTTCCGCCTTGACCATCACATCCAGGCCAATCGTCGGTTCGTCCAGAAACAGGATGGAGGGATTATGCAGCAGGGATGCCGCCAGCTCGCAGCGCATCCGCTGCCCCAGGCTGAGCTTGCGCACCGGACGGTTCAGGATATCGGCAAGCTGGAGCCGGTCGACCAGTTCGTCCAGCCTTTTTTTGAAGTCCTGCTCGTCCACCCGGTATACCCGCTTAAGCAGCCGGAAGGACTCGATGACGCCAATGTCCCACCACAGCTGGCTGCGCTGCCCGAATACTACGCCGATGCCACGCACGAAGGCTTCCCGGTCCTTGTAGGGCACCAGCCCGTTGACGTGGATCTCCCCGGCGGTGGGGACCAGAATCCCCGTCAGCATCTTGATGGTGGTGGACTTGCCTGCGCCGTTCTCCCCGATGTAGCCGCAGATTTCCCCACGGGGGATCTGGAAGCTGATCTCGTTGACGGCGGTAATGCTTTTGTATTCACGCTTAAACAAGTCGCGCAGAGCCCCGCCCAATCCTTCTCTATTCTGTTGGACGCGGAAGTCCTTGCGCAGATTCTTGACGTCGATGGCCCACATGCGAAGTAAAGCTCCTCTCCTTAAAGCTTACGTTCCCTTCCCAGCCTCCGAAGCTCCTTATTGGAACTCCGCGCCACTTTGGGGGATGGGTTTAACCCTCTTAATTTACTATGGATGCCGGAGAACGGCAAGCCGGAACGGCCCGGTTCCCCAGGAACGGCGAGGGATGTCTATAAGCTGTGATTTTGTTCGCCAATTCGGGTATAATCGTATTAGCTTTTCATGCACAATAAAGGAGCATTGGGCGGAAGTTTGTCCTAAATGAAACTTTTTTCTGGCATTTTCCGTCTAATGATGTAGTCTTTATCAGCCTTTATTCTTCCCCATTAATGCCCATCCCCTTTGAAAAAAGAATGTGCATTCCAAATCACCCGATGAAAGGGGCTTATTTATGCGCAAAGCCAAACACATGAGTGTGCGTAAAAAAATTCTCTGGTCCGTGGCGGGACTGGTGCTAATCATATTTGGCTTCACCGGCTATTATGTGTATTCCTTATATTCCTTCGCAGACAACATCAATAAGTCGCCAGAGGATTCCATTTTCAGCAATATTCCTTCCCTGACCAAAACCGCCGAGCTGGAGCCACCCAAGTGGGAGGGCAAGGAACGGGTAAACATCCTGCTTCTGGGCGGCGACTCCCGGGGTATGGGGAAGAATGAAATCCCCCGCTCCGACTCGCTGATGATAGCTTCCCTTGATCCGGTCACCAAAAAATCCTATCTGTTCTCCATTCTGCGCGATACGTACGTGGATATTCCCGGCCAAGGCTCTGACCGCATCAACGCCGCCATCGCAAGAGGCGGACCGGAATTGGCCATGAAAACCGTGAGTAACCTGATGGGCATCCCCATTCAGTATTTTGTGTACACCGACTTTAAGGGGTTTATTGCCCTTGTGGACGCCCTGGGCGGCATCGACCTGGAAGTGGAAAAGGATATGTACTACACCGATTCTGCGGATGACAACCAATACGATATTAATCTTAAAAAGGGCTACCAGCATCTGGACGGCAATACGGCCCTCCAATATGTGCGCTTCCGGCATGACGCCACCAGTGACTTTACCCGCACTGAACGGCAGCGGAAATTCATGCAGGCTCTGGCGGAGAAGCTGCAGTCCACTACCTCGCTCCTTAAGCTGCCTTCTATTCTCAGCAGCATCGATCCGTATATCGAAACCAATCTTAACGTGAACCAAATGATCAAGCTGGCTTCTCTGGGCTTCGAGGTGAAGACCGACGGTATGGTCAGCCAGCAGATTCCCCCTATGGACCTGCTGCAGGAAAAACGGGTCGGCGGAGCCGAGGTATTGGGCGTGGATGAAGCCGCACTTAAGGTTTTTGTGAAGCAGCTGTTCGGCGATGTATCCATCACGCCGTCCGACAAACCCATCTCCGGCGGGAAGCTGAGCCAGGGTACGGATACAACAACCTCCTCCAGCGGGGGAACCGCCACCTCCAAACCCACGTCTTCGCCGAAGGCCACTGTGAAGCCCAAGGTGACAGTGAAGCCCACCGTGAAGCCAACACCGACGACGCCTGCGGCATCGGTGAAGCCGGCGGTGTCAGCCAGCCCCAAGGCGCCGGAAGCGGCGTCCGCTACGCCTAATCCGGCAGGGACGCCGCAGCCTGCGGCCAGCACAGCCGTGAAGCTGCCGGGGGAGGAAGCCGGCATTATTGATCTGGGCCAGCCGGCAGCAGGCGGCGATGAGCCTGCTGCCGGAGACGGTGCGGGCGCCGGTGCAGAAGCCGGCGCTGGGGGTGCAGCCGCCGGCGCAAGCGGCGATGATGCCGCAGCAGGCGGAGCCGCGGCTACGGCCGCGCCCTGACGGCGCGGCGGGCAGCCTGCTGCGTCCGCAGCGCGGACAGCTAAAAAAGAGCATTCTCCCCGGGAGGGGAGGATGCTCTTTTTGGTGTGGTGGCGCTGGTGCGGAGGTGCGGCCTGGTAAGGCGCGGCTTAGCCTGCGGGGAGACCCACGCGGGCGTTGCGTTTGGCATCGATCGGCCCCGTGCACAGCTGCAATCTGAATTGGCTTTCCATTGGGGTTATGGTGAGTTACCGCTGACTACATTTGCTGCTTCGGCCAGGCTGCGAAAAATTCTAACGGCGGCCAGCGCCGCTATTTGCCTCAAAATGACCGCTGCGGATTTCTAACGGCGGTGAGAGACGCTATTCGGCGTAATTTAACTCCGCAGAGGCTGATTCGGGGTCAATAGCGGCGCTCACTTCCGTTAGAAAATAAAAACCCCGCTTTTTAGCCAAATAAGGGCCTTAGCTTCCGTTAGAATCTCGCAGGCCACTCGATTCCAACGCACCAGCTAAATTCCTACTTACCAACTAACTCCTGTACACTAGCTTATTCCCGTCACCACTAATGCCCACACACTAGCTAATTTCCGTACACCATTTATGCCCACGCTTGCTAACTTCCGTCCACTAGCTAATTCCTGTACACCGCTAATGCTCGCACGCTAGCTTATTCCCATACAACACTAATGCCCGCACGCAGCTAACTCCCATACACTGCTAATTCCCTCCTACGCCAGACAGCCTGCGTAGCGGAGGCCAGCCGCAATGCCGCCTTCGTCCGCCCGGGCGGTGACGTAGTCCGCATAGGGGAGCAGCTCCTGGTGGGAATTGCCCATGGCGATGCCCAGACCCACCAGCTCCAGCATTTCCTTGTCGTTCAGGCCGTCGCCGAAGGCAATGGACTCCTCCCGCGGGATGCCCAGTGTGTCCAGCATCACCTGGATGCCCTCGGCCTTGGAGCCGGTAAGGGGCAGCACATCCATAGCATCCTCATGCCAGCGGATGAAACGCAGCTCCGGCAGCTCCGCCAGATAAGGCTGCTCCTCCCCGTGCCGGCAGTGGAGGAACACCTGGTAAATACTCTCGTCCCGCCAGAATTCACTTTGCCCGCCGGGATAAAATACCTTCAGCGAATCAATAGCCGCCAACACTGCGGCATGCTCCACACTGTTGGTGTGGTAGCTGCTTTTGCCCTGATATACCAGCGGATGGCCGCTTTGGTGGGCAAGCCCCACCAGACGCTCCAGCACCGGCACCGGAATATGCCTGTGGTACAATTCCTTGCCCCGGTACACCACATATCCCCCGTTTAAGCTGACATAAGAATCGATGCCCAGCTCCCGGGCCAGCGGCTCAAAAAAATAAGGCGCCCTGCCGGTGGCAATCACCGGCTCAATACCGTTGGCCTTCAACTGTGCCACAGCCAGACGGGTATCCTCTGGTATCTTTTTGTCCTCGTCCAACAGCGTGCCGTCAATATCAAAAAATACGATTTTGTAGCCCATACGCCCACTCCTTCTTTCATTGGTTTCTCTCTAAAGTCTGATTCTATCATCTTATCGGCAGGCGGTGAAGTAAACCCGCACTGGAAAAGGAATCCGGATTCCAAAAAAAGGTTGACTTCTAGTTCGATATAGTACTAATATAGTACCATATAGAACTAACCTGAAAGGAGGTCCACACCCGTATGGCCACACTCCGGGAAGGCGGATTTTTGATTTCGATGATCAAGCAGCTGTCCGGCCGGATATTCGACCGGCTTCTCAAAAAAGCCGGTATTGAGGATCTCAATAACGCCCAGGGACGGATTATGTTCGCCCTGTGGAAGGAGGACCGTGTCCCGATCCGGCGGCTGGCCCAAACAACCGCCCTGGGCAAAACCACCTTATCCAGCATGCTGGAGCGGATGGAGCAGGCCGGACATATCGAGCGGATTGCGGACACCGCGGACAAAAGAAGCACCTTAGTGGCTCTATCTGCCGGCAGCAAAAGCATGATGGACAAGTACCAGGAGGTTTCCGAGGATATGCTGTTCCTGTTTTATGAGGGGCTCACAGAGGATGAGGTAAACCGGTTCGAAGCCACCCTGCGGCATATTCTCGCCAATTTAAACCGTTATGAGGAGGAGAACAAATGATGGAAACAGATGTTGAAAAAAAAGCACTTAGCCTGGTGGAACGCAGCCCCAATGTGGTGGTCGGGTCCATCGGGGAGGACGGCTTCCCCAACATGAAGATGATGTTTAACGCCCGGTTCCGGGAGGGAATGTCGGTATTTTATTTCTCCACCAATACCTCCTCCCGCCGTACCGCGCAATTTAATAAGAGGCCGCAAGCCGGCCTTTACTTTGCCGATGAGGGGAAATTTAACGGATTGATGCTCTTGGGAACCATGGAAGTGCTTCATGACCAGGAGTTCAAGGATCTGATCTGGCATGAGGGGGATGAGATCTATTACCCGCTGGGCCGGACCGACCCCGATTACTGCGTCTACCGGTTTACGGCACAGAAGGGCCGGTATTACGACCAGCTGGCCTCCACCGATTTTGAGGTTCCGTTGAAGCAGCAGATGGCACAAACAGGCGGTTGAACTACTCTTCCGCTATCCTGAGCTAACACGGTTCAACCTGCAGACAGGATCAGCTATGGAAGCCGCCAGCCCGTTTCACACTGCATGAACTTTTGCGCTCCCCCCTTCGTCAAACCAACAGCAGCCCATCCGCGCCTGAGCAGGCCGGGTGGGCACTATTTATTAAAGGGGTGCTTTGGTATGCGTAAAAAGTTGTGGGGGACGGCGGCGGCTGTTGTTCTGCTGGCGGGTTTGACGGTGTGGCATTTCACCGGAGCGGGGGATAAGCCGGATACAGCGTACGCCCAGGCATCTGCCGCTCCACTGCCGGAGGGGTTCAAACAAGCGGAAACCTCCCTTCTGACCCTGGCGGTTCCTGCCGCATGGAGCGCCGAGGCAAACGGCAAGGAGCTGATTTTTACCGTGAACGGGGAAAAGGTGGGAGAGACGGAGACGCTGGACTGGTTCGATGCCCAAGGCTGGGTGCACCACCGGCCCAATCATACGGAGCAAAGGTCGTTTACGGAAGTGACGGATATTCCCTCACCCGCTCCCGGACAATCCCGGGACCTCCGTCTGTACAAAATCGGACTGGTGCTAACCAAACCTGCTGCACAGCTGGACCCAGACTGGCGTTATGACGATAGCCGCTGGTACTGGACCGATTCCACTGCCAAATTGGCATACGGCGTTTATTTTAATGAAGCGGCTGTGAATGAAGAGACCATGCGGAAGGTGGTTTCCGGTATCCGGCTCAAGGCCGGGAAGTAAGGAGCTGCGAGGAAATTAGTACCCGCTTTTGCTGACAAAATCTCCACGGTTTTGGGAGTTTTGTCAGCAAATTAGCGGTACTTTATTTCGGCGCAGTCTCTAAGCCCGGAGGAAGCCCCGGAACAGACCTGTCCCCCCTGTGGGAAAAGTGGTAAAATAGACGGATGTGTTTAACATCTGTCGCAAAGGAGCTTGCAATCGTTATGGGAACATCACGCAACCGTTCGGAAGCCCTCTACCAAGAGGCACTTCAGCATATCGTGGGTGGGGTGAACAGCCCCTCCCGTTCCTTCAAGGCGGTGGGCGGCGGCGCCCCCGTATTTATGAAACGCGGTGAAGGCGCCTACTTCTGGGATGAGGACGGCAACCGCTACATCGATTATCTGGCCGCTTACGGGCCAATTATTACCGGGCATGCCCATCCTGTGGTTACGGAGGCGATCTGCAAGGCGGCCGCCAACGGCACGTTGTACGGCGCCCCCACGGAGCTGGAGATTATCTTCGCCAAAATGCTCAAGGAGGCCATCCCCTCCCTGGACAAGGTGCGGTTTGTCAATTCCGGCACCGAGGCCGTTATGACCACCATCCGGGTGGCCCGTGCCTATACCGGCCGCAGCAAAATCATCAAATTCGCCGGCTGTTACCACGGCCACTCCGATCTGGTGCTGGTGGCGGCGGGCTCCGGCCCGTCCACCCTGGGAACACCGGACAGCGCCGGGGTCCCTCCCACCATCGCCCAGGAAGTGATAACGGTGCCGTTTAATGACCTGACGGCACTCTCCGACGCTCTGGACCGCTGGGGAGCCGAAACCGCCGCGGTTATGGTGGAGCCGATCGTGGGCAACTTCGGCATGGTTATGCCGGAGCCGGGGTTCCTGGAGGGGCTGTGCAGCCTGACACGAAAAGCTGGGGCCGTCGTCATTTATGACGAGGTCATCACCGCCTTCCGCTTCCACTATGGCTCCTCCCAGACCTTCGAGGGTCTTCTGCCGGAGGCGGTGCGGGCAAGCGGCGACGAAGCCGCCCGGAAGGCGGCCTTCGCCGCCATCGAGCCCGACCTCACCGCCCTGGGCAAGGTCATCGGCGGCGGGCTGCCCATCGGCGCGTACGGCGGGCGGGCGGAGATTATGCAGCAGGTTGCCCCGCTGGGTCCGGCCTACCAGGCCGGGACCATGGCAGGCAACCCTGCCTCCATCTCCGCAGGCATCGCGTGCCTCTCGGTGCTCCGGGAACCGGGCACCTACGAGAGACTCGATGCCCTGGCCGCCCGCCTCGCTGACGGCATCGCCGCTGCCGCCGCAGCTTATGGCGAGCCGCTGACGGTAAACCGCATCCGCGGCGCCTTCTCCACCCACTTCTGCGCCCATCCCGTGCGCGATTATGAAGAGGCCCAGGACGCGGACGGCGAACGCTTCGCCCAGTTTTTCCGGCTGATGCTGGACCGGGGCATCTGCCTCGCCCCCTCCAAATATGAGGCCTGGTTTCTCACCATTGCCCACACGGAAGCCGATGTGGACGCCACCATCGCCGCAGCAGAGGAAGTATTCCGCGAGATGAACCGCTAAGGCAGCGGAAGGCACGCCCACTTTAAGCAGCGCGCTTCCTGATTCAGGCCTTTCCGTTCTCTCTAAGCAGAGTCACCAAAACGCACGCATAAATGAAACAGCCCCCTGTCCCGGTATGTCCGGGTCAAGGGGCTTCTTTTTTGGGTCCCGGCAGCACTCAATCGTCGCCCCGGTTGTTTCTCCGTTCACTCCAGCGCTGCACGAAGATAACGGCTACCATAACAACGACGGAAATCCCCAGCAAGAGAAAACCGCCTACATCTCCCCCGGTCTCCTCCTTCAGCTTCGAGGAGTAGGCAATAGCCGTCACACAGGTGATTAAGGATACGCCGCAGGCAACCCAAGCTGCACGGGAGGATTTAGCTTTTTTCTCGACGGTTCCCACGTAGGCTCCGGCCGCAATCAGGCGAATCAGATAGCTGGACATCACCACAATCATAATCAGAAACACATTCACCGGGTAGTCCAGCCAGGTTACCCCAAGGCCGCGCAGCCCGATATCCAGCAGCAGCAGATAAAACAGCAGCATAAACGACTGGTTGCCGATATGGTCCCGGCGCTTCACCTGCATTTCGTCAAGGCCCTTCTCCGTTTTATTCATTCTCCTCATCCTCCCAGAACAGCTGATCCAGAGTTTTTCCCAGTCTCTTGCAAATGGCAATGCACAAATAAATAGTGGGATTATAATCCCCGTTTTCAATGGCGTTGATGGTTTGTCTGGTCACCCCAACCGCCTCGGCCAGCTCCTTCTGGGACAGGTCCAGGGAAGCGCGGGCCGCCTTCAGCCGCAGATTTTTTGCCATACCGTCACCTCTCTGATACCAATATATACTTTGATATACATAATGTCAATTATATTTTACATTTAGGAAATTAAACTTTACTTTATATAAGTACAGCAAGAAAATTCTCAAGGGATTCTTTGACTATACCGCAATCTGTTGTACAATGTTGGCAGGATCATGAACACCAAACAGGAGGCAGCTCTATGGAATTTTCCGTCAGTGATATGAATGCGTTGGCCATCGTTGTTTCGGCCATTGTTTATTTTTTTGTGGGGATGGTCTGGTATTCCCCGGTGCTCTTCGCCGAAATCTGGAAGCGGGAGACGGGCAAGGCGGAGGAAAAAAGTCCTAACCCGTTTTTATACATCCTGTGCTTCATTCTTACCGTCTTCGCCGCTTTTGCTCTGGCCTGCCTGTTTGAAATTGCAGGGGTAAGCGGCTTTGTACCAGGCATTTTCGCCGGTTTGATGGCCGGTTTGGCGCTGGTTTCCGCCTCTGCGATTACCATGCTGTTTGATGATTACCGCAAGTACAAGCTGTTCCTTATTAACGCGGGTTACCACGCCGTGGCCTTTCCGCTGATGGGTGTTATTCTGGGCCTGTGGCAGTAATTCCGTGCCGATGCTCTGCTTGCTCCATCCATAATCCAGACAGGTCCTGTCTGTAGAACATGCAACCGGCTTGCCGTGGGTTCCAGCCCGCGGTGATCCGGCGGATGTTCCTGCAGAGCAGGGCTTTTTTGTGTGGAAAATGCCCGATACGACGTTTTTTTCATTGGGGGCTCCCGTAAAGAACACCCGAACTCCGCTTCAAGTTATCACGCCACCTTTTGGATTTTGCCGTTGTGCATCAGGCAGCTTGCTTTTTATATCGTTATATCGTAATATTTGAATATAACGATTTATTGAAAGGCGGTTTTCTTATGGATCATAATTTTACGGCTTATACCGAAACGGCGGAGCTGCTGAAGGCTCTGGCCCATCCGGTGCGGCTTTGTATTGTCAAAGGGCTGGCCAAAAAGGAAGCCTGCAATGTGTCCTACATGCAGGAATGTCTGGATTTGCCCCAGTCCACCGTGTCCCAGCATCTTCAGAAGCTGCGGAGCCTGGGCATCGTCACCTGCGAGCGCAAGGGACTTGAGGTAAACTATTCGCTGGCCGATGAGCGGGTCCGGCAGCTGATTCTGGTTCTTTTGGGGGAGGAATAATCATGGCGCAAAAGGTATTGATTGTGGGCGGTGTAGCCGGTGGGGCATCCGCCGCCGCCAGGCTGAGACGGCTGGATGAGGAAGCCGAGATTGTGATGTTCGAACGGGGACCGGATATTTCCTTCGCCAACTGCGGCCTGCCGTATTATATCGGGGGCTCCATCACCGACCGGGACCGGCTCTTGGTATCCACCCCGGAGGCCATGGCCCGTCGCTTCCGGATTGATGTGCGGACCCGAAGCGAGGTGCTGTCGGTTGATCCCGCCGCCAAAACCGTGCGTGTCCGGGAGAATGGGAGCAGGGAATATGAGGAGCATTATGACGCCCTGATTCTGTCTCCGGGAGCTAAGCCGGTCCGCCCTCCCCTGCCCGGAGTGGAGAGCAGCAGAATTCATACGTTGCGGAATCTGGCGGATACGGATCTGATCAAACAGCGGCTGACGGAGGAAAAGGTGCAGTCTGCCGTTGTAATCGGCGGCGGCTTCATCGGAGTGGAAATGGCGGAAAATCTCCGGGAAGCCGGGTTAGAGGTGTCCTTGGTGGAAGCCGGGCCGCAAATTCTTACCCCTTTCGACCGGGAAATGTCCGCTGTGTTGGCCAAGGAGCTGGAGCAGCACGGCGTGGGGCTGGTGTTAGGCGGCAGGGTGACCGGCTTCCGGGAGGACGGGACAGGGATTGAAACCCGTCTGGAGGATGGCCGGGTGCTGCGTAGCGGTCTGGTGCTGTTGGCAGCAGGCGTGGCGCCGGATACCGCATTTTTGGCAGGCAGCGGGTTATCCATGGGCCCCCGGGGCCATATTCTGGTCAATGACCGCATGGAGACCAATCTTGATCATGTGTACGCTGTTGGCGATGCGGTGGAGGTTACCGATTATGTAAATGGCTCCAAAACAGCGGTTCCCCTTGCCGGTCCCGCCAATAAACAAGGGCGGATTGCCGCCGACAATGTCTGCGGGCTGGGCCGGGTATATAAGGGCACCCAAGGCACCTCGATTATCAAGGTGTTCGGAATAACCGGAGCCGCCACCGGCAATAACGAAAAAACACTCACCCGGCTGGGCATTCCCTATCACGTGACGTATGTGCACCCCAATTCCCATGCCTCCTATTATCCCGGAGCCCTGCCTCTGTCCCTGAAGCTGATCTTCGACAGTCAGGGCAAGGTGCTGGGCGCCCAAGCGGTGGGGATGGACGGTGTCGACAAACGTATCGACGATATTGCCACGGTGATCCGCTTCCACGGGACGGTGGAGGATCTGAGTGAGCTGGAACTGGCGTATGCTCCCCCCTATTCCTCCGCCAAGGATCCGGTGAATATGGCCGGCTTCACAGCCGAAAATATTTTTGCCGGTCTCACCCGGGTATTCCTGCCCGGGGAGCTGGCGGAGCGGGACGCTGCCGTCACTCTGTTGGTGGATGTGCGGACCGGTCTGGAGCATGCCGCGGGCAGCATTCCCGGTTCTATCAACATCCCGGTGGATGAGCTGCGGGAACGGCTGGCGGAGCTTGACCGGGAGAAGGAGATCTGGGTTTACTGCCAGGTGGGCTTGCGGGGATACACTGCCTCCCGTATTTTGCAGCAGCTGGGCTACCGTGTCCGCAATCTCTCGGGCGGCTACAAAACCTGGCTGATGGCGGAATACCAGCCCGGTCAGATGGCACCGTCGGACACTGCCGCAGGCATGGCGGCTGGAGCTGACGCAGGTGCAGCCGCTTTTGCCGCGACAGAAGTGGCGGCAACGGCGGAGCCGGTCCCCATGGAAGCGATGGCCGCCGATGAGGAGCTGGATGCCTCCGGACTCTGCTGCCCGGGGCCGCTGCTTCAAGTGAAGAACCGGATGGACCGGATGTCGGAGGGGCAGGTGCTGCGGGTTCTGGCCACAGACCCGGGCTTCGAGGCGGATATCCGCTCCTGGGCGGAAATGTCCGGGAACCATTTTTATGAGGCAGCCCGCAGGCCGGATGGCCGGATTGAAGCCTTGCTGGGCAAAGGCCGGACGGGCGGCTTGTCCGCAGAAACGGGTACACCGCCGGTGCCTGCGGCAGCGCAGGAAGGAACAACGATGGTGGTGTTCAACGGTGATCTGGACCGGGCCATCGCCACCTTCATCATCGCCAACGGCGCAGCGGCCAGCGGCAAGAAGGTGACCTTATTCTTTACCTTCTGGGGACTCAATATCATCCGCAAGCCGGAGCATGTCCCGGCTGCCAAAAGCTTCATGGACCGCATGTTCGGTTTAATGCTTCCAAGAGGCAGCAAAAAGCTCCCCCTCTCCCGGATGAAGATGCTGGGGCTGGGCGCTCCCATGATCCGCAGGGTTATGAAGGCAAAGCAGATTTCCTCACTGGAGGAGCTGATGGAAACAGCCGTTGCCCAAGGGGTGGAAATCGTCGCCTGCCAGATGTCCATGGATGTGATGGGCATCAAGCAGGAGGAGCTGATCGACGGCGCCACCGTCGGAGGCGTCGGTTATTATTTGGGCAAAGCCAACCGTTCCGGTATTAATCTATTTATTTGATTCCCGTCAGGCTCCCTCCGGCAGTTCCCTTCATTAAACAACAACCCGCTCAGCCGTAGAAGGCCGGGCGGGTTGTATTTTTGCTTGTTTGGGCTTCTTGAGTTGCCTGCAGCCAGCGGGCAGCTCAAGCGCCATGCAGCTTAGGTGCATACAAACTGGTCGATGAAGCGCAGATCCAGGCCGAAGTAGACCCAGGTGAAGCCGATCCAGCGGAAGCCGGCTACGGAGTTGCGTCCGACAAAGGTCAGATACGCCCAATATTCGTCACCGTTGCTCTGCCAAATGTAGACAAACCGGAAACGGCAGCCGGCAATGGAGCCGGGATTGACCGCCATGACGGAAAATCCGCCGCTACCCGGTTTAGGCGGGATATAGCTGGGCGGGCGTCCTGTGGGAGCACCGGAGACACCTGGACCACCCGGTCCACCTGGAAAACCAGGGCCGCCGGGACCAGGACCCGGACCACCCGGGAAACCGGGGCCGCCGGGGAAGCCGGGGCCGCCCGGTGTTCCGGGAAAGCCGGGGCCACCGGGAAAGCCAGGGCCAAAACCGGGGCCACCGGGGCCGCCGGGGCCAAAGCCAGGGCCGAAGCCGGGTCCACCGGGGCCGAAGCCGGGGCCGCCCGGTGTTCCCGGGGAGCCGACCAACCCGCCCAGTATATTTTGAATGGGGTTTTGACGATACATGATCATCTTCCTTCCTGTGCGTTTGTCTAGCTTACACGACAGTATATGTAGACGATCACCCATTGTGTGTCACCCGGACAACCGGTCAGCGGGAATTTTGCCCAGCTGCATTCTTCCACCGCTCATCCGGATTTCTGACTGCTGCGTTCTCCCGCCGCCCGTCCGGAATTCTACCTAACCGCGTTCTCCCGTCGACTATCCGAATTTCCGCCTAGCAGCATTCTTCCACCGCTCATCCGGATTTCTGCTTAGCCGCATTTTTTCGCCACCCGTCCGGACAGAGAGGCCGTTATTTTGCTAAAAACGGGGGTTTTGCTCATTTCGCGGACACAGGTTCCGCTATTCTAGCTATTCCGTCTTATATTGACCCCATTTGCCCCAAATAACGGATCGTGTGTCCGCGAAACTCAGGAAACGGAGATTTTCTCGTTAATAGCGCCTCTGGAGTCCGTTAGCCGAGTAGGTCCCTACCTTTGCTCCAAATCCTGCGCACCTGCACCTGCTCCAACTCCAGTCACTGTACCCGTTTCTGCTCCAACTCCTGCACTAGCTCCAGTCACTGTACCCGCTTCTGCTCCAACTCCTGCACTAGCTCCAGTCACTGCACCAGCTCCAGTCCCTTCGCCGACATCAGCTCAAGCTCCAGCACCTGCCCCAACTCTTGGTCAAGCACCCGCGCCTCCGCCCTCCAGCTCCGTCCGCACCTGCTTGGCGGCTTGCACCATGTTGCCCAGGGCAGCTACGGTTTCCAGCATCCGGCGGGTTTTCAGCCCGCAGTCCGGGTTGATCCAGAACTGCCGGGGGGACAGCACCTGCAAGGCCCGGCGGATCATGCCCTCCATCTCGGCTGCGGGAGGCACCCGGGGGCTGTGGATGTCATAGACGCCCAAGCCGATGCCCAGCTCGTAGGTTTCCTCCTCGAAGCTGGCGATCAGCTCCCCATGACTGCGCGAGGTTTCGATAGAGATAACGTCGGCGTCCAAAGCACGGATGGTCCCGATCATGTCCTGGAACTCGCAATAGCACATGTGGGTGTGAATCTGCGTTTCGTCCTTCACCGTGGAGGTGGACAGCCGGAAGGCCTTCACCGTCCATTCCAGATACTCCTCCACCAGCAGCTGCTTCAAGGGCAACCCCTCCCGGAGGGCCGGCTCATCCACCTGGATCATGCCGATGCCTGCCGCCTCCAGCGCCTCCACCTCCTGCCGGAGTGCCAGCGCAATCTGGAAGGCCACATCCCTCCGGGGCAGGTCATCCCGCACAAAGGACCAGTTGAGGATGGTCACCGGACCGGTCAGCATTCCTTTCACGGGAGCCTCCGACAAGGACTGGGCGTAGACCGTTTCCGCTACGGTCATCGGTGCCGTGTATTCCACATCCCCGAAGATGACCGGAGGTTTGACACAGCGGGAGCCGTAGGACTGCACCCAGCCGTTCCCTGTAAAGGCGAAACCCTCCAGCTTCTCCCCGAAAAACTCCACCATGTCGTTGCGTTCAAATTCGCCGTGCACCAGTACATCCAACCCCAGCTCCTGCTGGATGCCGATCCATCTCCCGATTTCCTCCCGGATAAACCTCTGGTACTGCTCCTCCGTCCACTCTCCCTTGCGCCACTTTCGGCGGGCACTGCGAACCTCCGGCGTCTGGGGGAAGCTGCCGATGGTGGTCGTCGGCAATAGCGGAAGCTGCCACCGCTTCTCCTGCCGCTCCCGCCGCTCCTCGAAGGTACCTGCCCGGGTTACCGGCTGGGCTGCCAAACCCGCCATCTGTTTTCTCACTCCCGCTTTATTGCGGAAGGAGGACTCATTAAGCGCCGCCCTTCCCTTCCGCAAAGCCTCCAGCTCCGCTGCCACAGCGGCTTCGCCCAGCTTGCCTGCTTTGGTCAGCAGCACGGTCTCCTCCAGCTTCTGGTCGGCAAAAGCCAACGCCCCGTGCAGCACCGGGTCAAGCCCTGTCTCCTTCACTGTGCTCACCGGCACATGCAGCAGGCTGCAGGAGGGCTGGACCACCAGCCGGCTGTCCTCCACCCCGTTGCGCAATGCGGCCAGCACCTTCAGCTTATCATCGGGGTCACATGCCCAAATGTTGCGCCCATCCACCAGCCCAACGCCCAGCACCTTCCCGTCCGGGAAGCCGCAGCGGAGCACCGCCTCCAGATTCCGGCCCCCGTCATGGACGAAGTCCAGCCCGATGCCATGAACCGGCAGCGCCACAACCTTTTCATACGCCTCGACCGCTTCGAAATAGGTTTGCAAAAACAGCCGGAGGTCCGGCACCTCCCGGACCAGCTGCCCATAAAGCTCCTCCGCCAGAGCCAGCTCCTCCGCCGTTACATTGGTGGACAGAATCGGCTCATCCACCTGCACCCACTGCACTCCAGCTTCCGCAAGCTCACGGAGCACCTGCACGTACAAGGGCAGCAGACGGCGGACCCAATCCCCCAGCTCACCAGGCGCATACCCCTTGGCCAGCTTCACAAAGGTCAGCGGCCCCACCAGCACCGGCCTGCCTTCAATCCCAAGCTCCTCCTTGGCCTCCGCATATGCTTCCAGCAGCCGGTTTCCCGTCAGCACAGGCCGGGCGCCGTCCAGCTCCGGAACAATATAATGGTAGTTGGTGTTGAACCATTTGGTCATTTCGCAGGCCGCAGCGTCCTTGCTGCCCCGGGCCATGGCATAATAAACGGACAGGGAAGGCGTGCCTCCCTCGTAGCCAAACCGCCGGGGAATCAGCCCGAACATCACCGCCGTATCCAGCACATGGTCATAATACGTAAAATCCCCTACAGGAATGATATCAATGCCCTTCTCCTGCTGCAGCCTCAGGTTGGACAGGCGGATTTCTTTCAGCCTTGTATGCAGATCCGCCTCGGCCAATTCCCCCGTCCAAAAGGACTCCAACGCTTTTTTCCACTGCCGCTCCAGCCCGATACGGGGATAACCCAGGTTGCCGCTTTTCATCCGCCATCTCTCCTTATCGCCAATCCGTTGTTACTGGAAAGATAACATATCCGGCCGGATATAGGGTATGACCATAAAGCTATGGCTGGATATAGCCAAAATATATAGCCCTAACCAAGCTGCGCCAACAACCCGCCGAAAAACGGGCTATTGGATCGCCTCCTGCAGGGCCTCCACATAGGCAACCGCCAGTCTGGACAAGGCAGCATTCTGATGGCAGATCCAGCCCACATGGATGGTCTCGTCGCTTGCCAGCGGCACCGGAATAATGTCATTTCCATTCAGATCCTTACTCAGGACACCGGTGGAGATGGTGTAGCCGTTTAGGCCGATCAGCAGATTGAACAGGGTGGCCCGGTCGCTGACGCGAATACTTTTGGGACGGGCGATGGTGCTCAGGATTTCCTCTGAAAAGTGAAAGGAATTGTATTCCCCCTGCTCAAAATACAGGTACGGATACTCCCTCAGCTGCTCCAGCGTCACCACGGAATGCTTCGCAAGCGGATTATGGGCGCTCACAAAAATATGGGCCTTGGCCGTAAACAGGCTGTTGAACATAAGATTGGCATTTTTCAAAAGGCGGCTGATAACCTTATTATTGAAATCGTTCATATAAAGGATGCCGATTTCGCTTTTTTGATCCTTCACATCCTGGATGATCTCATGGGTTTTGGTCTCCCGCAGGGACAGCTCGTACTCCTCGTGCCCGTAATCCCGCACCAGCTTGACGAAGGCGTTGACGGCGAAGGCATAATGCTGGGTGGACACGGAAAAATGCTGGGGCGACGGCTTCGCATTCAGATATCGGCTCTCCAGAAGCTCCGCCTGCTCGATGACCTGACGGGCATAACCCAGGAACTCGGCACCCTCCTTGGAGAGCATAATCCCCTTATTGGTCCGTTGAAAAATAATAAGCTGAAGCTCCTCCTCCAGCTCCTTGATGGCGCTGGACAGGCTGGGCTGGGAGATGAACAGCCGTTTAGCCGCCTCATTCATGGAGCCGCGGGCCGCCACCTCCAGCACATAACGCAGCTGCTGCAATGTCATGGCAGAGTCCTCTCTTTTGGATAAAGATGCTTGTTTTTCTGATCATACCCGTTCCAACTCCCGTTCACAAGCCGTTCTTCATGCCTTCCATCATGAAAAAAGGACCCTGCCGGGTCCTCATCATATACAGCCGCCTGCAGACAGCTCAGCGGCCAATTCTTGGGCTGCCGCTATAACCTGTGCACGCGGCACAGCGGCCAAGGTTCCAGGAGGTGCAGGCAGCTTGGCCTGCGGGTTGCTCCGGTAGTAAATATAAGCGTTGAGGGTGGACCCGTTATTCAGTCGGACCCGGACCAGAACCCGCACATAATCGGGCACATTCTCCCACAGATCCGCCGTGATCAGCTCATCCGCCGACAGACACAGAAGCTCCCCCCGCACACTGCAGCCGGGTTCCGGGGTCACATAATAAAAGCCGTCCGCATCGGCATGCCTGCCGTGTTGGGGAAGAGAAGCAGTGCCAACCGTTACGCTTCTCCCGAAGAGAATATGCTGAACCTCCTGATCGATGAAGGTTCCATAGGAAAACAAGTAATAGTAGCCCATATTTCCTCCTGCGGCGGAGCGGGATTCGGTGCAAGCCTCCGCCCTATGTAATGATGTATGCACGTCTGGGCCAATCTTGTGCCTGTACAGTTTTTTCTGCTTGTTGCCCCTTCCTCCCCCATAAATATTTTATTTTCACATTTACATACCTTTGGTCGGTATTTATAATGAGCTTATACAGCTTCGTTTCATACATCCATATAGGGAGTGATAAACGTGAAGCAGGAGGAACGCAGGCGGAATACCATCCGTCTGCTGCTGGATACGACCATTGCCCTCATCGCCGAAAAAGGCTGCCATCTGCTGACGATGCAGGATATCGCCAATGCAGCAGGCCTGTCCAAGGGAGCGATTTTCCATTATGTGAAAAGCAAGGATGAAATGTTCGTCTGGGTGCTGCAAGAGCAGCTGGAGCAAACGAATAACCGCTTTTTGGATGAGGTGGCCTCCGGGCGCCGTACCTTTGCTGAGCCGATGAAGGCCATTGCGGACAGCATCTCCTCCTATGGGGAGGCGGGCAATGTCACCAACAAAGTGTTGTTGTATCTGCTTGGCAAGGAGGATCAGCCCCTAATCGCCGAAGCGGTAAGACACTACTACAAAAAGTCGGTGCAGCTATCCAAAAGCTGGATTGAAACTGGCCAGCAATATGGCGTCATTCCCCCATCGGTGGACGCGGCGAAAACAGCCGACATGCTCGTGCTTCTCACCTTCGGACTGCGGATGCGCGCTTCCATTCCGTTGGATGGGCCAGCCTTCACAGGGGCCGACTTCACGGCCTTCATCACTTCCGTATTACAGCCCAGCCCGGATAAAAATGAAAAGGAGCAACCACTATGATCCCCTTGTACGTGCTGGTGGTGTCTTTTGTGATGTTTCGCGCCTCGGGCGTGGCCGGATTTGCTTACTTTTCGGAGTGGCAATCCTCCCTGCAGGCCGCAGTTGCCGTTATGCTTCTGGTTGCCGCCTCGGCCCACTGGGGCTCCAAACGCCGGGATTTAATCCGGATGGTGCCCCCAGCCTTTCCCCGGCCTGATCTCATCGTTACCATTACCGGGTTGCTGGAAATTGCCGGAGCAGCCGGGCTTCTGTTCCCCGTCACCTCCCGAATTGCCTCGATCTGCTTGGCCCTGCTGCTGGTTGCCATGTTTCCCGCCAATATAAAAGCGGCCAACGAATCCTTGACCCTCGGAGGGCGGCCTGTGCCCAAGCTTCCGGTGCGTACGCTGCTCCAGCTTATTTTTATCGCTGCCGTGCTGTTGGCCGGTTAAAAAAAGAACCGCAGGGAGGCACTGGCCCCTTGCGGTTCTTCTGTACTATACTCTATGCTCGCTTACGCCTTGGCAGCCTTGAAGGCAGCTACGTATTCAGCCGCTTTTTTGGCAATGATGCTGTAGTCGCCGGTCTTCACGGCGTCTGCAGTCAGGTCGCCGCCGATGCCTACGGCAGTAGCGCCGGCTTTGATCCACTCGCCCAGGTTGGACAGGGATACGCCGCCGGTCGGCATAATGTTGGCTTGCGGCAAAGGACCCTTGATCGCCTTGATCATGGAAGGAGCGAAGGCGTTGCCCGGGAAGAGCTTCACTACGTCTACGCCCAGCTCAAGAGCCTGTTGGATTTCCTTGATGGTCATGCAGCCCGGCATAACGGGAATGCGGTACCGGTTGCACAGCATTACGGTTTCGGGGTTGAGGCTCGGGCCTACAACAAATTCGGAGCCGGCCAGGATAGCGGCGCGGGCGGTTTCCGGATCAAGCACAGTGCCTACGCCGATGATGGCAAAGCGGGCCGGGTCCTTGGCGGTGCTGGAATACTTGGCAGCCAGAGTTTCGATGGCACGCAGAGCGCCCGGTACAGTCATGGTGATTTCAATAACCTTGATGCCGCCTTCGATGGCTTGCTCAGCCATACGTACAACATCCTCAGCAGTATCGGCACGCAGAACGGCCACAACGCCTTGCTCGGCGATTTGTTGAATAACTTTAATTTTTTTCATGGTTCTCCACATTCCTTTTCTTCGTCCCGTTAATGGTCAAGGACGTTAATGGTTAACGCAGTAAATCCAGCTTAGCGCTCCACGCTCTTCTTGTTCTGGAGCACCGCCTGGGCTTTTTCCCAAGTGGGCAAAGCTTCCCAGTCGCCTTCCATCTGTACCGCGAGGGAGCCCATCAGGCTGCCGAGACGGACAGCCTCAGCCAGGTCATACCCCTTCAGCACACCTACGATGAAGCCTGCGCAGAAGCCGTCGCCGGCGCCTACAGTATCCACTACGCGTTCAGCCTTGAAGAAGGGGATGGCGGTAACCTTGCCGTTTTCGATCAGGTAGGTTTCGTCATCTCCGCCCTTCACGATGGAAACGGCGCGCAGCTTGGACAGACGGGCTACGATTTCGTCGAAGTCCTCGGTTTCGTACATCAGCTTCAGCTCGTCCAGACCGGGCAGGAAGTAGTCGGCTTCCTCAGCCATTGGCAAAAGCACCTCTCTGGCTTCCTCCAGGGTCCATAGCTTCAGACGCAGGTTGGGGTCAAAGCAAACCTTGACACCATGCTTCTTGGCCATGCGGATAGCAGCCCAGAGGGTTTCCCGGCAGCTTTCGGAAAGAGCTGCGGTAATGCCGGTAACATGCAAAATTTTGGCCTGCTTGATGTACTCCTCGTCCAGGTGCTCGGGACGCATCAGGCTGGCTGCGGAATTTTTGCGGTAATAATACACGAAGGACTTGCCGGAGATGGCTTCCTTCAGCATCAGTCCGGTAGGAGCCTCGTCAGTCAATTCCACACGGGAGACGTCAACGCCCTCGCCGCGGATGCGCTTCTGGATCATGAGACCCAACGGGTCCTTGCCCAAGCGGCCGAACCAGCCAACGCGGTGTCCCAGACGGGCCACGCCGATGGCGAAATTGCTCTCTGCGCCGCCGAAGGACTTGTCCAGGGTGGCGGAGTATTCAATTCCTTTGTTGCCCGTGGACATCAGGAGTCCCATGGATTCACCGAAGGTCAGAACCTCCGGAATGTATTGCTGCTCTTTCGTTGCCTGTGTCATTCTTCAGCCTCCACCTGCTCCCGCTTTTCATATGGCCAAAACGGGAATATAATCGGATTTTCACCATTGAACACGTGTTCCGCTCTTGATTGCGCCGTGTTTCCTGCTATAGCCTGTTTTCCATTGTACCATACTTTCAAGACTTTGCGGCAGGCATTTCTACGACGATTTGTTGGATTTTTTTTAGGTAAAGAGATGGTAAAGAGGCAGTTTCACTCCCTTCATTGCGCTCGGAAGCCAAGGGTGCTACACTTTCCGGTATAGAGCGGAGCGGTTTTTTTATGATTTTTTGATGGAAAAGGAGTTTTTGCAGCATGGGCTTACAGACAGGCAAAACACTGATTTTGGCATTGGCTGGGGGCACAATCTTCCAACTGCTTCATATTCCTCTGGCCTGGCTTTTGGGGCCGATGACCATTCTTCTGGTGTGGCGGGAGGTGTTCAAAAAGAAGGCCGAATGGCACCGCGGCTTCCGCAACGCAGGCTTGTGCGTGCTGGGCTACATGATGGGCATCACCTTTAACGCGGAGGTGGCAGGGCAAATTGCCGTGCAGCTGCCCTCCATGGCTGCAGCCACCCTTTTAACTGTCGCCTTCGGACTTGTGGCCGGCTGGGTTACCGTGAAACGCACGGGCATCAGCATGGCATCGGGCCTTCTCGGAAGTATTCCCGGCGGCCTCTCTCAGATGGCCGTCCTCTGCGACGAGGTGGAGGATGCGGACATGACGGTGGTGACCTTCATGCAAACCATCCGGGTTATGGCCGTGGTGTTTATTGTGCCCTTCCTGGCCTTCCACGGCTTGTCCTCCGGCGGGACAGAAGCCGGATCTGCGGTAACAGCTGTGGCCTCGGCAGTGTCATCTGTTTCCTGGATGTCCTCCAACACCCTGTGGTTTGTACTGGCCGTAGCCATCATGTTGGTGCTGGGTCCCAAGCTCCATTTGCCCACCCCTTACATGCTGGGGCCGATGCTGGGCGCCGCGTTATTGTCGGTGGCGGGGCTTGAGGCGCCGTCTCTGCCCCACTGGTCGGTGCTGACCGCCCAGGTACTGGTGGGTGCCCATATGGGGGTAACCACAAGTCTTTCCTCCCTGGACAATTGGAAGAAGCTTTTGCCCTACGCACTTTTCGGGGCCATCGGGATTGTGCTGTTTTCCCTGGGTACTGGCTATCTCTTGACCTTGTGGCATCCCATGTCGCTGTTAACCGCCTTTTTGGGATCGGCCCCCGGGGGCATGACAGAAATGGGTGTCACCGGAGCAGCGTTGGGTGCCGATCTATCTATTATTGTGGCCTACCAGATGTTTCGGCTGCTGTTCATTTTGTTTATTGCCCCTTATATCGTTAAGGGCCTGCTGCGCCTCTACCGGGGGCGCACCGATTCTCCCGTGAAAGGATTTTGACCATTGAAAACCCTTGTGATTGCGGAAAAGCCCGATATGGGCCGGAACATCGCCGCTGTACTGGAGCCGAAGGCCTCCAACAAGCGGACCCACCTTGAAGGCGAACGCTACATCATAACCTGGGCCATCGGGCACCTCATCGGGCTGGCGGAGCCGGACCATTACGACGACCGGTATAAAAAGTGGAATCTTGGCGACCTGCCTATTATTCCCGATACCTTCAAACTTTTACCCAATGTAAAAACCCGGGATCAGCTGAAGGTCATCGCCCAGGTGGCCAAAGAATGCGACCGGATCGTCAATGCCTGTGACGCCGGACGTGAAGGGCAGCTGATTTTCTCTTATATCCAGCAGCATCTGAAGCTTCGCCAGCCGGTGCAGCGGCTGTGGATTTCGGACTTGACGGCGGAAACCATTCGCCGGGGCTTTGCCGAGCTGAAGGACGGCAGCGAATACGAAAATTTGACCCAGGCGGCCAGAGCCCGCAGTGAGGCCGACTGGCTCATCGGAATGAACGGGTCAAGGGCGTTTACCACCCGGCATAATGAGCTTTTGTCTGTCGGACGGGTGCAGACGCCCGTATTAGCTTTGATTTATGACCGCCAAAAGCAGATCGAGGCGTTTGATTCGGAGAAATTCTTCGAGGTGGAGGGATCCTTCCAGCAGGGGGACACCGCCTACCGGGGCATGTGGCAGGGAGACCGGTTCAAGGCCAAGGACAAGGCCGAGGCAGTGGTCACCCGGGTCAAGGGCAAACCGGGACGGATTGCTTCTTATGAAGTGAAGGATACCAAGGAGTTTCCCTTCAAGCTGTATGATTTGACCCTGCTGCAGCGGGAGGCCAACGGCAAGCTGGGTTTTTCCGCCAAAAAAACCTTGGATACGGCCCAGGCCCTGTACGAGAAGCATAAGGTCATCAGCTATCCCCGGACCAACTCCAACTATGTGAACCCGGAGAATATTCCGGACATGCACAAAACGCTGGAGTCCCTGAAGGGCTCCGTGGACTATGGCTCCTTCGCCCAAAATGCGGACAAGAAGCTGGTGCACAAAAACAACAAGTTCGTCTGTAATCCGGCCAAGGTGGAGGATCACCACGCCATTCTGCCCACCTTCAAAAAGGCCAGCGGCTTATCGCCGGATGAAGCCAAGGTTTACGACCTGATCGTACGGCGTTTCCTGTCCCACTTCTACCCGGCGGCCGAGTACAAGGTGCATACAGTGTTTACGGAGGTAGGCGAAGGAGAGGCGGCCGACCGGTTCAAAACCACGGTTAAGGAGCTGCTTTCCCTGGGCTGGAAGGTGCTGTACCCGGACCAGAAGAAAAGCGCCGGTGCTAAAGGCGGCAAGGGCAAAACCGGCAAAGCCGGAGACGGGGAAAATGCGGGCTCCGACAAGGATGGGGATAAGGACGAAAACAACGGTCCCTCCGAGCTGGAGGTGGAGACGGATACTCCCTTCTCTGTGAATCCGCAGGCAGGTGTGCTCTGCTCTGATGCGGAGGTCAAGGAAAAGGAAACCCAGCCGCCCAAGGCTTTTACGGAGGGCACTCTGTTGAAGGCAATGGAAAGTGCGGGCAAGTCCATTGAGGACGACGAACTGCGGGATGTAATGAAGGATTCCGGCCTGGGCACACCCGCCACCCGGGCGGCCACCATCGAACGGCTGAAGCAGGTGGGGTATGTGGCCATGCAGGGCAAACGGATCAGCATCACTCCCAAAGGCCGGGCCGCCGTGGAACTGGTCCGCGGAGCGGGCGTGGAGCTGCTGGCTTCGCCGGAGATGACGGGCCAGTGGGAGCGGCGGTTGAACGAAATCGCCAGAGGCCAGGCGTCGAAGGATGCCTTTATGGACAAGGTGCGGGCCTTCGCGCGCCTGATCGTGGACAAGGTCCGCCTGCAGGCGCGGGCGGACAAGGCGCACTTCGCCAAACCGGAGCCGGCGGCTGGCGCAGGCAAGGGCAGCAGGCGCAGCAGCGCTGCCAAGGATGTTGGCGCCGGCGGGAACGCTGCCGGCGAAGAAGGCGCTGCGCCGGCGCGCAAGCGGCGCAGCAAGGCGGACGCGGCAGCCGGCAGCGCCGCGGATACAGTGGCGGCGGCTGCAGCGCCCGCCAGGAAACGCCGCAGCGGCAAGGCCGACGCTGCTGGAGCAAGTGCAAGTGCCGCCGCTCAAGCGGGCGGCACACAGGTAGAGCTTGCGCTGCCCGCGGACGCTGGCGCAGCAGGTTCGAGAGCTGCCGGCAGACCATCGGCAGCAGGCACTGGCACTGGCGCCGGAGCTGCCGCGGCAGGCCAGTCGGCCGCCGGGGCGGGAACAGCGGCGCCGCAAGTCCCCCCCAGCCGCCCCGCTATGCGGGAGGCGCTGGGGCATTGCCCCCGCCCGGGCTGCGGCGGGCGGATCATCTTCGGCAGCACCGGCTACGGCTGCACTCATTTCCGCCAGGGCTGCACCTTCGTGCTGTGGAAGGACAACGGCTTTGGTGTGAACCTCAATGACACCATGGTAACCAGCCTGTTACGAACCGGCCAAACCTCCTTTTACAGCGAAACCGCCGGCAGCGGCACCCTCATCTTGCAGGACCCGCAAACCGGCAAACTATCCCTTCTGCGGAACTAATATATACTCTCCCTCCCCCTGGTCCCGACATACGGCACTAGGGGGATTTTCTTATCCCCATCAGCCCCAGCATCGTCCTCAAACAATTGCCAACCAAAATAACGGAAGGCAAACTTCCGCTATCTCAGCATAAATGATGGCCAAGCATACAATAGAACCCTTCCTACTTGCGCTAATCCGGCACTTTCCTCACAACACCCATACATTCCGGCATGATAAGGGAAACTCCCCTTCCCCTATCCTCCCCAAACTAGTGAACCGCCCCAAATAGTCGAAACATTGCATTCCGTTATTCGGTGCAGGTCACCCTCACACCCCTTGTCTCCCACTATCCCCGTTACTCAGGACATTCTAGTCGCCTTTGTCGCCCACTATCCCTTTGCACTTCACATCTTTGCCTTGTTGCCCATTATCCCCTCCACTCAGGAATAACGAAGCTCACGAAGCTCTCGAAGCTACAAAGGCTCAAAAATCGCAAATCCAGGTACAGCAAATCCATGCCAAAGGAAGCTTAAGCTGCATTAACACCCTTGTCGTTCATTATCCCCTTTACTCAGGGAACAACAAGATTTTCAGAATCAGAATTGGCAAATATCAAGCTAGACAGGAACACTCCTACCCATCCCCTCACTTTTCTACCTGAGCCAATGGGATAATGAACAATAAGGACGCCTACTTGCACTCCATCTGTTAACTATCCTGAATTATGGGGATAATGCGCGACAAGCTTCTAGTTATCGGTCCGTCCTCTCTCAACTCTTACCTGAGCCAATGGGATAATAGACGATAAGAACTGCGACTCGTACTCCATCTGTTAACTATCCTGAGTTACGGGGACAATGCACGACAAGACTCTCTACCATTTACCCTCTCAGCCTTACCTGAGTTAAGGGGATAATGGATAACAAGGGCTTTTACTTGTACTCCGTTGGTGGCGTTTGCCCTGAGTTAAGGGGATAATGAGCGACAAGACACTTTGCCATCTGACCCTCTCGTCCTTACCTGAGCCAATGGGATAGTGGACGACAAGGGCCTTTCTCAAGAGTTTCCTCCCTAAGCATGCTTGAGTCCACGGGGAAGCGCAGTAACTGGCTAGGCTAACTAAGCTGGGGGCATAAGTCGGGAGGGATAAGTCTGGGGAATAGGCCAGGGGCCAAGCGCCCATTTATGCCGAGGTTGGAGGCGGCGGTAGCGCATTTCCACCAGCCTGCGGTCATGGAGTGCAAAGGACCGACCATCCGGGAGGGGATAGGTCCGGAACATTCCGGCATCCGGCTTTGGTCCAAAACGGCTGCCCCAAAACGACCCTTTCTTTATATCCCACAAACAGCTGATTTGCATATTCGCCTCTCTCGCCCATTCCCGGGGCGCCCACTGCTCCAGCTGTAACCAATCAGCCCCGTTCCGGACGTGCCCAGCAGCTGTGGGCGCAGCCTCATCCATCGGATCGCTCCTCATGCCGAAGCTTTCTTTTTCCCACCCTGCAAACTGTTCAACGCTCCTATAATATTCTTCAAGAACCTGCTCCCAGCTGTCCGGCTACACTCCCCATAACGCCTCGTAAAATCCCGCCAGAAACCCATAGTTATGGTCGAACCCAAACAATAGCCTTCCTTTGGGCCGCTGCATCCCTTGCCCCGGAATAATCGGCAAAGGCAAACCAATCAAACATAACCTCAACTCCTCACCCAAGTTTGGTGACTTTTTTCCATTCACCGCGTATAAAAAGCATATCGGTTTTTCCAAAAGGAGTTATCCCTATGTCCCATGAAAAAAAACGGCGCCGCTCCGGCGACTGGTGGGAGATTTTCCCCGAGGTCATTTTGGAGCTGATCCCTGCACTCTTCAAAGGTATGCTCCGCCTGGTCCGCAGCATCTTTGACTAAGGGGTCACTTTACGCGACGGAACAAAAAGCAAAAAGCCGCCCGGCTCAAGGTCCGAACGGCTATTTTCTTGCGGATTAATTTCCTGCTGCGTCCGATTCCTGCAGCAGCTGTGCCAGCTCATCATGGATGCGGCCGTTGGTGGCCACAATGTTGCGCACTTCAAGATGATACGGGTTGCCCTTGGTATCCGTTACATGGCCGCCGGATTCCTTCACCAGCAGCATACCCGCGGCAATATCCCAGGCATTCAAACCCAGCTCCCAATAGCCGGAAAGCCGTCCGGCCGCTACGTAAGCCAGATGAAGTGCAGCGGACCCGCCGGAACGGACATTGCGCACCCGGGGCACCACTGCTTCCAGTCCTCTCATGTTGCCCGCGATATTCGGCCCGCGGTCAGTTGGAAAGCCCGTTGCCACGAGGCTGTCCAGAAGCCGCTCCTCACCGGATACCATGGTGCGCCGGCCATGAACATATGCCCCCTTGCCCTTTTCGGCAACAAACAATTCATCCCGGTTCGGGTCATACACAACGCCTACAATAATCTCACCCTTATGGGCAAGAGCGATGGATACGCTGAAGAATGGGAAGCCGTGGATAAAGTTGGTTGTCCCGTCCACCGGGTCCACAATCCACAGATATTCCGCGTCACTTGCCTCCTGCAGCGCCTTAATAGAAGCAGCTGCGCCCGGCTCCACGCCTTCTTCACCCAGAATGGAATGGGTGGGAAAATGCGTCATGATCAGATTACGGATCATCATCTCGGAGCCTTTATCTACTTCCGTGACAAGATCGTGGGGGGAGGTTTTTATAGTAAGGCTGGAGAAGTCCCCCAGCTTGCTCTTGATCCATTCGCCGGCCTTGGCTGCCGTATTGATGGCAACTGCCGTAAAACTTTTACTGCCTACGGTAAAAGGTTCTTTTTGCTCACTGGACATTGTCATCAACTCTCTTCTTTGCTTACTTTTAGATACCTTCAGTATAGTCAATCTCTGTCTTAAAAGCTACTTGCGAATGCACCAAAAAAACTCGTAACAATGTACAATAAACGCTTACATTTCCTTTTCAAAAATAGTTGTTTCAAAATTGTGACGCCGGGTAAATATGCTTACATTTGGAAATTTACTCCGAACTGCTGGCTAACTGTCAGCGCCATCCAACTTTTTTCATTCTCCTTTTTATACCCTATGAAAGGTGGTGAGGCCGCCGGGCCAGGCGTATTGTTCTATTATTCTACTAACAGGAGGAAAAGGCATGCGAGGAGCGGTTATGAAAAAACTGGCTACCGTCACGGCGGTCATGCTTGTTGTTTCCCTGCTTAGCCCTGTTCTGGCTTTGGCTGACGCTTACTTTAAGGATGTGCGTTACCAAGCCAACGGCACCGTAACCGGGCAGGTTTACTTTGACGGTACGGTAGGGACGAGCGTTTACGCATCGGGACAACCGGTCACCCTGTCCGTTTATGATAACGCGGGGACATTCATCACGCCGGTGACAGCAACGTACACAACTTATGGCGATGGAAAATACTACTACTCCTTCAACCCAAAGGTCATTCCGAACTATTCCCAGCATAATCCCATCGTCATCAAGTATCAAAATGAAGCATTGAATTACTCCACCGTATCCAATGCCGTTTACCGTGAGACAGACTCCGGTTCCGGTGGTGATTCCGGCTCTGGCGGTTCTGGATCAGGTTCAGGCTCCGGTACATATACGCCTTCACCGTCGCCATCCCCTACACCCGGAACGGAAACTGATCCGGATGTAACGGTCATTAAGGCCGATGATCTGAAGGATGCCTTCCATGGCTCCGACAAGGTAACTCTGCGGTTCGCAGAATCCGTAGAGATCCCCTTCTCCGGACTCACTGAGGCCATGACACGCACCGGCACTGTCCTTTCTCTGACAGGGGATCATGGGACCTACGAGCTTCCGCTCTCCGTCTTGAACCTGACGCAAATCAGCAGCATGCTGAACACCGGCGCAGCCGGACTGACCTTGAAGCTGACCGTCACCAAGGTAACCGGTGATGAAGCGGCGCAGGTTGCAGCGGCTGTAGCGAAGGCCAACGGAACCGCATTGTCCGATCCTGTGCGCTTTGAGCTTCTGGCTATTGGCGCTGACGGCAAAAAGCTGGCTCTGGATAACTTCGGCAGCACTTATGTAAAACGCACCATTACTATGACCCGCGAAAGCAATGGTAAGGCTACGGTGGTTCAATATCTGCCGGCTACCGATGCATTGACCTTCGTACCGTCGGTCATTAACGGCACCTCCGCCACCTTCCAACGTCCCGGCAACAGCATCTACCTGGTGCTGGAGCGCAATACCGTCTTCGCTGACCTGAATGGTCACTGGGCGGAAACGGACATTGAACTGCTGGCCAGCAAGCTGCTGAACGGCAGAGAAATTGTTGAAGGCACCGCCGCCAACAGCTTCGAGCCCAACCGCGGGGTGACCCGCGCTGAGTTCGCAGCCCTCCTGGTGAAAGGCCTTGGCCTGACCGTACCTCCGAAGACTGCCGTAGGCGAGTTCCCTGACGTGGACCCCGAGGCATGGCATGCGGTATATATCTTCGCCGCCAAAAATGCCGGTCTGATCGAAGGCTACGAGGACGGCACCTTCCGTCCGGACCGCTTCATCAACCGCGAGGAGCTGCTGGCCTTGGCCTACCGCGCTTACCGGTTTGCAGGCGGCCAAGCAGACTTCAGCGTCATCGAGCTGGCTACAACCCTGTCCCGCTTCGAGGATGCCGAGGATCTGGTTTGGGCACAGCTTGAAACAGGAGCTGTCATTAAGCTGGGTCTGTCCCAAGGCGCAGATTCCAACAAGCTGGATCCGGCAGCAAGCGCCAACCGCGCAGAAGCAGCTGTGATTCTGAAGCGCATCTTGGAAAAAACAGGCTTTATCCAGTAATGTGAAAACATAGACTGGATGAACAAAGAGGCTGTTCCAAGGCAGGATTACCTGCCAGCGGAGCAGCCTCTTTTTCATAGCGTATAATTAACTTTATTTAGCCGAACCGGTATGATATCCCATATCCTCCCTTCGGATAAACCCAAGCCACATTGTCCGAGGCGCAGGCAATCCGGCAGGTGCCGCATTCCACACAATTTTCATAGGCCACGTGATTGGTCTTGGCTGCCTCATCCCAGCTGTATACCTCCGCCGGACAGAAGCTGTTGCAGCTTTTGCCGGCGCATCTGGCGCAGACTGCCTCATCCTTGATGGCTAAGTGGGATACATCATCGCATTTGTAGCGGATTGTAAACAGCTTATCGGTCATGGTTTGGGTGCTCATCCGTTTATCGCCCTCCAGCCTTTGGCTCCCAGCTTCATCAGATTCATTGTGCCGCCTGCCGCCTGCTTCACCAGACGGATGGCTTTCTTTTGTTTTTCCGCCTTGGTAACCCCGTTCACCAGAAACATCTCGTAAGCAGCCTCGTTGATGGCCCGAGGCAGGTCCCCAAACAGAAGCGACGGGTCAAAATCCTTCAGCAGGCTGTGCATACCCTTGTACTTTTTGAGGTCGTTCATGAGGAAGCTGCTCTTCATGGCATTGTCGTACTGCTTTAAGGAAGCAGCAGAGAAATCCCCTTTCTCCTTGGCCTTGATGACGGTCTCCGCCGCCAGCCTGCCGGAGACCATAGCCAGGTTGGTTCCCTCCCGATGGACAAAATTCACCAGTTGGGCGGCGTCGCCGGTAATGCACCAGCCGCTGCCGGAGAGCGGGGGGATGGAATGGTAACCGCCTTCGGGAATCAGATGAGCCGCATATTCCTTCACTTCCCCGCCCTGAATCAGTTTGCGAATGGAGGGATGACGCTTGACCTCCTCCAGCAGCTCATGGGGCTTGGCGCCGCTTTGCCGCAGGTGGTTCACCATCACGCCGATGCCAATGGAGATGGACTCCTTGTTGGTATACATGAAGCCCATTCCCGCCATGCCCCGGGAGGTTTCGCCCATAAACTCCACAGTGACTCCTTCGTCTCCTTCGAGACCGAAGCGGTCCTCGATTTTTTCGCGGGGGAGCATGATAATTTCTTTCACCGCCAGTGAAACCTCATCGGGATTCCATTCCCGGTGCACACCCATCGCTTTGCCCAAAAGGGAGTTCACGCCGTCGGCAATAATCACCGCATCCGCATACAGGTCCCCGTCCTCCCGGTCGGTGCGGACGCCTACCACCTTATCGCCCTGGCGGATCACATCTACCGCTGCTGTTTCGTAGACGGGAATGGCCCCCGCCTCCACCGCTTTCTCCGCCAGCCATTGGTCAAACTTGGCACGAATGCCGGTAAAACAGTTAAAGGGCGTCTTGTATGCCTCATTCCGGTGGCCCAGGGTGACGGCTGATTCCTTGCCCATCATCCAAATCCGCTGCTCCACAATATGCCGCTCCACAGGCGGATTCTTTTCGTTCAGGAAACCTGGCACCAATTCTTCAATCTGCTGCCGGTACAGAACGCCTCCGAATACATTCTTGGCGCCGGGGTATTCGCCCCGCTCCAGAAGTACAACCTTCAGCCCCGCTCTGGCCAGCGTCAGCGCCGCCGAACTCCCGGCCGGTCCTGCGCCGACCACTATCGCATCGAATTTTTCGTTCATGGCCGCCTATACCCCTCTTCCCGCTGCTGTTTGGGTCATTGCTTCATCCGGGATGCCTGCTTCCGGGGCCGCCACACTCTGCGGCGAAGCGGCTGCATCCGTTGACGTCAGCACCGCACCCCGGCGTTTGGCGAACTCCCGGATCAGCGCCGGGATGATCTGGAACAGATCCCCTGCCATGGCATAGTGTGCAATCTGGAATATCGGCGCCTGAGGATCCTTGTTCACGGCGATAATCACGTCGGAGCCCTGCATACCCACCGTATGCTGAACTGCTCCCGAGATCCCTGCTGCAATGTACAGCTTGGGACGCACGGTATGCCCCGTCTGCCCGATCTGGTGCTCATGGGTGATCCAGCCCGCGTCCACTGCGGCACGGGTAGCGCCAACCTCTCCGCCCAGCACCTCTGCCAGCTCCCGCAGAAGGCTGAAACCCTCTGCTCCGCCCAGTCCCCGGCCGCCAGCCACGATAATGTCCGCCTCCTCCAGATTGACGCTGCTCTTCTCCTCCAGGAAGGCGATGACCTGGGCGGCTGTATTGGAATAATCCTCCCGCACCTCCAGATGCACCACCTCGCCCGTCCGCTCCGGGTCCGGCGCCAAGGCCTGGAACACCCCCGCCCGGGCGGTGGCCATCTGGGGCCGGTACTGCTTGCAGAGGATGGTGGCCATCATCTTCTCCGAAAATGCCGGACGGCTTGCCATCAGAAGCCGGGAGGGATGGGGCTCCACATCCAGCTCCGTGCAATCTGCCGTCAGCCCTGTGGGCAGATGGGTGGCGATGGCTCCCGCCAGGTCCCGGCCGGTGGCGGTGGCGCCGTACAGCACGATCTCCGGCTTGATCTCGTGGATAGCCGACAAGCACACCCGGCTGTACGGGCGGGTCCGGTAATCCAGCAGCTCTGGCGCCTGGCACAGGTAGACACGGTCGGCTCCGTAGCGGATGGATTCCGCCGCCAGATGCTCCACATCATGGCCGATGACCAGCGCCAACAACGAAGTCTCCAGCTTATCAGCGAGCTTCCGCCCTTCCCCTAGCAGCTGCCAGGAGACCTTCTTAGCCTCACCGCGCCGGTGCTCGATGACGATCATAACGCCCCGGTAGGCAGACCAATCCTGCTCCTGGGCGGCTTTGCGTTCCTCACTCATTCTTCATGCCTCCTCTTGCCCCGTGGCCGGAGCATAAATCTCTTTTACGCTTTTTAATGGGGGCTCCCCCAAAAGTACCCGGAATCAGCATCAGAGCATCCCTTCACTTTTGGGGGATGTTTATATCCATCCCAGCCTGCGGGGCAGCTCGCCCTCCCACAGCTTCCCGGCCACTTCCTCCGCCTGGGCTTCCGGTGTAGCGCCGCCAATCTGCACCGTATTGGCCTTCTTGATCTCCGGAACCCAGGTGCGGCCCACAATGGTGGGCGACCCCTTTAGTCCGATTTTGGTCCGGTCCATCTCCGGAAAATCCGCCATGGTCCACATTACGGGCTTATATCGCGCCGCCCGGACCATACCCGGCAGCGTCGCCCGGCGGATGCGGTTCAGCTCCTTAAGCACTGTAAAAAGCACGGGCATGGAGGTTTCCGCCACCTCAACACCATCCTCCATTTGCCGGTGGACACGCACCCGTCCCGCTTCCTCATCCACCTTATCCACCTTGCAGACATAAGTGAGCTGGTCCATATCCAACCGGCATGCCACACCCGGCCCCACCTGCCCCGTATCTCCGTCCAAAGTCTGCTTGCCGCAGAACACCATGTGCACCGGTCCCCAAGCCGTCTCAATCTTCCGGATGGCCGCTCCCAGCACATAGGAGGTAGCCAGCGTATCCGCCCCGGCGAAAGCCCGGTCCGTCACCAGCACAGCCTCATCGGCTCCGAGAGAAATACATTCCTTCAAGCCCTTCTCTGCCTGGGGCGGACCCATGGTCACCACCGTTACCCGTGCCCCCAGCTCATCCTTAATCCGCAGCGCTTCCTCCAGCCCGTGCATATCATAGAAATTCACAATGCTCGGCACTCCCTGGCGGATCAGGGTATTGTTCTTGGGATCAATCCGGATTTCCCTGCTGTCGGGCACCTGCTTGACACAAACCACCACATGAAGCAATCTGACGCACCTCCGATTAGAATCATTCCAAAAATGATAGCGCTTGCAATAGTAGCCAACGCTGATTTTCACATCTGAAATTCTCCCCCGCTATCACCATATTTCACCAATTCCACAAGTTGAACCGTTTTCCTACATTGTGAAAAAATTCATTTGTTATACTGATTAAAATTTCTTGTTTCCGTCAAAAATTTGTCACTTTTAACTAAAAAGGCTGGTTTTTACTTGTGAAAAAATGCACATAACTCCTATCCACTATAACTGTTATACCTTTTTAAAACTTCTGTATTATATCTGCACGGAAGCGCTAACACTTTTTTTGAGATTTATTGCCGGCCCAAAAGCAAAACGCCTGACCGCGTCCGGCCAAGCGTTTATCCCGTATTCCTTTTTTCACAGCTCCACAGTGGCCTGATCCACCTGCCGGACTCCCTGCACTCCTGCCAGATCCTCCATAAGACGGAACAGCGCCCCGTCCTTCATCTTGGCCTCCAGCATCACATCCAAGGCAGGTGTGTCCTGTGCAATCTCCCGCATGAATTCCAGCAGCGGACCACGTTCCACATAATCCGCATGAGCGCGGATATCCTTGCCCTCGCGGGGGCTGGACACGTGGATCTTCGGCGGAAGAGCAGGCAAACCCAGCGCATCCTGCTCCTGTGTCCCTGCACCCTCCCATGTCCGCAGGATTCTGGGCCACAGGGAAGCTGCTTTCTCCCCGTCATTGTTCACCATGTGATGATGCAGATCCAGCACCATGGGGGCCCCCACCTCCTCGCAAATGGCCAGGGTTTCCTCCGCGGTGAAGGTTTTATCATCATTCTCCAGGGTGACCCGCTCCCGCACCTGCTGCGGGAGAGCAAGAAAATTGCGCGTGAACCGCTGCCCCGCCGCCTGCTTGTCCCCGTAGCTGCCGCCCACGTGGATGTTGCACTTGGCGTTGCGGTTTAGGCCCATGGCCTCCAGCATGGTATGATGCCGCATCAGATCGGCTACCGAATTGTCCAGCACATCCTGCCGCGGGGTGGACAGCACCGTAAAATGATCGGGATGAAAGCTTGTCCGCATCCGGTGCAAACGGACATATTCCCCTACCTCGGCGAAGGACTCCGACAATGCCGCGAAGGGATCCCAGCCCGCAAGCAGCCCATGGCCCACAAGCGGGATCAGCTTGGAGGAAAACCGGTACAGATGAATATCGCTGGCCCGGTTATGCCGGAGCAGCCGAAGGGTATTGTGCAGATTCTCCGCAGCGATACGCTCCAGCTTGCGGACGGCGGCTTCCCGGTCACCCAACTTAGCGAAGACGGTGGCGGTCATTGTTTTGGAGGGGGAAGCCTGGGATACAACAGTGGACATGGCCACATAACCAAAACGAACAATCACAAGCGATTCACTCCCGGCAAATAGTCGGTTTCCATATATGGATAGCCTTCCCTCCACCTGCCGAAATCATCCTTATTGTTTATCTCCAAAAAACATTTCGTAAGCCAGCGCGGTCTGCACTCTGGCCTCCTCCTCCGTCAGCTTGCGGAGCAGATCCATCTCTACCAGCGTCACCTCTTTGCCCTGAAAATTAATTTCGGCAATGGAGGCTGTAATTTTCACAATGGCGATAGCCTGGTTCTGGGGGGTATAGGCAATCACCTTCTGGCCGGTAGGGTACACGCGGAAGCCGGTTTTCACCATCTTGCACTTGCCATATTCCAGCAAATCGTGAAGCTCCTGCTCATTTTTAAATTTACATACCGAGTTAAATTCCGTAGAGAATCCCATATCGTGCTCCTCCTAAAGGGGGTTTTCCTTTAAGAATACCATAATTTGCAGGCAATTACCCGGCCTGGCCTCTCGCAGATCCTGCTTAATCCCCAGTCAAGCCGGCCGGTTTGGCCGCTTGCTTCCAGGCAGCATGGACCAGCCGCTTTAGCCTCTCTCCGTCGGGAGTACCGACATCCCGCCAGACGGCAGCATGAACACCCTCCGGTCCCAGCTCCGGGCATAAATCCGCATCCGTCAGCAGCACATTGCTATGTCCATCAGGCGTTACAAAGTAAAGCACTGCCGGTCCCTTGGCCTGCAATGCGGCAAAAGCGCGCCGGGAAGCGTTTCTTACCTCCGTCTCTAACTGGCTTCCGGCGGGAGGCTTATATCCCGTCTCCGCGGGGGGCACAACCCCGCCCAGCTCCATCACGGCTATATCCGCTGCCTCCTTACCTCCGCCTAAGGCGGCAGCATATACCCGTCCCTTAACGGTTTCCTCCGCCAAAAGCCGATCGGCTTTGCGGAATACCTCCTCCACTGCCGCCTGCAGCTCCTCGCGGGTAGCGACCAGCACCGCATCCCGGCCGCAGCTGGTCTCCGGAGGCCCAATCCGGCAGGGATAACCGAGAGTCATTTCTATTTCGATGAGAAAATAAGCGGAATCCTGCTCCCATTGGGAACGGGTAAAAGTGCGGAAGAGGCTTTGGGGAACCCGTTCCCCCGCCAGCAGCCTGCGCAGAAGCACCCGGTCGGCCCCCAGAACTGCCCCCGTCGGGTCCAACCCCGCCGCAACCAAACCCAGAAGCTCCGCATAAGCCGCTAAACGGCACAGCTCCCGCTTGCTGTGGGCGCCTGCAGCCACCAGCACATCCGCCTCGGAGCAGCTTCCGGTTCCGGCTTGCGCATGTTCGGCGGGGAGCTCTTTTATTACCGCGGCATACCCCTCCGCCTGGAAAAGCTCTGCCATATTTTTGGCCGCCAGCTTGCGCAGCCGCCGCTCCGCTTTATCCGGACTGCGGATATAGATCACTCCGATACGCATTGCATCACTCAAGGCCGACCCTTCTTTCGTTCAGGCTGGATATGAAACGGCTCACGGTCCCAGGATATGAAAGAACCGGTATTTGGTTGCTTCGGTCCATGCATAGGAATCGCTATAGTCCCAATAGCGGTGGCGGCAGTTAACCGTATGGGCATTCACCAGCGGCATGCCGTCGGGATCAAAATCCGTCACCACGGTGCTGTGCCCGTAACGGCCGTCCCCGTTCCAGCTGTAGCAGATTACATCCCCCGGCTCCAGATCCTTGGGGGAACCCACCTCCTCCGCACGGAGGCCGGTGCTCCGTTTGCCACCCAGATACAGCTGCAGGGCATTGGCTACCGCCCAGCTGTAGCTCCACAGCTCCTGGCTGCCGCTTCTGCCCCGGTACCACCATCCCGCCTCCCGGCGTCCGGTATAATCCATATAGTGGCCTCCCGCCAGAATGCACTGGGAGACATAATTGGAGCAGTCCACTTCAAAGGCTAAATAAGCGGGGTTGGGAGTTTCCCAGAACTTCTCGGCATATTCCACGGCCAACTGCCGGTTATAGGTGCCTTTGCTGCGGGGAGAGGTTTGCAGGCCTTGTTTGAGAAAAGGAGGCGGAACCTTCTGCCGGATTTCCTCGGCCATCTCGGGCAACAACCCCAGCCGGTCGTCACGGTCGTCAAGGGCGGACTGCTCCACACGCTGCAATACGGCGATACCCTCCCGTGCAAAAGCAAACGTCAGACACTCCGTCCACCAGCTGTTCTCTGTCAAGGTCCGGCTGCCCACGCTCCCCTGGAAGGATTGGGAGAGACGGATATGGAGAACTGCTTCCCGGTCCGAGGTTTCCACCCGTTTCACCGCCAACCGGATCTCGGAGCGGACCGGCACAAACCCCCGGATCAGATGCTGAAACCTGCGGCGCTCCTGCCGCGCTTCCATCCGCCGCAGGAATTCTCCGTCTGCCGTCAATTGACGCAGCGGACCGGTGTCATAGTCCGTTTCCGCCTGATTGCGCGCATGAATGAAATCGTATAACGCCAGCTTCCAGCTCATGCCGGTCTCCTCCTGTCTTGAAAGTTGTCAGGTACAATATATGACAGTTGGAGAGGGTTCATGAATCGGAAACGGGGCAATTTGGCATTTACGAACCGCAGGAAACCAGCTATACTAAAGGTAACGAAATTTTGAAATAAAGTTTCATTAGATGAAACTAAGGAGGTTAACTATCATGGCTTATCAGGACCGTTATTCCGTCAAAAAGAAGCTCAGCGCAGGTGGCAAGGAATACGCTTACTACGATCTGCCCGCCTTAACCGCACAATTCGGAAGCATCGACCGTCTCCCCTTCTCCATCAAGGTGCTGCTGGAGGCCGCTGTCCGCCAATTTGACGGGCGCGCCATTACAGAAGAGCATGTGAAGCAAATCGCCGGTTGGGCGGAGGGACGTGATGCCAATAAGGAAATCCCCTTCATCCCGGCGCGTATCGTGCTGCAGGACTTTACCGGCGTGCCTGTTGTTGTGGATCTGGCAGCCATGCGTTCAGCCATGAAGGCCTCCGGCGGCGACCCGAGGAAAATCAACCCGTTAGTTCCTGTCGATCTGGTCATCGACCACTCCATCATGGTGGATGCCTTCGGCTCGAAGGAAGCGGAGGAATATAATACCAAGGTGGAGTTTGAGCGCAATGAAGAGCGTTACCGGTTCCTCCGCTGGGCGCAAACCGCCTTTGATAACTTCCGCGCCGTGCCTCCGGGTACCGGAATTGTCCATCAGGTCAATTTGGAATACCTGGCGTCCGTCACCGCCGTGAAGAATGTGGACGGCGAGCTGGTCGCTTATCCCGACTCCCTGGTGGGCACCGATTCCCACACCACCATGATCAACGGCTTGGGTGTCGTCGGCTGGGGCGTAGGCGGTATCGAGGCGGAGGCCTGCATGCTCGGCCAGCCTCTCTACTTCGTCACACCGGATGTCATCGGCTTCAAGCTCACCGGCAGCCTGCCTGAAGGCGCCACCGCCACAGACCTGGCGCTGACCGTCACCCAGATGCTCCGCAGAAAAGGCGTCGTAGGCAAATTTGTGGAATATTACGGCCCCGGCTTATCCGGCATGAGCCTGGCGGACCGCGCTACCGTGGCCAATATGAGCCCGGAATACGGAGCCACCGTCGGCTTCTTCCCGGTGGACGACGAAACCCTGAACTACCTGCGCCTGACCGGCCGGGACGAGGAGCAAATCGCCCTCGTGGAGGCCTATTACAAGGCACAAGGCATGTTCCGCACGGACAGCACGCCCGACCCGGTGTTCAGCGACACCATCGAGCTGGATTTGTCTACCGTGGTGCCTAGCCTTGCCGGACCCAAACGTCCTCAGGACCGTGTGGAGCTGTCCCGCATGAAGGAAGCATACAACGCCATCGTACGGGCGCCTGTAGATAAGGGCGGCTACGGCTTGCCGGAGAAAAAGCTGATTGAGGAAGAAGCTACCATCTATTCCCCGGACGGCAAAAGCTCCCTCATGCGCAACGGCGCCGTCGTCATCGCCGCCATCACCAGCTGTACCAATACCTCCAACCCCAGCGTGATGCTGGGCGCAGGCCTCGTCGCCAAAAAAGCCGTGGAGCGCGGTTTGACCAAACCCGCTTACGTCAAAAGCAGCCTGACCCCCGGCTCCCTGGTGGTCACCGAATACCTGAAAAACGCCGGACTGCTTCCTGCCCTGGAGGAGCTTGGCTTCCACGTGACCGGCTACGGCTGCGGCACCTGTATCGGCAACAGCGGACCCTTGCCGGATGAAGTATCCAAGGCCATCGCTGACAACGACATGACAGTAGCCGCCGTCCTCTCCGGCAACCGGAACTTCGAGGGCCGGGTCCACGCCCAGGTGAAGGCCAACTACCTGGCTTCTCCGCCTTTGGTTGTAGCGTATGCCCTGGCGGGAACCGTAAACATCGATCTTACAAACGAGCCCATCGGCTACGATAAAAGCAACACCCCGGTGTTCCTGAAGGACATCTGGCCCACCAATGAGGAAATCCAGGCAGCGGTAAAGACTGCTCTCAATCCTGCCATGTTCCGGGATAAATATAAGAACGTCTTCAATGCCAACGAGCGCTGGAATGCCATCGAGGTGCCAGAGGGCGAGCTTTACGAATGGGATGATTCCTCCACCTATATCCAAGAGCCTCCCTTCTTCAAGGATCTGGCCGCTGAGCCGGGTCATATCGAGGATATCGGAGGCGCACGGGTATTGGCGCTGCTGGGCGACTCCGTCACCACCGACCATATTTCCCCGGCAGGGAACATCAAGGCGGATTCTCCCGCGGGCAAATATCTCATCAGCCATGGCGTCAAGCGGGAGGACTTCAACTCCTACGGCTCCCGCCGCGGCAACCATGAGGTGATGATGCGGGGCACCTTTGCCAACATCCGCATCCGCAATGCCGTAGCCCCGGGCACAGAGGGCGGCGTTACCACCTATCTGCCAACAGGCGAGGTGGAGTCCATCTATGACGCCTCCATGAAATATCAGGAAACCGGCACCAATCTGGTGGTTATTGCCGGCAAGGAATACGGCACCGGCAGCTCCCGGGACTGGGCCGCCAAGGGCACCCTGCTCCTCGGTGTCAAGGCCGTCATCACGGAAAGCTACGAGCGGATCCACCGGAGCAATCTGGTAGGTATGGGTGTGCTGCCTCTGCAATTTGTGGAAGGAGCCGACTGGAAGAGCCTCGGCATCACGGGCACCGAAGCCTTCTCCGTGTCCGGGTTAAGCGATGATATCCAGCCCGGCCAGCAGGTCACTGTTACCGCGGTCCGCACCGACGGCAGCAGCTTCACCTTCCCCGCGGCCGTCCGCCTGGACAGTCTGGTGGACGTGGACTACTACCGCAACGGCGGTATCCTTCAAACCGTCCTTCGTCAATTAATGGCGTAAACAAATTGCATCTTTTCATCAACCGGCCTCCACTCTCTAGTGGGGGTCGGTTTATTCATACCCGCTTATCTCAATCCGTCGCTCCCCACTGCTTACCAACCATCAAACTATCAATCCATCGCTACATCGCCACACCGCCACACCGCCACACCGTCTCCACTGATCCGTCACCTAACTGTGAATGTTCGTTCCAAGCAAGGCACTTTTGTGAAGGCTTACCAGATTTTTTGGGTCTCCCCACACCCTTCGGCACGCCCCATATTGCTTTTAGCCTCCTTATCGTCCACTATCCCCTTCCCTCAGGATCTCAAAAAATATCACTGCTGAACCACATCAACTCTGAATCTTAGCTTGCCTAGAATCACCCCTTACTCGAATCGCCCCTTACTCGAATCAACCTTGCTCGAATCGCACTTAATATGAATTATCTCACCTTGAACCGCATCTTACCTCAAATCACAACTTACATTGATCGCAATTACTTTGATCGCACCTTGTTTTGAATCGCCTCTTGTTTTGAATCACATCTTACTTTAATCGCATTATGCTTTAAATCTCTCCTTACTTGGAATCCGCTCCTTTTTTTGAACTACTGCTTCATATCCACCTCACTCTACTTTAAAAGGCTCCAACTACCAGAAAACTAATAGAATCACACTCCAAAAAATGCTTGAAATAAGAACAAATGTTCGTTATAATATGGTTATAAGTTCCATCTGAAGGAAGGAGGGACGGCCGGATGTGTTCCTGCAGCGTTGTGATACCGGAACCAAACAATGCTTTGCATATCACTCCTCAACCAGTTCCATCAGAGGATCAGGTGTTTTGGGAGCAGCTTCTATCATCGGAGCAGGAATGTTCAGAGTACCTTTTTCAACTTAAATGGCCCAAGGGATTCCGATGCCCATATTGCGGTCATGGACATGCATATACCATCAATACGCGGAGGCAGCCTCTCTATGAATGCTCATGCTGCAAGCATCAGACCTCGCTGACCGCAGGCACCCTCATGGAACGATCCCGCACCCCTTTAACCAAATGGTTTACAGCCATTTACTATATATCTAACCCGCACAGAGGTATCAACGCCGTTGCTTTGCAGCATCTTCTTCATGTTACCTACAAAACCGCATGGAGTATGCTGCATGCGATTCGGCAAGCCATGTCCCATGACGAGAATCTGCCTCCGCTTTCCGGACAGGTACAGATTCACGGCGCCACCTTGACTCTTTGGGAGGCGGGCATCGGCTTTTTTGTTGCTCCCACTACCCCATCCGTTCTTGTTGGTCTTTCCCTTACACCGGAGGGCAAGCCGGCACGTGTACGCATGCAAGCCATATCTTCCAGTAATTATGAAGGCGGCCAGCCCTCCGCTGAAACCTTTGCGGACTTTCGCAGCTTTCATCTCGCACCAGAGGATCAGATTTCCTCTCTCGAATGCAAACGTTATGGTCCCCGCAAGCTAAAAAAGGGCTGGTCTCTAGTGCGTCAGACCGCAGAATGGCTGAACAGCACCTTCCATGGAATAGGCTCCAAGTACAGGCAGCGGTACTTGAATGAATTTTGCTGCCGCATGAATTTGGTACTGGCAGGACGCAACCCATTCCATGAAATCAGCCTTATGTGTGCCCGCCCGATCTGCTATTCCTACTAAATCATTTACCGCTCTGCGAAGACTGCCTAATCCCTCTCTGCCATCTATCCTGTCCCTCATTGATTGAAATCGGCTATCTTTCCACTTTCAGCGGGTACGGTCCACGCCTTGATGTGCGAAAACGGCGCAGGCAACTTCTTTGCTACTTCCAATTCACATTAAAGAGGCCAGGTTAGCATGAATGATACAAAGCTTTCCTAAACACGCAATCACGAAGCCTTCACATAATCATTTGCACATTTCCTATTTACATAGGTTCATTTATTTTGTCATACATCAAGCTTCCCCATATTTGTCCAGACCAGCATGGATGAATCCGGTGTTTAATACTCCTCCCCCTGTTTTATGCTTCCTCCCACTTTACATTCCTGTTTCCTGAGCGAAGGGGAGAGTGGACGATAAGGAGGTGCAAGTGATATTCAAGAAAGGGGGAAGATTGGAGACCGAAGGTTGGATTCATTTTGAGATTTCCTTGGGGCTGGTGGTGGATGGAAGAAAGTGGGGACAGCCTCTATACTATCTTTGTAGAATAGAACTACGTAGAAGTTAATCATTAAATATATTGGAGGATGGAACGGTGGGGATTTTGCGGGATACACATGCGATTTTTATTCTGTTTGTTAAAGATCAGGGGAAGTCTCGGAGTTTTTACCGGGAGCTTCTGGGTATTGAGCCTTCTTTGGATGTGCCGGGGATGACGGAGTTTGCGATTTCCGAAACGGCCCGGCTCGGGCTTATGCCGGAGGAGGGAATCTCGAGAATTCTTGAAGGACGGATTCCGCATCCGCAACATGCAGGTGGGGCGCCGCGGAGTGAAGTATATTTGTATGTGGAACAACCTGATGCCTATTATGACCGCTTGGAAGCTGCTGGAGGCAGGCAGGTGAGTGCAGGCGCGGTCCGAAACTGGGGGGACTATGTGGCGTACGGAACTGATCCCGACGGCCATCTGGTGGCATTCGCAGAAAAAAGGGAATAGCTAAAAAGATTGCAACTGCAGAATAGGTAATCTGGTATGAATGAATTCAGCATGAATGAGTCGGTATCGACGAGTTGGCATGTATGGGTCGGTATCGACGAGTTGGCATGTATGGGTCGGTATCGACGAGTTGGCATGGATGAGTCGGTTTGGCAGGCAGGGCCGCTGCTGCAACCTTTTTGAGCTTGAAGGCGTCTGTAAGGCTGGAGGTGATTCCCTTGAATAAATTAACCAAACGAATTTCCGTTGTTGTGTTGGCTGCCGCTATGCTGGGAGGGTCTGCCGCTCTTGCTTTCAGCGATATTGCCCAGGATCCCGCCCAAACCAAGATTGAATCCCTGCGTAAGGATGGTGTTCTTTCCGGAATGGACGGCGACCGTTTCGCGCCTAAGGAAGTCTTAACTTATGATCAGGGCATCCGGCTCCTGGTGAAGGGTTTGGATCTGAGCCTTGCCCATATCAGCTTCTTCAAGGCTCCCAAGGCCAGCGATTATTACACCCAAGTGCCGGATGATGCTTGGTACGCCGAGGATTTCATTATCGCCCAGTACAATAAACTGGAGGTTCCCCAAAACGTGGACCCGTCCAGCCAGCTGACCCGTGAGCAATTTGCCGTGCTTCTTCATAAAGCCCTGCAGCAGAAGGGGGATTATGCGGTCATTGAGCTGTACAACATCCTGGCGGATGAGAATGCCGTTGACCCGGCTGCATCCGGCAGCATTCAGACGCTTTTGAACATGAAGATCACCAAGCTGGATGACAAATCCCAGTTCCGGCCGAAGGCGGGCATTACCCGTTCCGAAGCGGCGGATTGGTTGTACGAGGCAAGAGCCTTCGTAGCCAAACATACGGATCACACCTCTTCGCCTGAGCCTACTCCGGCAGCCACACCTGCCGGCACTCCGGCCTCCGTGCCTGGGGCTACTCCCGTTCCTGGAGCGACCTCTGCTCCGGCCGTGGATACTCCTGTTGTATGGAGCGAAGCTTCCGTAGCCCTGGAGAAGGCCGCTGATGGCGTAAACAAGGCCACCGTCACGATCCAAGTACCCCATCCGGGTTATGGAGCTGTGATTACCAGCATTGATTTTACCGGGGACAAGGAAGCGGTCATCCGCTACAAGCTGACCCCGCCCAATCCCGACATGATGTATCCGATGGTGATTTCTAAGGTAGAGCTGGCGACATACCTCGCTTCGGACTTTACCGCCGTCACTGCTCAGCATGCAGACTAGAACTATTCAATGCCAACAGGCCTCTTGCCATTGCCCAGCGCAATGATAAGAGGCCTTTTTTCCGTACGGCTGGAGGTTAAGACTGACCGGCTATGGTAGTATCCTTTTTTCCCTTTTTGCGGATGAGCATAAAAAGCAGCAGCAGCGACGGCAGCACGATTTGAAAAATGGGAAAATGGTATTTGACGTTGTATTCAAAGCCGAAGCGGATTTGCTCCATAAAGGAGCCAAATAGTAATGAGCCGATGAAGATGACCACACCTGCAGGGAGAGTCATGCGTTTGTAAGACGTTTTGAAGATTGAGGCCAAGGCCATAGCCGCCCCGAAGTAATAAGCAGTTTGTTTTACCCAAACCCCGATAAACAGCAAAATGGCCACAAGGGGGTCCATCCGCTCCAAAAATTGAGTGATGCGGATTAGGCTGGCCACTATCATGAGAGGAATTCCCCCAATTCCAGCCAATTCCGGACCCAGGATACTTAAAATCAATGCATTGGTAAACACCAGAAACAACCCGGCCATGCTGTACGAAATCAACGTGGCCGGAATTATTTTTTTTTTCTCATTGACGAACCGCCAGTACATCAGAAACAGCACCATTTCGCCGAATGGAAAAGACACCACCTCGGGAAGTGCCGCGTCCACAACCGGGCGGAGGCCCTCCTCCATAATGGGAAGCAGGTTGTCCACCTGGATCACCCCCACGATCCAAAGGAGAAACAGCAGAAAAAAATAGATCACCGTAATGACAGGCAGCAGCACCTCCGTCACCCGGAAAAACACCTCTACTCCCATATACACGGCATAAGTAGACACGAGCATAATGATGATGATAACCACAACCAGGGGGGACTGGGGCAGCAGGTAAAGATTCATCAAATCCCCGAATTCCCGCACGTTTCGAACGGACTTGTACAAAAAATAAATCACATACGGCCACGCAAAAAGATGGCCCACCCACTTGCCCCCATAGCGGAACAAAATGTCTATCAGGTTCAGATCCGGCTCCCGGCGCTGAATCGGAAGAGTGACGAAAACAAGCAGCAGCATGCCGCAAACCATGGCAATCAGCACGGAAATCCATGCATCCCGTTTGGCTTCGCTGGCCAGAAGAAACAACGGGGAGCTGCCGATTTCGAACATGATGATCATAACTCCCAATTGATATGGGCTTATTTTTTCCATAGATGGCTCCAATCCGCCTGTGTTTCCCGCTACGGTATTATTGGCAAATGGAGTAAAGTTATGCAAGAAGCAGCTTGGCCAGCTCCTGCTCGTTCTCAATATTTTTGGCATTGAGAATCAGGCTTTTAAGGAGGCGTATCCCCGTTTGCCCATGCTGCTAACCACTCCGGCAATGTTGGAGGCCGCATACAGGGACATGGCGGTGCAATAACCGCATTGTAGCCTGTGCATGGCATACCACGCTGTCCGGAAACGGATTTTTTACATACCGCGCGGGAATATTGGCCGACCGTTAGCACAAAAAAACAGCGTCCGCGTAACCGCGAAACGCTGCTGTGCTCTATATTATGATTCCTGCGGAAGGTCCTTGGGCACCAGGTCAAAGATCGCCCCTGTCTCCAGCACCTCGATAAACCGGTCCAGCCAGAGATAATAACGGATGGCCTCATTGATTTTGGCCAGGTCCTCCTCCACCAGCCGCTCCAGCTCCTCCTGCCCCGGGTTGGTCCGGGCCAGCTCCTGCAGCTCTATTCTGGATTTGCGCAGGGCCTGCATGTTGATTTCCACAGCTTTACGCCACTTCAGCGAGAAAAAGTCGGCGAAGGTCTGGAACCAGTCCATCTCCACCTCATAGAGATCCTTGCGGGCCCCTTTTTCCCACACCTTATTCACCATCTTCAAATCCACCAGCGTCCTGACACCGGTGCTCATGCTGGTTTTGCTCATTTTCATGGCTTCCGTCATCTCATCTAAGGTCATAGGTTTATTCTGAAAGAATAATAGCCCGTACAAATGCCCGATGGACAGATTGATACCGTATAAATCCATATTCTGGCCGATAGATTCGATAACCCGCTTCCTGGCCTTAAGGACAATATCCTGCTGCTCCCGGGGCAGCCCCTCCGCTTGCTCCATGCCACTGTCACCCTATCCTGCGAAATTCATGAATGCGGTCTTTCACTGACCCTTATTGTATGGAACCTTCCGCATAAAGTAAAGATGCAGCAGCCAGAGGATCATAGAGCATAACCGAGCAATCAGGAGTTTATTCCGTACAGTTTTTTCTGTATGAACTGTTTTGGCAGAAATTTATGTTGACATACCCCTTTGAATTTCCTTACACTTAGAGATGTGCATGAAGCGCGAAGGAAAGGAGTGAGGCTTTTTGCCTATTATTGAGGTTCGGGATGTAACCAAGGTGTTCGGCCCAAATCCGGCGTCCGCCCTTCCCCTCCTGGATCAGCAATGGTCCAAGGACCGGATCTATAAGGAGACAGGGCACACGGTCGGGGTGAACGGAGTCAGCTTCGATGTGAACGAAGGGGAAATCTTCGTGATCATGGGACTCTCCGGCAGCGGGAAATCCACCCTGGTCCGGCTTCTAAACCGGTTGATCGAGCCCACATCGGGTACGGTCAGCATTCACGGCAGAGATATTGTGGGTATGGGAGCAGAAGAGCTGCGCCGGGTCCGGCGGGAGAAGATCGCCATGGTCTTCCAGAAATTCGCCCTGTTTCCCCACCGCACTGTGGCGGAGAATGCGGAGTACGGACTGGAAGTCCAAGGGATGGATAAAAAGGCCCGGCGGGAAAAAGCATTGGAAGCGCTTAAGTTAGTCGGACTGGAAGCCTGGTCCAACAGTCTGCCGGATGCCCTGAGCGGCGGGATGCAGCAGCGGGTCGGGCTGGCGCGGGCTTTGGCCAATGATCCGGACATTCTGCTGATGGATGAAGCCTTTAGCGCATTGGATCCGTTGATCCGCAAGGATATGCAGGATGAGCTCCTAGAGCTTCAGAACAAGATGAATAAAACGATTATCTTCATTACCCATGATCTGGACGAGGCGCTGCGGATCGGGGATCGAATCGCCCTTATGAAGGATGGCAGCGTAGTGCAGATCGGAACGCCCGAGGAAATTCTCATGAGCCCCGCCAATGACTATGTGGAGCGGTTCGTGGAGGATGTGAACCTGTCCAAGGTGCTGACCGCCTCCTCGGTAATGCGGCGTGCGGAAACCATCGGCCTCGACAGAGGGCCGCGGGTAGGCCTGCAGCTGATGAAGGAAGCGGGCATCTCCAACTTGTTCGTCGTGGACCGGGGCAAGAAGCTCATCGGGGTGATTACCGCCGAGGATTCCTCGGATGCCGCTTCGGACGGGCGCACGCTGGAGGATATTGTAGTCCGGGACGTGCCTGTAGTGGCGCCCGACCAGCTGCTGTACGATTTGTTCGATATTTGCAGCAGCTCAAAATATCCGGTAGCGGTTGTGGATGAAACCGGACGAATTCTCGGCGTGATTGTTCGTGGAGCGGTGCTTGGAGCCTTGGCCAGACAGACTGCCGCAGACAGGGAGGTGACGGCCCATGCCGAAATTGCCGCTGGATGAATGGATTGAAACGCTTGTGGCTTTTTTGGACGATCATGTCTCTGGATTATTCGCGATCATATCCGGGCTGATCAAAGGAATTGTGACTGGAATCTCCTATTTGCTCCATCTTACCCCCGCACTTGTCCTGATTGCGCTGGTCGTTGTCCTGGCTTATTACTTGGGCAAATGGGCCTTCGCCGTGTTCGCCCTTCTTGGTCTTCTTCTAATTTATAACCTGGGCTATTGGGACCATACCATGGATACGCTGGCGCTGGTACTGACATCCGCCCTTTTGTCCATAATAAGCGGCATTCCTTTGGGGATTTGGTGTGCCCAAAATAAACGGGTCCGCCGCATTCTGACGCCGGTGCTGGATTTTATGCAGACGATGCCTGCTTTCGTTTATCTGATCCCCGCGGTTACCTTCTTCGGGCTGGGTGTGGTGCCCGGGGTTATCGCGTCGGTGATTTTCGCCGTCCCCCCTACCATCCGTCTGACGGAGCTGGGGATCAGGCAGGTAGCCCCGGAGCTGGTAGAGGCGGCCAATGCCTTCGGCTCCAGCCCCTCCCAGGTGCTGGTGAAGCTGCAGCTGCCTATGGCGCTGCCCTCCATTATGGCGGGCGTTAACCAGACCATCATGCTGGCTTTGTCTATGGTGGTCATCTCCTCCATGATCGGCGCCCAGGGCATCGGTGCGGATGTGTACCGTGCGGTGACCCAGGTGAAAACCGGTCAGGGCTTTGAAGCCGGATTAGCCATTGTGGTGCTGGCGATTTTGCTGGATCGGATGACTCAATATTTGATGAAACGCAAAAAACGGCCTTCTCACGAAAAATCTGCATAACGATATTCTGAACAAAAAGGAGAGAGAAACGATGACTAACTTATTTCCGCGAAAATGGATGACCGCTTGCCTGGCCGGTGTATTAGGCGCCGCCCTGCTGGCAGGCTGCTCGGATAACAGCTCTGCCTCCGGTGACAAAAGCATAGGCGACCAGGTGCAGCACCAGATTATCGGCATCGATCCGGGAGCCGGTATTATGAAGCAGGCCGCCCAGGTGCTGACGGATTACGAGCTGAAGGATTGGAAGCTGGTGGAAGGCTCCGGGGCCGCTATGGCCGCGGCTCTTGACAAAGCCTACAAGGACAAAAAGCCGATTATCGTCACCGGCTGGACGCCCCACTGGATGTTCGCCAAGTATGAGCTGAAGTATCTGGAAGACCCCAAGGGCACCTTCGGCAAGGATGAGGAAATCCGTACCATTGTCCGCAAGGGGCTGAAGGATTCTCTGCCTTCGGCATATGCGGTGCTGGACCGGTTCGAGTGGACCGCGGAAGACATGGCGGTGGTGATGTCCGCGATTATTGACGGTAAAAAGCCGGAGGAAGCCGCGGCGGATTGGGTGAAGAATAACGCTGCCAAGGTAGACGTGTGGACCAAGGACCTGGCTAAGGAAGACGGCAAAAAGCTGACGCTGGCTTACGTGGCATGGGATTCGGAGATTGCCAGCACCAATGTGGTGCGGCAGGTGCTGCAGGAGCGGCTGGGGATTAAGGCCGAAATGCTGCAGGTGGAGGCCGGCCCCATGTGGGCGGGTGTCTCCGACGGCAGTGCGGACGCGATGGTCGCAGCCTGGCTGCCCACCACCCACCAGGACTATCTGGACAAGTATAAGGACAAGGTGGAGGACCTGGGCGTGAACCTGAAGGGCACCAAGCTGGGCCTGGTGGTTCCCTCCTACATGGAGATCGGTTCCATCGAGGATTTGAAGTAAAGGATAACGCCGCCGGAAATCAGGCGGTGAATCAAGAAACACCTGCTCCGGGGCGAGATGCCGGGGCAGGTGTTTTTTCAGGATATAGGGCTTTGGTTGGATAGAACGGGATCCGAGAGGGCATGTGTAAGCGGCAAAAAATGTCTGCTAACATGCTCGCATGGCCTCATTTACTCGAAATAACGACATAAAATGTCTGCTAAGGCCTTATATAACAGGTAAAATTGGCGGATCGGCCCAAATAGCAGACAAAATATGTCGGTATCTCACCAAAACCAGACGACTTCACCAGAATAACAGACATCTGATGTCGTTATTATTCTGCACCCGTGCGGCTACTTGAGCATCTTGCCCATACGGGCGGCAAACTCCAACAGCACCGGCGCTTGCTCCCGCATCTTCTCCAGCGGGAGCCGGTTAGCGGGGCCGGAGATGGCCAGCGCGGCCACCAACCGGTGGGAGCGGTTGTAGACGGGCACGGACACGGCCGCCGCTCCCACCTCACGTTCCTCCACACTGGTGGCATAACCCTGTCTGCGGACCTCCTCCAACTGGGCCGTGAAAACGGCTTTGTCCAGGGAGGGCGGCCACGTGGGCGACGACAGCACCTGAGCCTGCACCTCAGGCTCCGCAAACGCCACCAGCACCTTACTGGAGGCTCCCACAAACAAGGGGAGCCGCGCCCCTACCTGGGCTACCCGGCGGATGGCCTGGTTGCTCTGAACCGCCTGGATGCGGATCCGCTCCAACCCGTCGCGCACATACAGGCTGACGGTCTCCTCCAGCACATCCCGAAGATGCTCCAGCTCCGGCAGCAGCACCACCTCGGGATCGTCGCTGGCCGACAAATTGGCGGACAGCTCCCAGAGCCGGAAGCCCAGGCGATATTTTTCCGATGAAGGATTACGCAGCAAAAAGCCCTTGTTCTCCAGAGAGGCCAACAGCCGGTGAACGGTGCTTTTGTGCAGCCCCGCTCTGGCGGCAATCTCCGTTAGACTGAGCTCCGGCGTATCTGTAAAACAAAGCAATATATCCAACGCCCGCTCCACTGCGCGGACGGTCAGCTTGTTGTCCTCCATAACCCTTCTCCCCCTATATGCACAAGCCGCAGCCAGACATGAAACAGCCTGTTACTCCGCACCTAGTTTCATCATACGAAACACAGTTTCTTTTTCAAGTATATCCAATCTGCCACCCCCCGTAAAGGCTTCGGCTAGAGAGTATAGGCCAACCATGACCATACATAGTCTGGTAAGAGGAACCATAATTATGGGAGGGCTGCGGAGCATGAGCGATGACAATCTGAATTTTCTCTACCTGCTGGAGGACATCCGGTTCACCAAAATAAAGGAGCGGGAATATGCCGCGAGAATCCGTGAGCTGGCGCCGGGACTGGAAGCGGAATATGCCAGTTGGCTGAGAAGCTGGGAGCCGGTGCTGGGCCAGACGGAATATGCCGCTGCCCAATGGGCGGAGGCGCTGTTATATGCTCCGGGGAACAGCATCCCCTACGCACAGGAGACCATCAGCCAGCTTAACCGGTATGCCCAAGAACAGACTGAAACCTTTACCGGGCAGTTGTCGGCACTGCAGGCGTATCACCCTGCCATTCAGGCCAACCCGGCCGCGGGTCAGCTGATCCGCCACATTATCCAATCCACGCCACCGGAGCAGCTAACCGGCTCTGCCGAGTCATTTTATACCGGGCAAACAGCACCGGCCTTCTCCTTCCGGCAGGACGCCGAGAGGGTCACAACCTGGTCGGAAGCCTTGACCGCCTCCGACCCCCAGTCCGTCGAGCGCCCGCAATCACAGCCGGCCGAACCTGCAGCTGCTCCTGTCCCCATCGGCAAACACACCCTGCCTCCGCTTCCGTATGCCTACAACGCCCTTGAGCCCTATATTGACGAAGCTACCATGCGGATTCACCACGACAAGCATCATCAATCCTATGTGGACGGACTGAACAATGCCGAGAATAAGCTGGCTGAAGCCCGCCGCTCCGGGGATTTCAGTTTGGTGAAGCATTGGGAGCGGGAGCTGGCTTTTCACGGGGCAGGCCATTATTTGCACACTCTGTTCTGGACCGTTATGGCCCCCGGTGCCGGAGGTCCGCCGGCAGGTCTGGCCGCCGAGCAAATCCGCGCCGACTTCGGCAGCTTTGAGGCCTTCAAGAAGCAGTTCAGTGAAGCGGCGGATAAGGTGGAGGGCGGCGGCTGGGCCATTTGGGTATGGAGTCCCCGCAGCCAGCGCACGGAGATCCTCACTGCGGAGAAGCACCAGAACCTTTCCCAGTGGGATGTGGTCCCCCTTCTGGCCTTGGATGTGTGGGAGCATGCCTATTACCTGAAGCACCAGAATAAACGGGCCGATTACATCAAGGATTGGTGGAACGTGGTGAACTGGAAGCAGGTTAATGAACGGCTGGCAGCCGCCCGCAAACTGATGTGGCAGCCCTACTGATGCCGGCAATCCCCCGCCCGGGGTTAAGGTGTGCAGCTAAACACACCCTAGGGCAATACACAAGACCCTTCTCCGCCATTTGTGCGGGGAGGGGTTCTTTTTTGGGCCAAAAGGAAAAGTTAACGGGGCAGTGGGTTTTTCCGCCTTTGTGACCCCCATCACAAAGCCACCCTCTCCCGCGGCTTATACTGGCCTCAACAACCAAACGATAGGAGGAACTTCACAATGAGTTCTTTTGCCGCTATAATCAACGCCCCTGACTACCCGCCGCGTATCCGCCACCAAGCTATTTTTGAATGCTTCGACGGCTTGGATGCCGGAGAAGTCATGCTGTTGGTCAACGACCATGAGCCGCGGCCGCTCTATTACCAGTTCCAGGCTGAACGTCCGGGAGACTTCGTTTGGGAATATGTTGAGGAAGGCCCGGAGACCTACCGGGTTGCCATTACCAAGCTGAACTAAGGGAGCTGAAGGCCATGTTCTTCTGGAAGTCCAAAAAAACCGAGGAGCTCCCGCAGCTGAACCGCGTTGAGCTGGATGTGCGGGAGGAGCTGCAGAATAAACGCGACCCTTTCGCCATCATTATGAAAACTGTCAAGGAGCTGGGCAAGCAGGATATGCTGGTGCTCCACGCCACACTGAAGCCGTTGCCGCTCCTGGGGCTGATGAAGCTGAAGGGATATGTCTCCACCACCTCCAGAGCCGGGCATGAGCATTGGATCACTACCTTTGTCCGCAAGGAATATGCCGCTGTGCTGGAGGGTGAGCAGGATGAGCTTCCGGAAACGGGAGCCGGCGGGCATGATGAGGCCCACGAAGGCTGTCCTGCGTCGGCAGACAGTCTGCCTGACGAAACCGGGGGTTCCCCCCGCTCCATCCATCTGGATAACCGGGGATTGGAGCCGCCCAAGCCGATGATCCGTACCATGGACGCCCTGGAAAAAGCACGGCCCGGGGATACCATCACCATCCATAATGACCGGGTGCCGGCCTTTTTGCTGGAGGAAATCAAAACCCTGGGTTACCCCCATGAGATCGAGCCCCAGCCTGACGGCAGCGCCATTGTTACCATCCACAAGCAATAATTCCGCTTATCAGGAGGTGCAAGACCTGTGATATCCAACCCGTCCGCCGCCGGCCCGTCCCGGCTCCCTCTGCGGTTTCTCTTAACCGGCATTGCCATGTTTCTTCTGTTCCAAATTGCATCCGTCGCAACCGGAGCCGGCTGGACGGGGCTGTCCCCGCGGAATCCGGAGGGCTGGTCTGCCGCACACCTGATGCTGCTGGGCTTTGCCGCCATGATCGCCATGGGGGCGGTTTATCAGCTGATATTCGTCGTCGTCCAGCACAGTATTTACAGCGAAAGGCTGGGAAAATGGCATTACGCCTTTTTCCTCACCGGGCTCTCCGGTTTAACGGTAGGCTTTTTCCTGGGCAATGTGGCCCTGATCGCTTTGTTTGCCACCATTGCTTTTACCGGCATTATTCTGTTCGTATGGAACATCGCTGCTACCCTGATTACGGTCAAAATGTGGAACCCTATTACCCTAAGTGCGTTGGCAGCAGTAACCTTCCTTTTTTTCACCGGACTAACAGGCTTGGGTATGGGCTTGAACTTCCGTTTCGCTTTCCTGGGTATGAGCCATGACCAATGGCTGGGAGCCCACCTGTGGTTCGGACTGTTTGGCTGGTTTGGGCTCCTGATCACCGGCTTCAGCTACAAAATGCTGCCCATGTTCTTCCTGTCCCACGGACATAATGAAAAGCCTGCACGCCTTACCCTTATCCTCTGGAGTGCGGCGGTGGTGACCGGAGCGGTCTCCTCCCTCTTGGGTCTGTCCAAATGGATGCAGTGGATCGCGCTCGTTCTGTTGACGCTGGCCTTGGCCGCCTATTGTGTGCAGATTCATTTTATTATCCGGAAAAAGCATAAAAAAACACCCGGCTACGGCATTCTGGTGGCGGTGTGGTCCACCTATCTGCTGACTGGCGCGGCACTAGCCTTTGTGGCATTCGCCATCTGGAATCCGGCTGTTCTGTCCGAGCAGTCCGTCTACGCCTTCGTCATTTCCTTGTACCTGTGGAACTGGCTGGCTCCCGTGATTCTCGGGTATATGTCCAAGATTGTTCCGTTCCTCTGGTGGACGCTGAAATACGGGGACAAGGTCGGCAAGGAAAAAACGCCGGTGATGGCCGATCTGGTGAAGGAAAACCATGTAAAGGTACTCCTATCCCTTTGGGTCGCCGCCGCTTTGGCTCTGCTTGGCTGTACTGCCGTCGGCTCCGAGCTGGCCGTTCAGATTGCCGCAGGTGTATGGTCCGTGCTGTCCCTGGGATATATGCTGCTCCTGGCGCGGGTATTTACCAGATAAATGGTTCACCATCTTAACCTTAAGGAGGGTTTACAAATGACAACATTGGAAACGCTAGAAGAGACGCTTCGCACCGTTTATGATCCGGAGCTTGGTGTGAACGTGCTGGATTTGGGCCTGATCTATGACTTGAAGCAGGATGAGGCCGGTGTGGTCCATATCCAGATGACCCTGACCACTCAAGGCTGCCCGCTGCATGACACCATCGTAGGCGGCGTGCGCAATGCCGTATCCCGTTTGCCCGGTGTAACGGACGTAAATGTGGATCTGGTCTGGTCACCAGCCTGGACACCTGATAAAATGAAACCGGAAGCAAAACAACAACTCGGTTTCTAGGGGACCTAAGGAGTGTTCATGCGTAATGGAAACGTCTCGCCGTAAGCTGGCCGATGTGCCGCTGTTCCGTGGATTGGATGACGCCGAGCTGCGTCTGTTGGATGAGCTGTTGATCCCCCGGTTTTTCAAGAAAAAATCGATTATCTTCCACGAGGGCAGTGACAGGGAAAGCATCTATATCATCCAGGAGGGGCTGGTCAAAGCCTTCAAAACGGATGCGGAGGGACACGAGCAGATCGTGAATTTTTTGGGGCCCGGCAGTATGTTCCCGCATACCGGGTTCTTTTTGCTATCTACCTACCCGGCTACAACGGAGGCTGTGATGGATACCCGGGTATTGGCCATGCCCCTCTCCTCCTTCGAGCAGGTCATTGCCTCTACCCCAGCTATGGCAATCAAGGTACTGCGGGTGATGAGCCAGACCATCCAGGAGCTGCAGACCAAACTCCAGGAGCTGACGGGCCAGGACATCCAAGTGCGGCTGACCTCCTTCCTGTTCGGCATCGCCATGAAGCAGGGGGCGGAGCATCCCGACGGAAGCATCCGCGTCTCCCTGCCGGTAACCCATCAGGAGCTGGCCAATACCATCGGCACCACCCGTGAAACCGTCACACGGCTTCTGGCCCAGCTAAAAAAGGAAGGGCTGCTAGAGGCGGACCGCAAGGGTTTTCTGCTGCCTGATCCGGAGGCGCTGCGGCAATGGGGCAGACCTGACCGGGAAAAGTAGAATTTTATCCGGCTTGTGACCCGAATCACAAAGCCGGAGCCCCCAATAGCGTACATTCTAGGTATCAGGCTGCCTCATAAACAGGCGGCATTGGGAAGGATGTGCCGAATCATGAAACCCATAATCCTATTTCTTGCCGCGGGACTGCTGCTTATGTCGGTGGGACTGTACACCATTGTCGGCGGGCCCGGGCTGTCCGCAGACCCGGACACCTCCGATTCCCAGGACGTCGAGCCTGCCCAGGTGAACCAGCCTCCGGTAGAGCCGGTAATCCGCCGTGAGGGCAAGGATGTTTATATCGAAATGACCACCCAGGTAACCAACGTGGAAATCTCCAAGGGTGTAAACTACAATGCCTGGACCTTCAACGGAACGGTTCCCGGCCCGGTGCTCCGGGTCAAGCAGGGTGACATGCTCCACTTGACTCTGAAAAACCTGGACCCCTCCCTGGCCCACTCCATGGATTATCATGCTGTACATGCGGCGCCCAGCTCCAAATTTGTGGATGTGATGCCCGGGGAAACCGGCAGCTTCTCCTATCCGGCCAATAATCCCGGCGTGTTCATGTACCACTGCGGCACCAAGCCGGTGCTGGCCCATATCGCCAACGGCATGTACGGCACCATTATCGTGGAGCCCACTGACGGATATCCTACGGATCAGGAAATCGACCGCTCTTACACCATTGTGCAAAGCGAGTTCTACAAGGAGCATGACTTCACCGATATGCAGGACGGCGTGCCTTCGTATGTGGTATTCAACGGCAACGACTACGGGTTGATGGAAAAGCCATTCCTGGCCAAGGTAGGCGACAAGGTCCGCTTCTATGTCTCCAACGCCGGACCTAATGAGGTTTCCTCCTTCCACATCGTCGGCACCATGTTCGATACCGTCTACCTGGACGGCAACCCGCGGAACATCCAATACGGTATGCAAACCGTGATGCTTCCCGCCAGTGGCGGAGCTGTCGTAGAGGTAACCGTAACGGAAGAAGGGGATTACCCCATTGTAACCCACCAGTTCAACCATGCCTCCAAAGGCGCAGTAGCCACCCTACGGGTCACCAAGGACGGCCAGGACAACGGTATGCCGGCTATGGGACATTGACGAAACACCCGCATAGGATCGTAAAAAAGGCCAGGCCCTGAAAGTAAGGGTCTGGCCTTTTTTATGGTTTTGTTTTAGGGTTGGTGCTGAAATTACAACCCGCTTATTGCACCCGGTGAACCCCCACTGCTCCCAATGCCGACCCGATAATCCGGAAGGGCACCGCGGTTTCCTTCACGACTCCATTGCTGTAAACCAGGCGGAAATGTACCTCATGCAAACCATCGGGCAGCCGGTTATCCAAGGAACCCATCACCGGATCGTACAGCTCCCCCTGGAACAACACAGGCGTGCTCCCAGCGGCCAGCAGGACCTCTACCCGGATGCTGTCTCCCCCGATCCCCGTGGCTTCCAGGTACGCCTCCGCTATGCGGACAGGCGCCGGAGCGCTGGTGACATGAAGCAGCAGCTTCTCCCCCGCATAAAAATCCTTAGGCGCATGTGCAGTCTCATGCCCCCGCTCCACATGGTACTGAAGCCACTCCGGGGTATGAAGAATATCCGCTCCGATGGTTAAGGGCAGCACCTCCACCGTCTTCTGCGCTGATGCTTCCGCAAGGCCATCAGACACAGTCAGGGTTATCCTGTAGCCTCCCGGCTCCGTCCACACCCCTGTCCATTCCGGCAAGCTGCCTGTTAACTCCTGGCCCGACGGACCCACAATATGCCACAGGTAGGTGAGAGCATCACCGTCGGGATCATAGGAGAGGCTGGTCAGCCGGACAGCATCCCCCTCCCACACCGGCTTAGGAGACCAATCGAAATCTGCAACCGGCGCCCGGTTAATGTAAAACCACGTCTGTGCAGACCAATCCGACCACACATGACCATCAAACACCCTCACCCGCACCCGGAGCTTTTGCCCCGCTGGTAAATCGGCTGAAGCTTGCCAGCTGCCGGTTGCAGCGGATGTATTTTGCCAAAACTCACCCGAGTCCAAAAGCGTAACGGTATTCGCCGCATTCGTCACCTGGATCTGGAAGTAGGTGAACACTGTTCCCGGGTCCGGATCGGTTTGGTACCAGACAAAGGTTGGCCGCAGCGTATTGAACATCGTCGGCGCATGTTCCGATCCATCCGGCACAGCCATACTTGCGGCTGGTGGCCGGTTGGTGATAAACCATCCCGAATTGGACCATGGCGACCACACATTGGCGGAATTCTTCACCCTCACGGTTACACGCATTTTTGCACCCATGGGTACATCCGTGTTCAACTGCCAGCTGTCTGCGGTTTTGGCATAATCCGCATAAGCTACATTCCTCACCTGATTGGAATACAACGTCCCGTTCTCATTCCATACATTTATTTCTTGTGCCACAACCTGGTTGGAGTTGGGGTCTTTTTGGTCCCAGGTTATCGTGGGCCTCAAGGTGGGGACGTAAGTGGGATTGTCTTGTGTACCCAACGGGAACGTCAGGGTAGCAGATGGTGGCAGAATGCTGCTGAACCACCCCACATTACTCCAATCTGACCATTCCGTTTCGTCCTTCACCCGAATTTTCACCCTATACTTGGTGGCCGTATTCCCCCAGATCTGTGACGCAAAAAAGCTTCCATTAACCTCTCTTGTCAGCTCCGCTTTTGCACCGGATATGCGCTCACTGATGCTTACCCCTCCCCAACCTCCGGTGTAGATAGCTTCCGCTACGAGCTCATAAGCCGTATACAAGGTATCCGGGTCCGAATCCGACCGGGTCCACGTGATCGTGGGGTTTACATTTACGGGCAGATAGGTGGGCGAGTCTTCCGTACCGGCTGGATTGGTCAAAATAACGGACGGTTTCCGGTTGGCATTCTTGGCAACCTCCACTTGCGCTGTTTCGAGGAAAGACCAGGCCCCGAATTCATCCTTCACCTGCAGCCCCAATGTCCATGTACCCTTTTCATCCAACGAGGTCACCATATAATTGTACTGGACCCCACTTGGAGAGATAGCAATATGCCTTCTTTCAAAAATCCCCCGGTTGGCTGCATACCCCGGCTCCGCATATCCCGTGTTGATATCGAACCGGTCCGGATCATAGCTGCTGTCGTTCCAGGTCACCGTATTCCCATTTAGAGCCGTGTTGAGAACACTAACAGGTCTGCGGTGTACGGTGATGGTTCGTTTGAAGCTGTTGGAGTTTTTCCGGTAGCCGTCAAAGGTCATGTCCGGGTACCGATATCCCGGCTCAGGCGCCGGATCATCCTTGGCCATCAAACTGACCTCCCAACGTCCCACCCGGTCAAAAGTGGGCAAACCGCTGCTGTAGCTGCTTCCATTTAACGGCGACACGCCTCCATTATTCAAGAACATCGGCGAATGGGTGTATTGCCAAAAGAAGGAGCCCGACATGGGATCATGCTCCGGATCCATGAAGTTAATGTTGTCATAGTTCAGTTGGGCCACTCCGGCGGCTTCATCCAGAATCGCAAAGTCCGATCCCCAGATGCTGGCTTCCTGGTAAACCTTATGGGAGATCCCCCGGAACGTGACAAAGGACTTATCCGAAAAGGGGCCAAACCGCCCGCTAGAAAATGAACTGTCGGCCACATCGACGAAATAGGGCACCTTGTTCACCCATACACTCACCTTATTCCCCACCGTTCGGATCTTCACGCTGTAATCCTTGTTATCCTGGAGGCTGTAGGAATTAGAAGCGAGTACATACCGGTTCCCCCATTGGTATTTACTCAGGGAAACCGTGTTCCCGTCAAACTCAACCGTAAGCCGATTGGTAGGATCCTGCATCCGGAATGAAAATCCGAACTGGCTGCTGTCTACCTTGACTTGTTCGGTCGTAAAGCCAAACGAAAACTCGGCATCCGCAGCGGTAACCGGGGACATAAACTGGCCGTAATCGTACCGGGGCTGGATGGCTGCCGCCTCTGCAACCGGCCCTTTGTCGATCCAATATACACTTGAACCGCTGGGCGGGTTGTTATAGCCCATGGAGCTTAAATTATTGGTCTGATGGGCGCTAAGAAGCAATCCATCCCCTACAAACTCCTCATAAAATTTGGAGAGGCTCACAATTTCCGTCCACGACTGAGCAAATGGGTTGACATTCCCGGCTAATTTAGATCCCCCTGCCCGATTGAGATTCACATTTTGACCAAAAATATTGAACGCGCCATTAGCAGAGGTATAATTCCCCCACGCGTCCACCTTCAGGGTACTGGACATGCCATTTAACACGGGGCCGGTCCACGGTTGTACAACCCCCGTATCCAAGTCGATCAGATCATTAATGACACTGTAGCTATCCCCCCACGAACCCGGTGTTACATATAACGTTTTCGCCACCAGAGTCCGGTTCAGGGAGTTAACCACCATCGTACTGACGTTATCTCTGTAATCCGTGACATATCCCACGAGGGTATAGGAGAACAAATTGCCGCGGGTCCGGGCCCGCCATACCAGCTTGTAATTCTGGTCATACTTCGCCACATACGAGCCCAACCCCAATTCCGGATATGCCCGCATGTTGTAATCGAAGGGTGTAATTGCCGAATCTCCATCTCTACATGACTTTGTTTCATACATATAAAAATTTCCTTCGGCATCCCGGAAAGGATCTTCGAATTTTGCCGTAAAGCTGCAAGCCGCTACCGAATATTGCGGAGGGATAAAGCTGACCGGTGTATCGGTGGCTGGCCAACGTACCGTCTTCTTTTCGTATGGCGTCATCACCGTGGGGTTATTGCTTCCATCACTATAGGTAGTGGATACCGTGTTCCCCTTTACATCGGTTTCTTGCTGAATGAGCCCGAAATACCCATTAAGGACTGCCGCTGCATCCGTTGGATTGCTTAAAAGGGTGACCAGATTATGCCCCTTCACGATTACCTTGGGTTTATATACATAAGATCCATTCGAGGTTTCACCTGGCATCGGGAAGCAGCTGATCAGTTCAGCATTGGCTGCCTTAAAGGAACATCCGTAGGGCTGGATCTCATAAAACGTATTCGTATAGGAGTATCCGTCACTATCCTCAGACTCTACCACCTTATATGGTTTTTTCACTGTAAATACATAGTAAATATAGGGACCTGCCACATAAGCATTCCCTGCTTGAATTGCATCCATGGCCGTGGTTTCCCACCTATAGACGCTATCCCTATAAAAGGGGATGGTGCGTGTCTGGACAATACTGGAGGATGGTACTTTAGAAAGGTCAATGACATAATCATACGGGTTGCCATCCAGCCAGTACGCCTTGTAGGTACCGGTATTGTACTGAAAATCCATCTCCAATTTACTTTCGTACCGGCCAATTTTACTTTTGTTCAGGGCATACAGCTTCTCCAATGTGTTACCGACAAACAGGTACGTTTTATCGCTCACAATGGGAGTGGTTTTCGCATCTACCCACGTGGATGGTTTTCCATTGGCATCCGGCAGCCACAAGGGCTGTGAATACCCATTTTCGGGTGCTGTAAAAGCCTTATAAATGGATAGACCATTTCGCCCCCAGCCATTATCATTCAAAGGTGTCGTGTAGTTTTGATAGGTTCCGGGACCATTGGGATTATTCACAAAATTATAATCCGATTTGTACGACTCGTTATTCTTGCCGGCTCCCGATACAAGCGCACCGTTCGCAGTTTGCCACCGATACGTGGGAATCCGGTTCACCCGGACATTGGTGTTGGTGCGGTATAGCTCCCAGGTGTTCTTGATGGTGTCCCCTGTAAACACCTGCGGCATGTTTTGGTCCGGATTGGGATTAGAGCCGGTTAAGTCAAAGCTAACCTCCGGAGCAAGGTTAATCACATCCATGATCCCCGAAACCGCTTCGGCTTCCTTGCCATAATCCTCCTTCACCTTAATCTTGAATTGGTACTTCCCGATTTTGGTCGGGCGGAATATGTATTTGGATGGTGTGCCGGTGATGGCTGTCCAGGGTTCAGTGTTGTTGTTAAACACCCCGTCATTATTGGCATCGTACCGCATATACCAGAGCACTTCCACAATGGGATCTCCGTCCGGACTGTGGGATTCGCTCATGATTTCAAAGTCCTCACCCCGAATCCCCAGTGCGGGAGCAACCACCTTGGCAATGGGCGGCAGATCCGGTTTTACGGTAATGGAGCAGGCATCACGGTTCAAGGAGGCCAAGCCGGTATTGTCAAAGACCTTTTCCAGAATGACGGTCTCTATCGTATCGCTTTCCGTATCATTGATGTAAAAGGGAAGGTTGTTGGTCCATTCATCCCGGCTGTGGTCAATGGTTCTGTTTAACGGGCTATAGCTCTTGTTAGCGTTAATGGCTCCAGCCGCCAGCGGCCTTCGGGACTTCGTCGTGGATGGTACCTCACACATAGCAACCGGATTCGGCGGTATGACCGTCAAGGAGGCACTTAGATCCGTATAGCCCCCATAGGGATCCACCAACCGCCCGCGGGCAATATGATAACCAACTGCTCCAACGGTACTGATATTGGTGAACACATCGTAGCCGTCCCCCGAGGTATAACGATTGGTCATATACGTTTTGTAGAAGGTCGAATTCCAGTCGCTAAAGTTCATCCGGTAACCAACAGGATCATTATCCGGATCCTTCACATCCACATACTTAAGATCAACCGGTGTGCCCTCTACCACCGTATCTGCAACCCTGTCCGTCCCCTGGTAAAACCATTTGAGCCGGCCTTCGGGAGGATCATTATCCGCGACCGCATTCGGAACAGCCGTTACCGTCTTTTCGTTGTTGGTTTCGTTAAATTCCGGGATTTCATTCCGGCTGTCTATTTTCACGGTTAGTGTAAAGGGAGAGTCTATTTTCCGGGTGAGCGAACCGGTGTGGCTGCTTCCCACAGGCAACGTGCCGGTAAAGAGATAATGAGTTCCGTTGATGCTATAGTAAAAATTGGACCAGCCCCGATTGCTGTTGTTTCTGAAAACATAGGTGAAAGTCACATCATCCCGGGCAGTGAAGGCCGTCGGAGCGTATGACAAAGATACCACTTCCAGATCATCCAGCGTAGGCGCTGTTGTCGGTGTGGGTGTCGCACTTGAGCTGGGTGTGGGTGAACCAATCGGTTCCCATTCTACGTCCAGCTTGTACGGGTAGTGATACGTGTACGACTCTAGGTCTACCGTGAAGGCGGAGAAGTAGACCATGAGAGCTGCACCGTATGCGGCCAGAGGTTTGAAGTTGTCTTCTACGTAATTGAAGTCCTGGGCGAACCGGACAATGATCCGGTTCAGATCTGGGAAGGCGTCTACAATATAGTTGGAGATTTTATTTGCTTTTGCTTCCCCCACAATACCTTCTCCATCGGGACCAGGAATGGTAATGTTTTCATTTACCGTAGCTTTCCCCGTCAGCTCCTCATGGCTGATATAGGGCGTGTCCACCCATTGGCCACTTTCGGTGTAAAATGACTTCTCTCGGCTGCCTGTCAGGCTCAGGTTTGTATCCGTTGTACCAGGATGCTTAGGCATCCCATAGCTATCCAGTTCGGTGGATTTACTGGTCCGTGAGTCTCCGTACTCGTTGTAGCTGTCGTCCACCCGGGCAAAATTAGCATGCCAATTATCTCCGTTGGCGCTCTTGGCATACCGATACCAAGCATAATAGCCCTTAGTTGTTTCATTCCGGACAGAAGTCACCTTCGTTCGGATGCCAAAAAGATTTTCGGTGAGGATATAGGAGCTCTGTCCAACAGCTTGGCTGAGGGTTTGCTCAACCTGACTATTTAGATAGTTAATTACTTTCAGGGATTTGATCTTATATCCAGCCTTGGCTACAGTATTGCTTGGGACCAAGGTAGAATATTTACTGTAGGCGTAGCCATCCCAATAGCTGTCGGCACTGTACGCAAGGGTGATGCTCTCGGCATGGACAATGCCACTGCCGGAGGGCCATAAAATGCCTGACAGCATTGTCACCACTAGCACTACAACCAGAAGAGCCGTTGCTTTTTTCGGATGCTTTTTCACCCGTCTAAGCATGCTATATCCTCCTATTGCCCTATCCATTCGGGCGTCACGGCCCATAGAAGTTGTTTCCGGTATTCCTTATTACCTGGAATACTGGGCGTGTATAGCCTTAATTCAAGACCTCCATCAGTCTTCATCTTCTTAGGGAATATGGAAATCGGCATATCCCCTGACTTGGTTTTGAATACTTTCGACAAACCGACTAAATTGCCAGCGCTTCGTGCTTCCAAATCATCTGTAACTGCACCAAGAACACTTACATATGCAAAATCACCAAGCGGTGTGTAATAAATATGCTGGTCTTTATTGAATACAGTTCGACCCTTAAAGTAAACAAGATAAGCAGGCATTCCCTTCGTCAAATACGGGCTGCTAGCCGAAGTCTCGTAGTTGTACCACTTCAGCGTCTCCACCGGCGGTAGCTCCTCCAGGAAAGGCGCGTCCGTGTCCTCCAGATCAATGGCCAAAATCGCGTCCAGTTCGGCCCGGTACAATCCGTCTCCGGATTCAATAAAGAGATCGTCCGGATCCCATTGGCTACTGGGGTGCAGCTTGCCGAAGTATTGCGGCATCACCTCAAAAATATTGGTCTTCCGCCACAGAACCGCTGCCCGGTTCACCGCATGCTTATCAGTCTGCGCCGCAATCTCGTCGCCGCGGCCATCCTTGACGGCCAGTATGCGCTCGATGATGGTCACGGCCTGCGCCCTTGTGGTCGTGCCGTCTACATCCAGGCTGCCTGTTGCGTCTACTCCCTGGATGAGCCCGGCTTTGGTGGCCAGGTACATCCACTCCAGATTATCCTCCGTGTCCTGGCCCGACGCGCGGACGGCCATTCTGGCCATTTCGGAGCGTTTCATGGGGGTGTTCCAGTCCCCGCTGGTAAAATCGCTCCATTGGTGAACCCCTGCCCCTACAGCCGCGTTTACATAAACCTGATACCAATCACTGCCGCCCGCGCTTTCGGCCACAGACAGCTTCAACGCTGCTGCTGCCATCTTTACGAACTCCGCCCTGCTGACCTCCCTGCCCGGCAAGAAGCTGCCGTCCTGGTAGCCATCCACATACTGTTTGCTCACCGCTCCGCGGATAGCCGTTTCCGCCCAATGTCCCGCGATATCCCGCAGCTCAACGTTAGCCGCAGCTTCCACAGCCACAGCAGCAGCCGCAGTTGCGGTTCCGGCATCCTTACCCAGCCAAATCCCCGCACTTCCTCCAGCCAACAACGCTGCAACCGTCATTCCCGCGGCCCATTTGCCCACATGCTCCACTATGTATTCCTCCCTTATCTCTTCCCAGTAAACCCTTCTTTCTATTGGACACGTTTATCCTGAGAGTTGTCTACAGTCTCATGCAAACCGACAATATTTCGCCATATTTCTACCTTTTTACAGCGTCCAATATGCCATAAAAAAATAAAAACCGCCCCTGGCAGCCTGCTGCTGCGTCGGAGCGGTTCTTCCGCATATTTCCTTGTCTTACTATACTAAATTACCCCAGCATTTGACAACCCTTTTCTCCAAAAAATTTGATGCTTATAATCCCGTTGCCTTGCCGCGTGTATAAGCCTTGTTTACCTGCTCCTCCGGACTCCGCTTGAATAGGCCCGCCACCTTGCCATACGTATATACAATCAGCCAAGACGAACCGAATACGGCGGCGTACCGCCCGAAGGTATACAGATCATACATCAGGATAGTGGTAGGATGGCTCCAATGCACCGTAAAAAGTGTCAGGAAAGCGGGATGGATCAGATAAATGCCGAAGGAGCACACCCCAATAGACACAATCGGCTTGGACAACCGGGGAAACCGGGCCAGCAGAAACCGGCCAACCTGCATAAAGAATAAAGCCGCTGCCGTAACATAAAGCATCCACAGCACCTCATACCAGGTATTCTCCGCATACATATGCTTATACCGGCTGAAGAGAAACAGGCTTACATAGGAAACGCCGGCAAGCAGCCACGCGGCACCCGTCAGAAGCTTATGCTCCTCCACCCATTTTTTGACCACGGGATAATAAAGTCCGATGGCGCCGCCGATCAGGAAATATGCCATATAGGTAGGCGCAATCCGGTCGGAATAAGGAACCCCATCACTAAACCAGTGCCGGTACACATAGAACCCTTCCTGAATCAGAAGCCCACAAGGAAGCAGCCACTTCCGGAACCAGGACACCCGGTTTACCAGAGTCATAAATAGAGGGAACAGAAGATACAGCTGAAAAATAATCAGCATAAAATAGGAATGGTACGACCACTGTGCCCAGCCTATTTTGCCCCAAAAATCCGGCCAATTCATCTCGATCTTCCCGGTATTAATGTATTGGTTAAATCCATAATAGAAGAAGGCCCATATAAAATACGGAATCACCAGGCTGATGGTCCGCCTCCGGTAAAAAACCAGAGCCGTCCTGGCGTTCCATCTGCCGTCATAGCTATAAAACAGCACGATGCCGCTGAGCATAATAAACAACGGAACCGCAAACGAGCTGCCTACGTTCAGAATATAAAATAAAATCTGTGAGGCACTGCCTTCTGTCGGCTCCACCGTTGCGCTGGATGTGCCATGGATCAGCACCACCGCCAGAATAGCCAAGGCCCGTACAATGTCCAGCTCCAGCAGCTTTGTCTTCTTTTGGCCTGCTGCAGACTTCGACAATTCAGTCACTAAGCTCCCACCCTTCTGCGGATTATCGGATTCGTTCAAGAATGCATAAATGATTGTTAATTATACAGGCCATTTTCCTTCTAGGGAAGTCGGAATTTGTCGGAAATCTTCCCAGATGGATCAAAAAAAGCCCAGAAGGAGATCACTCTCCCCTGGACTCATCTGAAGCTCGCTAAAGCTGTGGTGTTATTCCTTGATTAATGCCATAAATTCGGCCCGGAGAGGCGCATCGTTGCGGAAATAACCGCGGACCGCAGAGGTCACGGTTTTGCTGCCCGGTTTTTTGACGCCCCGCGCACACATACACAGATGCTCGGCCTCCACCACCACCATCACACCATGGGGCTTCAGCTCCCGGTTTAACACATCCGCGATTTCAGAGGTGATCCGCTCCTGAACCTGCAGCTTGCGGGACACCGCCTCCACCAGACGGGCAAATTTGCTCAAACCTGCGATTTTGCCGCTGGGGATATAACCGATATGGATTTTGCCGAAAAATGGCGCCATATGATGCTCGCATTGGCTGTAAAACACAATGTCCTTAACGATAACCAGCTCTTCGTGGCGCTCGTCGAAGGTAACACCCAGTACCTCCGCAGGATCGGCGGAATAACCGGCGAAGATTTCCTCATACATCCGCACCACCCGGGCGGGTGTATCGAGAAGTCCTTCCCGTTCTACATCCTCCCCAATCAGGCGCAGGATTTCCCGGACATGGTGCTCCAGCTGCTCGCGGTTTTCCTCAACCTTCTTATTTCTGTATTCAGTGGACATAGGCTTACTCTCCCGTCTTGCCGGCGGCATGCTGTGTGCCGTCCTATTTCATTTATCTGAATTTTTGGTTCTTCATCATGTTTTGGACCTTGTTCATCTGCTGCTTGTTCAGGTTATAGCCCATTTGCTTGGCCATTTTGGCCAGCATGTCGGGGTTCGACTGCATTTTTTCCATTTGGCGCTTCAAATAAAAAACACCGCCGGCAAATCCTCCGGCTCCCCCTACAATCAATGTCAGGATTGGAATGATCCAACTCCACATTTGTATACACTCCCTGCAGATAATGTCCGACGTACATCGGCTTTGTCGCTCTATATCATAGCATGTTGCAAGATCGCATACAAATGAGACTTCATCTGTCATAGTGCGCCCCGCAACACCCATGGTAAGATAAAATCAGCCTATAATCAATGGAAGGTGGAAAGGGAATTATGACCATTCAAGTTGCTATGCTGTCCTATTGGCATGTCCATGCGGAGGATTACGCCCGTCAGGTACAAGCCCGGCCCGAGTGCCGCATTGCCGCCGTGTGGGATGAGCTTCCGGAGAGGGGCAGAGCGCAGGCGGAGAAGCTGGGAGTGCCTTTTTATGAGGACTTGGAAGCGCTTTTGGCCAATCCGGATATTGATGCTGTTGTCGTGGATGCCCCGTCCTCCATGCATGAGGAAGTGTTAACCGCCGCCGCGAAGGCGGGTAAGCATATTTTCACCGAAAAGGTTCTGGCCATTACCACGGAGGCGGCGGACCGCATCATTCAAGCCGTGGAGGAATCCGGCAAATCGTTCATGATCTCTCTGCCCCGGCTTACCCATGCAGCGAATTTGCAGGTTAAGGATATCATCGACGCCGGACTGCTGGGCGACATTACGTATCTGCGGGTGAGACTGGCCCATGACGGCGGTCTGCCTAACCAAAAATCCGCGGAGGGCTGGCTTCCGCCCCATTTCTACAATAAGGAGCAATGCGGCGGCGGCGCGCTGATTGATTTGGGCTGCCATCCCATGTACCTGGCCCACTATTACTTGGGTATGCCGGAAGCGGTCAGCGCCCAGTTCGGCTTTGTCACCGGCCGGGAGGTAGAGGACAACGCAGTGGTTACGCTGCGGTATCCGGACGGCGCATTGGCTGTGGTGGAGGCGGGTTTTGCCAGCCGTCTCAGTCCCTTTACGCTGGAGGTGTGCGGCACCGAGGGCTGCCTGATGCTGGACGACTTCCAGTTCCGCTTCCGCTCCGCCAAGTTGGGCCTTGGCGCCCAGGAGGGCTGGGTGTCCCCGGCCAAGCTTCCTCCGGCACCGCCGCGGCCTGTGGATCAATGGATCGATCATATGGTAAACGGCACGCCGACAACCATCAGCATCGGCCAAGGCCGGGCCTTGACCCAGCTGATGGAGGCGGCCAACCTGTCGGCGGCCACCGGCAAGACGGTGAGTATCGGGGAGTAGTGAGGAGACGAGTGGGCAGCGCCAGCACAGGGGCCGTTTTGCTGTAACGGAACTCAGAAGCCCTTAAACTCGCAAAACGCGGCTCAGGTAAATGTAATGGAACTATATGTCGCTTAGAGGCGGACAATGCGCCGTTATCGCTCCAAAACTCCTGCTAAGAGTCGCCCAGTTCCGTTACAAATCCAAAACGCCGGTTTTGAGCTTCTAAGTGGCGCTGGGTTCCGTTACGCGGTAAACCGAGGGATATGGCAGCTCACCACGCCCCCCAGCGGCATGGACGCCCCGCACATCCACACACCCGCACACAACAAACACTTCACCTGCGCACAGCACGGTGAAGTGTTTTTTCGCGTCCGCTACGCCCCGGCCAGTGCCGGCTGGCAGCAGGCCTTGAACTTCCTGCCGCTGCCGCAGAAGCACAGGTCGTTGCGGCCGGGAAGCTTCAGGCCCGTCTGCGCATACTCCCTGGCCCACTGCCTCCGCAGCTGAAGGGCCAACTCCTCCATCCGCGGGAAGGAGTGTCGGTAGAAGGCCTTGTAGCTGGCGCAGAAATAATCCGGATGCGGCACACCCCGCCCCTCCGGGTCCGCCTTCTCCCACCGCCGGTTCCGGGGACAGCCTCCATAGCAGAAGCTCAGATATTCGCAGCTTTTGCAGGACTCCGGCAGCTCGGGCTTCAACGTGGCAAAGCTCCGATAGACCGGGCTTGCCAGCAGCTCCTCCAGAGAGTGGGTACCCACATTGCCCAGCTTGTAATCCTCATGAATGTAAAAATCGCAGGGATACGCATCCCCATTCTGCTCGAGGATCAGCGTTTTGGAGCAGGTGGCGCTGTGGGTGCACATCTCCGCCTGCCGACCCAGGTGAACGCTCATGGTATTGTCCATAAACCGCTCGGAAATCACCGGCTGGCCTCCGTTATACCACAGATCGAATACCTGGCACAGGAACCGCCCATACTGCTGCGGCGTAACCAGGAAGGACGGCGGCTTGTCCGCCTGCTGGGCCCGGAAATCCATGCCCGGGATAAACTGAACATAGCCAAAACCAAGCTCCCTGTAGAAGTCCATCAGTTCCTTGCCCTTGTCTACATTGCCCTCATGAATCACCGTCAAAATGTTGAAATCCACCTGCTCCCGCCGCAGATGAGCGATTCCCTGCATCACCCGGTCGAAGCTCCCCCCACCGGAGGCATATACCCTGCGGGCGTCATGAATCTCCCGCGGCCCATCCAGACTGACCCCTACCAGAAAGTGATAGCGTTTGAAAAATTGCGCCCATTCCGGCGTGATTAATGTGGCATTGGTTTGCAGCGAATTGCTGATGACGGTGCCGGGTGGAGCGTATTTGGCCTGGAGGGATACCACCTCCCTAAAAAAATCCAATCCGGCCAGTAAGGGCTCCCCTCCCTGCCAGGCAAAGGAAGCTTGGCCGTTAGACCGGGCCATAAATTGGCTTATAAACCGCTCCAAAAGCGCGGAGTCGATGCGGTTTACCGCCCCCGGCTTGCCGCCGCAGGTGCTGTAATAGCAATAATCGCAAGCCAGGTTGCACGCCTCCGAGACGGTCTTCCACATGACTCCGATGTCCTTGGTTTGAAACTCAGCAGCACAACTGCCGGCCATTGCAGGCACCTCCTTTAGCAGAGAGTCTTACGCATGATGCTTTCCCCCATTCTATCACCCTACAGTTGTAATTCGGTACTGAAAATAATTAGAGCTGTTACTCGCAGCAAAGCAACAAACAAAAAAACCGCCAGATCTAACGGCGGCAGGAGACGCTATTTGCCTCCAAAAGCGGGGCTTCCAGATTCTAACGGCGTTGAGAGACGCTATTTCGCGCAAAACGGTATGTTTTGACCAAAATGCCCATCAATAAGAGCGCTCACCGCCGTTAGAACTGGAGAGGACCAAAATCAGGCATAATAACGGCTCCTGCTTCCGTTAGAATCCCGTTTCTTCCTGCTACTCCCCCTACCCCTTCACCGCCGTACCCGACAGCCCCTGGATAATGAATCGCTGCCCGGCCAGGAACACCAGCAGCATAGGCAGAATTCCCGCCGAAGCCGCCGCCATCATACCGTTGTAATCTACATTGTACTCCAGCACGAAGTTTTGCAGGCCCAGGGGTACGGTGTACAGCCTGCGGTCCGTGAGGAACACCAGCGCATTCTCGAAGTCGTTCCAGTTCCACGAGAAGTCCAGTATGGCTAGCGTCGCCAGCGCCGGTTTGGCCAGAGGCAGCATCAGCCGGAAGAAGATCCGCCCATGCCCCGCCCCATCGATAAAAGCCGACTCGGTAATTTCCTTGGGAATGCCCATAAAAAACTGCCGCAGCATAAACACGCCGAAGATGGTGAACAGGCCGGGCAGAATCAGCGCCCAATGGGTGTTGTAGATGCCCATCCAATCGAACATGATGAACTTGGGCACAAACAGCACCTGAGGCGGAATCATCATCATGGACAGGTACAGCAGAAACAGTGTATCGCGCCCCTTGAATTCGATGCGTGAAAAACCGTAAGCGGCTAAGGCTGACAGAAAGGTGGCCCCTACTGTATTGATAGAAGCGATCTTCAGAGAGTTCAGATAGTACGTGCCGAAGCTGTTGGCGCCGGTCCACACCTTGATATGATGCTTCAGCTCCAGCGTGGAGGGCAGCCAGCGGCTGTAGTCGAACACCTCATTGGGCGTTTTGAAGGAGGTGCTGATCATCCACAGGAAAGGGAGCACCATGCCCAGGCCCAGGATGCTCAGAAGCAGCGTAAACACCAGTTTTTTGGCCAAAGAAGCCTGCTTTGTCATGAACTCATCCCTCCTAATAATGGACCCATTTTTTTTGGCCATACCACTGGACAAGCGTAATCACCAGCACGAAGGCGAATAGCATCCAGGAGATGGCGGAGGCATAGCCCATTTCATAATAGCTGAAGGCGGTTTTATAGATGAACAGGGACATCACGGTGGTGCTGCTGCCGGGTCCCCCTCCGGTAATCGCCTGGATAATCCCGAAGGATTTAATGGCGCCGATCAATCCGGTGATGAGCAAAAGAAAGGTGGTAGGGCTGACCAGAGGCCAGATGATCCGGCGGACCAGGGTCCAGGTGCGGGCCCCGTCCATCCGGGCCGCTTCCAAAAGCTCAGGCGAGATTTCCTGGAGAGCCGCCATGTAGATGATCATGTTGTAGCCCAGAGTGGCCCACACGGCGATGATGTTCAGCGCCAGCATGGCCGTATCCGTGGAGGCAAACCAGCCCGGCGGATTCGTCATCCCCAATGCCCGCAGCACCCCGTTGATAGGGCCCTGGCTGGGCTGGAACAGCAGCATCCAGACGAAGCCTACGGCTACCCCGCTGGTGATATAGGGCATGAAGTACATGGAGCGCAGCATACTTTTCAAATAAACGCTCCGGTTCAGCGCCACTGCCACCAGGAAGGCCCCGATCAGGGAAACCGGTACCGCCGCCAGATAAAGCAGTGTATTCTTGATGGCTATGATGAACTTCTCGTCCTGGAACAAGCGCGTGAAGTTGTCCAAGCCGATAAACCGGTAGTTGGGGTTGGCAAACTGATAATTGGTCATGGTCAAACCCAAGGAAAACACTGCCGGAATCAGAAAAAACACGATAATGCCCAGCATGTTCGGCAGAATAAACAGGTATCCCATTCTCTGCTGCCGCTTCATCCAATTTCCACCCATTGGGAAACTCCTCCATCCGCAGCCGGTTTTTGAGTAAAGGAAAGGGAGGGTCCACCTGGGAACGCCCTCCCTAACGCGATAACCGGTTTATTTTTTGTTTTGTTTGAGGAAATCGTTATGCCGTTTGGCCATGGTCTCAAGAGTGGTCTTCAGATCCTGCTTGCCCAGGAGGTACTTCTCGTACTCCTCCTTGCGCAGATCGATGACCTGCTGCTCCAGGCTGGATACATAGGTGGGGAAGGTGCCAAAGACAACCTTTTTCAGCGAATCCAGGTCATAGGTGCTGTCCACGCCGCTCAGGAGAAGCTTGATGGCGTCATCGGCATTCACCGCCTTGGAGGAGGGAATCCGTCCCCCTGAGGCCATCGGCATCATTCCGCCGTCGGCGTACCACTTCAGGAACTTCCAGGCGGCTTCCTTGTTGGGGGATTTGGCATTGACGGACACCACGTCCCCAAGACCGGCCGGATATTTGAATTCATTGGCGTTTTTGCTCAGCTTCGGCACCGTGGCGAAGGCGATTTTGAAGCTGCGGGGATTATCCTTGAGATTATTGGCGTTGCGGAAAATATACTCCCCTGCGTACAGCATCCCTGTTTCACCCTTCAGGAACATGGTATCCGTGGGCATTTTGGAGGTCATTTGCTCCCCGTAGGCAGGCATGGTTTTGGCCTTTTGCATCTCGTAGGCCACCTCATACCCCTTGGCGGCCAGCGGATTGTTCAGGTTGGAGGTGCCGTCCGGCTTCACGAAACCAAGCGCAGCCGTACCGGAATCCACCTGCTCCATGTAGTTGGCCTCATGCTGGAGGAGCCCCCAGCGTTTGTCGGTTTTGAGCTTGGCGGCATACTCCTTCATGTCGTCCCAGGTCCAGTCCAGAGCCGGAACGGCAAGACCTGCCGCATCCAGCGCATCCTTGTTCAGCCAAACGAAGGACATATTCTTCTTGGTGGGAATGCCGTAATATTTGCCGTTAATCTGCCATAGCTTGGCGTCAGGACCCATTTTGTCATCCACGTTATAATCACTGTAAGCGCTTAAATCCAAGGCCAGCCCAGCATCCTTCCGCTTCTGCAGGCGGGAGTAGGAATAGTTGACGAAGAGGTCGGCATCCTGGCCGGTCATCAGGGCCGTATCCAGCTTCAGGTTCCCCGGATCGTCGTTGACAAAACGCTCATAGGTCACCTGGATATCCGGATTCTGCTTGTTCCATGCCTCTACCACTGCTTGGGGACCAGACTCCGCCGGCACGCCTCCCCACATCTTCAGCTTCACGGTTTTACCGGAGGCGGTGGAGGCCGCCGGTGCTTGGGAGGCACCTGTCGTTGCCGCTGGAGCCGACTGTTTCCCGCCGCTGCTGCTGCTGTCCCCGCTTCCACCGCATCCTGCCGCCATGCCCAACACCATTACCAAACCCATTCCACCCGCCAACCATTTTGCTTTTATCATGGTTTCATCCCCTTTTGGTTCGGTCATCTTGAGTTCATCTTATCATCTGTCCCCACACGAAGGGCAGATACGGGGTTTGGAGAATGATGCAACGATATTTGGATGTAGTAAGGGTGAAATAACGGAAGCTCAGACCTCCGCGCTCCTGCGGTAATCGGCGGGGGTTTTGCCGGTCCAGCGTTTGAAGATTTTGATAAAATAGCTGTCCCCGGAAAAACCCACCCGCTCCCCGATCTCGGTCACGGGCAGGGCAGTTTCCCGCAGCATTAAAGCGGCAGCCTCCACCCGCAGTCGCTGGTGGTATTGGGTCAGGGTGGCGCCTGTTTTTTTCTTGAACAGATCGCTCAGGTAGCTGGCTTCCATACAGGCCAATTCCGCCAGCCGCTTCAGACTGAATTCCTCCCGGTAATGCTCCTCCAGATACACGATCACCCTGTTGATATCGGGATGGTCCGTTGCCCCTTGGCCGGGGTCCTTGGCAGGGAGGGTGGACCAGACCCGGTCCAGCTTCTTCAGCTGGTCCCGGCTGGCCAGCTCCGCCTCGATGCGGTCCAGATTGGCCCTCAGCGCCTCAGGATCCATGGACAGCTTCAACAGATATCCGGATGCGCCGAATTCCAACGCCTGCCGGGCATATTCGAAATCGCTGAGGCATGTCAGCATCAGGAAACGCCCCTGAAACCCCTCACGGCGGGCAGCCTTCAAAAGCTCCACCCCATCCATCACCGGCATGTCGATATCCGCAATGACCAGATCCGGCTGCAGACTGCCGATAAGCCGCAGTCCCTCCTGCCCGTTCACCGCCTCACCGGCCACCACAAAACCCGCGTCCAGCTTTTCCAGAACCTTGCGCACATACCCCCGGGCCTGATCCTCATCCTCCACCAACAGCACGGTCCGCATGGGCTTCGTCCTCCTTCCGGTATGGTGTAGCCATTAGCAGGGGCAGCTCCAGCTTCGCCAATGTGCCTGCTTCGAGCGGCTCTAGGGACAGCGCCGCCCTGTCCTGGTACAGCAGACTCAAGCGCTCTCTCAGGTTGGAGAGACCTACCCCGGCATTGGCCCGGCGCTTAGGTCTTGCTCCAGCCGCCTCCAGGCCGATTCCATCATCCGCCACCTCAATAACAAGCCGCTCCCCATCCCGGTAAGCCCGGATGCGGATATTCCCCGACTCCGCTGCAGAATGTCCGAAGCCATGTACAATGGCATTTTCCACCAGAGGCTGGAGAGAGGATTTCGGGATCAGAGCGTAATGCAAGGACGGATCCATCTCATGGTCCATCCCGAAACGGTGGCCGAACCGGGAGTTCTGGATCTGCATATATGCGCTGACCAGCCCCAGCTCCTCCTTGAGATGGATCAGATCCACATCCAGATTCAGGCCGGATTCCAGGAGTTTCCCCAAGGATACACAGATATCGTGGATATCGTCCTGGTCCCGCTGCATGGCAATGCTTTTTATGGTATTCAGCGTATTCAGCAAAAAATGCGGGTTCATCTGGGACAGCAGCACCTGGAACCGGATCGCCTGCTTCTGCCGCTCCTCCAGCTTGAGCCGGTTGACCAGATCGTGGATATCCTTGACCATCCGGTTGAAGCTGCGGGTCAGAGACTGGACCTCCTCCGTGCTTTTGCTTTCGGGCAGCACCGCCTTCAGATCGCTTCCCGCCACAATCTCCATTTTCCGCTGAAGCCGGAACAAGGGACGGGTTATGCCTGAGGACAGAACCACGGTTACCCCAATGGCCAGGCCCATGAACACTGCGAAAAGCACAAAAAACCGGCCCTTCATCTGGTTAATCTCGGCGAACAAAAGAGAAAGCGGGGTGCCCTTGACCACGTACCAGTCCAAGGAGGGAATATAGGCGGCGGTGTAGAGAATGCCCTCTTGTTCATCCCGCCAGCTGATGCCGGATTCTTCCCCGGTGCGGGCGGTGGCCCGGAGGAAGCTTTCCTGCGGCAGGCTCTTGTCGGGGAGCGAGGACAACACCGTGCTGCCGCTTCCGTCGGCGATGGCGTAATACACCCCTCCGGCATTATGGTCCGAAGCTTCAATGGCCCGCTGGAACCATTCCTCATAGTCCATGCTGATGCGGAGCACCGCGAATAGCTCTTCATAGTCATTGGTTAGGGCAGTGTACAGGGAGACCATTCTGGCGCTGCGGTTCACATCCCGCTTGACGTAGTTGGTATCGTTGGTAACCCAAAGATACCGCTGATTCCCCCGGAGCACTCCCTGGAAGCCGGGTTCGCTCATCTGCCTGTCGTAATGGATGGGCTCCTCAGGATAAAACGAGGTATAAATATTCCCCTTCCGGTCCAGCAGCGTGTAATACACCTGGGAGCCGGTGAGAAAAAAACTGTTGGAGATGCTGTAAAACTTGCCTTCAATCCGTTTCTTGAGCTCGCTCCATTCGTAGCTATCCGGGTGCAGGAGCATGTCCTCCAGACCCGGATCCTGGTCCATGAGCGTCCAGGTTTTGACGAGGATACCGCTTTGATCCTCCAGCCGCTGGCGCAGGGAAAACAGCTGCTCCCGGTCCCGCTCGTTGGCCTTATCCTGGAGCACCCGCTCCACGGAGTTGAACATGTAAACGCTTAACATAATCAGCGGCAAAAGAATGCACAGCAGGAAAACTGAAACCAGCCGGTTCTTCAGGCTGTTGGGCAGTAGCTTTTCCAGCAGGGAATGCATCATGTGCAGGTCGCCCCTTTCTTGACTGCAGGTTCCGCCTCTTCATTATTCCGCATCCGGGCGGGGCTGTAAATATCCGATTGCAGGAAGGAGCGGGCAAAGCCTCCAACCCGTCGTCAGCTTCGTAAAGGCTGTTGTGAGGGAGCAGATGCAGTTTCGTTTACGCGATCACCGAAGGACAGGGAGGATGGGATGGAGGTTTGTTGGCTGTGGGAGCGATATTGGGCGGTATTGGGCGATAGTGTGAGTGATAAGAGCTAAGGGTGGTGGGGTTGGTGATGGGATGTGAGCGATATGTTGGCAATGGTAGCGTTGGTGGCGTTGGTGGCGTTGGTGGCTTTGATGGCGTTGGTGGCGTTGGTGGCTTTGATGGCGTTGGTGGCGTTGGTGGCGTTGGCGGCGTTGGTGGCGATTTGGGAGGATGCAGGGGATGCAACGAATCATCCGAAATGCAAAAGTGCAGTTAATTTTGCAGATATCCGGCTAAATGGCAGCTTTTACTGCAAAAGTGCAGTTATTTTAGCGGCAACCAGGCAAACCACTCGTTTAGCCGGGAAATAGATGCACTTTTGCATTTGGGGGTACGCATCCGGGGGTGTAGCCGGAAATAACTGCAGTTTTGCATTTCGAGGTGTTGTGGAAAATAAGTGTGCTGGTTCATTGCCCTGTGAGGTGCCGCGAGAAGTGCAATGCAGCAATGCCGGAGAGCTGGCAGAGGGTTACTCGGGGTTACTCGGGGTTACTCGGGGTTACTTAGGCTTACCTGGGGTTTCTTGGAGCTGCCGGGTTGCTGGGAGTTGTTGCCCCCTATGTACACTCTCGTAAACACAAAAAAGCGGAGCCCATAAGGCTCCGCCCGCTGCCGCGGTTGCTCTTCGCTTATCACCGCAGCACTCTGCTCCCGGCCGCGCTGAGCTTATTCCGCACTTACTCCGCGCCTGCCGCCCTACTCCCCGCTGCCTTCGCCAGCTCCAGCAGCACCGGCAGCACCTGCGGTCGTCACGCGGAACTCGCCGCGGAATACCGTCTCCGCCTTCGGCTCCAGCGCCTTCAGCATCAGCCGGTACACCATCACCGGCTGCCCTTGATGCGCCTCCGTGGGAATAACCTCCACCTCCGGCGCAAAAGCTGCCGCGTCATACGCCAGCGCCACCGAACCCCCGGCGCTCTGCCACACCACGCTGTCCGCCGACAGCACCGGCTCCGCCCGGGAGACAAACACCTCCTCCAGAGCTGCCGGGGTTTGTTCGAAGCCGAACCGGTCGGTGAGCACAAGCGTGCCCTCCTGCCCGCCCGAAGCGGCCTTCCAGTCGAAGCTGCGCCGAAGCTCCGTCAAGTGAGGCGCAGGATACGCCGCCGCCATATCCAGCACCAGCCGGACTGCACCCGGCTCAACAGCCTTCTCCACCACACGTGCCGCAAACTCACGCCCACTCTGCTGCTCCAGCCCGTCAATCACCGGAACCGAGTGGCCGCGGCTGGCATTATGCAGGAAGGTGTAGCGCTTCGGCCCGAAATATTCCTTGGTGTACACCCCGGCACCGAGATCCGTCAGCAAACTGCTGCCGTTCACGTGAAGGATGAAGCTGCCCACATCATTGTGGTTATGCGGCTCATCATTGTGGCCGCCCTTGGCAGCGAAAGCCACAAGGCCACCTTCCATCTCGCGGCGGCTCACCACCCACTGGAGATCCTCCAGCTCCCACTCGCCTTCCGGGGTATGGTGGCCCATGAGCTCACCCTTGGACCAGAAGAAGCTCCGGGACAGATGGGCAAAGCGGTAACAATGGTCACCGTGGAAACGGGGGGCGGACATATACGGCACCTCCAGCCCAAAGCGCTCCGCCAGCTTGCAGACCAAACCCGGGCTGAGTCCCGTACGGCCGGAGTAGTCGGAGAAACTGACGAAGCTATCGTCAGACAGCGAAATAGCCAGCGGGAATTCCGCGATCCGGCGGCATTTTTCATTGTCCAAAAGCCGGATTTTCCCGTCCGTGTACGCCTCCAGCATCTCGGCAAAATACGTGTAATAGCCAAAGCCATATATCCAATATCCGATGCCCTCTGCACAGCCGCCGTCTTCCAGGAACCCCTCCAGGTAACATTCCATGGCGCGCACCAGACGGTCGATCACACCGGCCAGCCGCTCCTTGTCTGTCTCCAGGAGAAGCAGGGCCATACCGGCAGCTCCGGCGCAGACCGCAGACCAGTTATGGGTTTGCGACTCCCACCGGAACCGGGCGGGCTCCTCGTACAGCGGGAGGAACGTCCGCTTTTCAATCTCCTTTTTTACCCGGTAAATAATCCACGGATTCAACCGGCCCTCCAGGAGATACAGGCACTCCGCCAGGCTGTGGGCGGTCTCGGCTGCGAACAGGTCAATAACCGACTCCGGCTCATGAGTAAAAGCAGCCACCTTTTCCAAACCATGCTCCAGATGGGCCGGCAGGCACCAGGTGAACTCATTGCAGATTTCCCAGATCATATCTTCCAGGGCAGGGAGGTATTCTTCCGTTTCCTCCACCAGGGTGGCGAAAACCAACCCGGCCAATCTGCGGCGGCGGTCGAAGTACGGCCGTTCATATTCCAGACGGGTCCCTTGCTTTTCGTACATGTGAAAAAGAGAAAAAGGCAGCACACCAACAGGCTCCGATACCGCTCGTTTGGCCTCTGCAACCGTTTCCTCAATAAAGCCGGCAAAAACCTCCTGCGCCTTCAGCTTGCTCAGATTCTCCTTCCAGTCCACTCCGAAAGGAGTCCGGGAAGCCGTCCACCCTGCTGTCTCCGAGCAGATAGCCTCCCTGATTTCACGGAAATTATACACGGAAAAATCCCCCCGACACCATTTTAATGAAACGTTTCAATTAATGGGTACGAGACTATTATAGCACGGCATCCACAAAAAGCGTGGTGAATTTCGCCAAATCGAATTCGTTCACCGTGAGATCATCGTCATCCTTTTTGATCACACGCACAACCGGACGTCCCGGCAGCCCCCGGTGCTGGCCCACCACTACACCTACCTCATGATTGCTCAAGCGGACGCTGGTGCCGGTGGGATAGACGGACACCGTGCGCAGAAACTGGATCACCACCTCCCGGTCCAGCTTGGTGCCGGACAGAGCGGAGAGCTCTTCGATAACAAGATGGGGTTTGCCTCTCTCCCCGGTGGCCGGATTATATAGAAGATTATCGTAGGTATTGGCCACAGCCACAATTTTGGCGTACAAGTGAATCTGCTCGTCCTCCAGACCGCGGGGCACACCCGTCCCGTCCGGAGCTTCATGATGCTGGAATGCCACGTGGGCAATCAGCAGGCTCAGCTCACGCTTGCTTTTCAACAGATCAAAGCCCCGCCAGGTGTGGTGCTTCCGCAGATCCTCAGAATCATCGTCGGTAAGCAGCTCCACCTTGCCCACATCATGAAGCAGAGCGCCCGTCGCCAGTTCCTTCACCTGGGTAGCAGACAGCCCCATATTAATACCCGTCAAAGCAGCCATGGTGCACACATTCAGCGCATGGACGTACTGCTCGTTATCCTTGGTGCGGATATCGGTGAGCTGCAGCAGCACCTCCCGGTTCTGCATCACATCCTCCAGCAGCTTATCAATGCTGATGCTGACGGCCCGGGTGTTGAACTCCTTGCCCGAGCGGACGGACTGAAGCATTTCGCCCATTTTTTGCATCACAGCCCGCTTGTTCTCCTCGGACACCACATCATCGATTTCCACATCCTGAAGATGCTCGTCCTTGATATAGAGCATAGTGACGCCGATACGTCGTAAAGTATTAATCATATAAACCGTTAACTGCACCCCTTCGGACAACAGCACGGCACCATTAGAGGAAAAAATCGTTCTGCCCAAAAAATCTCCGGATTCTACGGTGTCAATGTGTACGTATTTCATAGGCCGGCCTCTTGGGGGATTGTGTAGCGGACCGCCGCCCCCTCCAGGCGGAGAAGCGCTTCCTTAATGGGCAAGCCGCCCCCGTAGCCCACCATATGGCCTGCTGCGCCGACTACCCGGTGGCAGGGAACGATGACGGGCAGGGGATTCCGGTTATTGGCGCCGCCAACAGCCCGTACCGCTTTGGGCGAGCCGATCCGTTCGGCGATATCCTTATAGGAACAGACGGTGCCATAGGGAATGTCCACAAGCGCCTGCCATACCCGCTGCTGAAAAGGGGTGCCCCGCACATCCAGCGGAACGGTAAACGCCGTCCGTTCTCCACGGAAGTATTCCTCCAGCTCCTTTACAGCCTGGGGAATATAGCCACCGCCCTGAACCAGTTCTACAGACTCGGCGGAAACACCGTCCAGCTTCGCTGCCCAAGCAGCCAGGGATGCCAGCTCCACATCCATATCCAAGCCCTCTTCAAAATCCATGCGGCAGAGCCCACGCTCCGTTGCCGCCAAGAGCAGCTTCCCGATGGGACTAGGGAGATACCCGTAATACATAACCGACATAATGACCCTCCTGACTGATGTGAAAATAGCGCCCATGCCGCTTCCACAAGCGGTAATTATACGTGTCCGTCCTGCTCCTTCCATGGGAGCAGGCATAATCCGATTTCGTCCTGGACGGATGGTTCCTTCTCTTCGGCCAGGGCAGCCTCCAAGATCCGGAGGGCCCCGTCTCCTCCCATCCGGCCGATGCTCCAGGCCGCCGCGGCGCGAAGCTCCGGCCGGGGGTCGGCCAGAAGGATATGGCGAAGCTCCGGAAGTGCTGCCGGATCCCGGAACAGTCCCAGAGCGAGCACCGCATTGCGCTGAATGGGCTTCCTCCCCCGCCAGGCCGCAGCCGTGCTGCCGAAGGCTTCCTTAAACTCCTTATTGCTCATCGCCAGGATGGGCAGCAAAAGCGGTTTGGCCTGCTCCGGCAGCGGCTGAAGCTCGGCGTTATGCACCGCATTTTTTCCCTTGTTCTTGGGACAAACCTGCTGGCAGGTATCGCAGCCGTACAGCCGGTTGCCCAAGGGAACCCGGAACTCCTCGGGTATGATGTCCTTGCTTTGAGTCCAAAAGGAGAGACACCGTTTGGCATTGAGCTGCCGCGGCCCGGCAAAGGCATCCGTCGGACAGGCATCCAGACAGAGGGTGCAATCCCCGCAGCCATCACCCAGAGGTATGTCCGGCGGAAACGGCAAGTCGGTAATCATTTCGCCCAGATAGACCCAGGAACCGAATTCCGGGGTAATAATGGAGCAGTTTTTGCCGATCCAGCCGATGCCGGCACGCTCTGCCACCGCCCTGTCCGACAAGGCTCCCGTATCCACCATGATTTCCAACCGGGCCTCCGGAACCCGCTCCCGGATAAAAGCGGCCAGCCGGTTCAGCCGGTCCGCCAGCACCCGGTGATAATCCTCGCCCCATGCGGTGCGGGCCATCATTCCCCGTGGAGCGCCGGGGCCAGAGCGGGGCGGATCCTGAAGCTTGGACGGATACGCTAAAGCAACGGAGAGGATAGAACGGGCCCCGGGCAGATGCAGCTCCGGCTGGGTGCGCTTGTCCAAGTCCGGCTCCTCGAAGCCGGATTCGCGCCCCATCTCCCTGTGCCGCAGAAGCTGCTCCTTGAGGCCGATGAAGGGCTCCGCCGAAGCAAAACCCAGCTTATCGATGCCCAGCTGCGGCAGGGCTGCCAGTATTTCCTCCTTCAGCCGCCGCCAGCCGCCGCCATAGCCGCCAACCGGGCCGTCCGATACATTGCCCAAGCCCTCTCCTCCCCGCTTTCTATAATAAATCGGCGGTCCCAGGCACACGTGGTTTCCCCCGCAGCCCGACCGCCGGATACGCCCTTGTAGCAGGGCTTTCAAAGAATAACGTCCGTCAGGCTTTGGCCCCCTGACCGGTCATCGATTTCCACATTTCAAAATAAGCCAGCACCGATTCGTCACAGAAGGGCTCCCCCCGGCTTCGCGCCAGCTCCAGAACCTCCTCCAGCCCCAGCTTCACCTTCTCCTCCACAGCCAGGGAGTAATGGTAGAGCTTCCGGTGTTTGCTGTACTCATCCTCATCCAGAACGTAGATATCTCCCTTCTGGTTGAGTATTACGTCCAGGTCATAATCGATGTACGTAATAATCTCGCCCGACTGGTAGAAAGGGGAAGCCACGTTACAATAATAGCGGATCCCTTCATCCTCCAGGAGTGCTACAACATTAAACCATTTTCCCGGTAAAAAAAAGGAAACGCCCGGAATCCGACTGGTCCATTCCCTGCCGTCCGATTCCTGGATGCGCGTATGGCAATTCACGAAGACCCGGAACGCACCGTCCCGGTGTGCGGAGGCCAGAGATTCCTGGGGAATCTCCCAGTTTTCCAGCCATACCCGGTGCAAATGCCCGTCGTGCTTGAAGCTCTTGATTAAGGTAAAGGATTCGCCCTGCTTCGCCATGGCCGGTTCACCTCCTGTCCGGGTCTTTACGCATAGACAATTTCATAATAAGACAACTCTTCATATATAGAAAAGCATATCTTTCCGCCAAATGCAACGATTCGCGAAAGATATGCCTATAGGTTCATTCTGGCAATATAAATATGAAAAAAGAAACGGTTAACAGCCGGCAAGAATACTTAGCTTCCCGTAGGAGCGGTTAAAGTTCTCCTCGCCGCAGCCCAGCTTCTCATATACGGGAAGCAGCTGCTCATTATAGTCGTCCACAGGAACTGCAACATGCTGAATATTACGGTGCAAAAAGCGCTGCTTCATGCCTTCCATTAAGGAACGGGCAATCCCTCTGCGCTGATGGTCCGGGTGAACGGCAACCCGGTAATAGTAGCCTTTGTTACGGTGGATGGTTCCGATCATCACACCCAGGACTTCTTCGTCTTCGGAAGCCACCAGGATCAGCCCGCTGTCCCAGTTCAACTGGCGCGCGAATGCTGTCATCGTTTCCTCCAGACAGGTTTCATCCAACACAAGCTCCAACAAATCCGTAATTTTCCCATAATCGGACAACTGGAATGAACGTACAACCATAGGCTTGGATCGCGCTCCTATCTCCAATTTGAGGTCAGACTTAGTAAATTCGACATAATAAACCTGATTCCTGCCGAATTTGAGAAAAATATTAATGAAATCTTTATGAATCGCCATAATGCTCTTGTTTTCTCTTGAAAGCGCTTAATATGAAGCGTTTACAAACATATATAGGTATTGTTGGTAGGTAAATGGTGCTAGTATGATTGAAAGAAATTTTTTCCTCATACTGATTCAACCTTTCTAAAGTTGGGTAAATCCATGGGGGTGTGCTTGACGATGCATGCATAAATTTCCTCAATTGACTTAGACTAAAATGAAGATTGGATGAAGATTCGGACTTTCTAAACATTTATGTTGCATTATTATCATAATTCGTGGATAATAATGTTTGTAAAGAAGTTCCGGATTTAAATAAACCAAATTGACCCAATTTGAAGGAGGATTTATTACCATGGCCCATCAATTACCCGCTCTTCCGTATGCAAACAATGCGCTTGAACCCCACATCGACGAAACGACCATGATGATCCATCATGACCGCCACCATAACACCTATGTAACCAACCTCAACGCCGCTCTGGATAAGCATCCTGAGCTGCACGACAAGTCCCTGGACGCGCTGATCGCCGATCTGAACGCTGTTCCGGAAGACATCCGCACCGCGGTCCGCAACAATGGCGGCGGCCACCACAACCACTCCCTGTTCTGGGAAGTAATCGGCCCGAACGGCGGCGGTGACCCGACTGGCCCTGTAGGCGCGGCTATCGAATCGGAGCTGGGCGGCTTCGCCAAGTTCAAGGAAACCTTCGCTGCTGCTGCCGCTACCCGCTTCGGATCCGGCTGGGCATGGCTCGTGGTTGGCAAGGACGGCAAGCTGAAGGTATACAGCACCGCCAACCAAGACTCCCCGGTAATGGAAGGCGAAACCCCGATCCTCGGTCTGGACGTGTGGGAGCATGCCTACTACCTCAAGTACCAAAACAAACGTCCGGATTATGTCTCCGCGTTCTGGAACGTGGTAAACTGGGCAGAAGTCAACAAACGCTACGAAGCTGCGAAGAAGTAAACCTTCTTCCTGAAATAGAAAGCAGACCTGCGGGTCTGCTTTTTTCGTTTGGTTGTGGATGGGCTCGGTGCCGGAAGAAAGTCCGGTGCAATGGTCAATGTCGTGGGCGGCTGCTGTTTAAGCCCAGAATTTTATATGGAATATTATGGTAAACAACAGGTGAGTGATTCCCCGTTTAACTCCTTGTCGGGTATTATCCCCTTCGCTCAGGTTATGACATTCTCTGTGACTTGCGGGACACTATCCATTTAGCTCAGGAACGATTATCCTAACTCTGGAGCCCCATTCTAACGGAAGTGATCGCTCTTATTTGGGCCAAAATAACATTTCAAAATATCTAACGGAAGTGAGCGCTCTTATTATGCTCCAATGAAGCCAAAATCGGGCCCCACCCTCCAAATAAAAGCTCTGACCGCCATTAGAATTTTTAGAAGGCCTAATATGGCCAAATAAGAGCTCTGGCCGCCGTTAGATTCTTTTGCCATCACCTTGAGTTCCCGGGGTGTCCTCCAAACCTTGTTCCCTTTTTCGCCTCTGCTCTCAACTTGCCTACTTTTCCGCCGTTATCGCACTTCTTTCCTCTAATTCCCCTTCTTCCCCCGCCCCTTCTTCTTCCCCTGCTTCTTCTTCCTCTGCCCCTTCTTCTTTCCCCTGCCCCTTCTACTTCCTCTGCCCCTTCTTCTTCCCCTGCCCCTTCTTCTTCCCCTGCTTCTTCTTCCTCTGCCCCTTCTACTTCCTCTGCCCCTTCTTTTTTAGCTTCTGTCAGCTCTCCCTTGTCTTTCCGTATCACTTTATTTTTCCGCTCCCCTTCCATTTCTCTACTCACCTCCTTCCCCCTTTCTAAGCTCCTCTTTGTTTTATCTCTGCTCCCCCTCTGCTTTCTTCTACTGCTCTCCTTCATTCCTCTGCTGCCTTCCCTTTTACTTTCACCATTCCTGACTAAAGGGGATAATGCACGACAAGGTGCCTGAAAGGCAGTACCGGCATGGATATGTGGAAATTATTAGAAATAATATGCAGATGCAGCGTTGCTGCGAAACAAAAAAAACAGGTCCCCATGATACTGGGAACCTGTTAATGCCAAATGTTAGTTTTTATTGACCATCGGAAAAATCTAATTGGACCAGCATGCGGTCCAGGAGTGCCAGGCTCTCGGCCCTGGTGGCCAGTGCGGCGGGAGCAAAGCTGCCTTCCGGCGTGCCGCCCAACAGACCCTGCCGGGTAAGGGCCTCAACGGCCGGTTTGGCCCATGCGGCGATGGCCGCGTCATCGCTGTACGACGCCTGCGCCGGAGCTGCAGCCGAAGCGGACGCAGCCGGGTTCATACCGGCCAGCTCTGCGGCGCGGTGGACCATCACCGCCAGCTCCTGGCGGGTAACGGCTTCTCCCGGACGGAAGCTGCCGTCGCCGTAACCTTCCACCAGCTTCATCGCAGAGGCCGTCTGGACGGCAGCCGCGAACCAATCGGCTGCGCCGACATCGTTGAAGGTGCTATTGTGTTCCCCTGAGGCGGATGGGGACAGCCCTAACACACGGACCAGGAAAGCCGCCACTTCAGCGCGGGTTACAATCTTGTCAGGCTGGAACTCTCCAGGTACTACACCATCGGCAATCATGTGAGCCGCCATCCGTTCCACACTGTTCTTTGCCCAATGCCCGTTCAGATCTGTGAAGCTGCGTGTATGCTGTACCAACAAATACGTGCTGTTGGTGCGGCTGTAAATGTGAACCTCCCCGCCTGTCACCCGGAAAGGAACCGGCTCCAGTACCCACCTGCCATCCGCCGCGGGAGCCATTCTGGCAACAGCCAATGAGCCTTCGTTCAGGGATGTGCCAGCCTTGGGCTTAACCGTCCGTTTGACATACCGGGAGAAGTCCTTCAACTCCTGTTCCTTGCCGTCCGGTGCAGATACCTTGACGGAAAATTCCCAAGCTCCGGCTACCTTCCAGCCTGCAGCTGCGGCGGAGATTTCGGCGGTGCCATTCGTCCGCGCCGTTATCTCAAGCTGGAGCTTGGTTGCTTCCGTGCCCAACTCGCTGGCCAGATGCGCCATATTCAGTTCCTTCACGGGGAGCGCATAAGAGGCCTGGGCGGTTTCCACCACAAGGGTATCCACATGCCCGGCTTGCAGCAGCTTGCTCAGGGCAGCTCCGTTAAGGCGTACCCCCTCCGCAGGAGGATTACCTTGGCCGGAGCTTTCCATTGCCTTCAACAGCACTTGCCCGCCAGCCGATGACTCCAACGCCTTCTCCAACAGCGGAGCATCCACATCGGCTAATGTTGCAGATGCAGTTGGATTAGCCGAGCCTACCGGGCCAACCGAGCCAGGCGCGGGCACACTGCTGGAGCCATCATCGGGTTCCTCAGATGAGGAACCGGCATCCGGCGTTCCGTTACCGGGCGAACCGCTTCCCGGGTCTCCCCCACCAGGAGTTTCCCCGCCAGGCGTTCCGTTACCCGGGTCTCCCCCACCAGGAGTTTCCCCGCCGGGTGTGCCACCGGAGGTGTCCTGCACCAACCGCGTTACATCGATTGTATAGTCGGCTGCATCTCCGTTTTCGGCGGTTACCGTGATGACGATTCGGTTCTGCCCCACTTCCAACGGGAGGGTTGCAGTATAACTTCCTTCCGCCGAAGCTGAGGTTATCTCACCTTCCGCCGATGGTATAACAGCCGCTGAGCCGCCATCCGCTGCTGAGCCGCCTTCCTCTGTTATGCTGCCGTCCTCTGTTGTGCTGCCGCTCTCTTCAGCACCGGCGGCAATGGTAACAGCAGCCAAAGGGTCTGCCACGGCTGTCACTGTGACCGCCTCTGTTTCGTAAGCTACCTGGGCCGAATAAGCCAGGGTATCCGCAGCAAACACCGGTTCCAGCGCTCCTGTACTGAGCGCTAGCTGCTTTAGCCGCCAATCATCCGACAGCTCCTCGGTAACCGCCTCTACCCCTTTGTTTTGGTAAAAATTGGTTACAACACTTTCCACAGCATTACCCTTCAGCCGGATCCCCTTGCCTGCAAACAATCCAATACCGTTGGTGTTGCCTGTGAGTACATTGCCTTCAATACGCACATTCTCCGGATCACCCTCGCCGATATAGTTGGCATTGGTGTCGCCGTTGTCGTGCTCCAATAGAATCGCCCAATATCCATTGGCGGTATTATTGCGGATGGTATTGCCCCGGATAACCGTGCCGGGACCATTCAAGATATTGATGCCCGATGCATCGGCGATATCCGTCGTGCTCTCGATCACATTGTTCACGATCACCGTATCCGGTGTCCCCATGGTCACCACAATCCCCTCACGGCTGTTGCGGATGAGATTGTCCCGGATCAGGTTGCCGGGGCCGGTTTTGCTGTGGTTGCTGGGAGCTGTGCCGCCGGTATTGCCAAGGCCGACGGCTCCGCCGGTCAGGATATTTTCCACCAGATTACCGGAAATCTCATTGAGATATTCCAGCTCCCCGTGAAGATCGATGGCATCCAGCTTGGTCTGGATGAACACATTGTTGCGCACCGTGTTGTTATGGGCCACATTCTGGATCAAGGCGCCGTGGCGCAGATACGGCCCCTCAAACCGGGAATCCTCCACCAGATTCCACAGGGTATCGTTGGCAAAACCCAGCCGGTCCACCTTGGGCATTCCCTGGATAGCCACGCCGTAGCCGGAGCCGCCGGGGCCCACATCGGTAGCATTGCGGAAGGTGCTGTTCCGCACAATCACATCATGGCTGTTCTCAATGCGGATAGCCATCCGCCGGAACTTCTCCACGGTGACATGATGGATAGTCACGTTGTATGAAGGGTCTTCACCGTAGTTGCTGATCATGATCAGGCTGTCCGGTCCCCCGGCTTGAGGATTGTTGACCTTATGATCGGTTGTGTATTCCTTGTTCCAGGCAGAGGTTAAGGTCATGCCGGAAATTTGGAGGTTATGCTGCTTGGCGGATTTGAAAAGAGTGCTGTTTTTCACCATGTCCAAGGAGGTCCGGAGAACTGTACCGCTTTCGCTTTCCCCACGGATGTTGACGCCGCTTTTCAAAAACAGATTGGCCAGACCGTCCGGTGAGGTCCGCAGATTATAGACCCCATCGGGAATGTATACCTCATCCCCTGCAGCTGCCGCATCTATCGCCGCTTGAATGGCCGGGCGGTCATCATGCCCGTTATCTGCCCGATCAGCGCCGAAATTCAGCACATTCAGCGTCCGCCCCGTTACCGGATTAGGGATATGAAGGGCATGTGCGCTTCCGTCCGGCTTCGTTAAACCGGGGGTGGTGAAGGGCACCGCTCCGGGAGGAGGCCCCGGCAAAATGTAGGGTACCAGCGCAACCGGCGTATCCCCGTTGGCATATGGCGGATAAATATGCACATCCGTCAGACTGGTAAACACGCTGCCGTCGGAATTGCCGCGCCCGGTAATGCGCACATATCTGGCATTCACATCCTCCGGATCAAACACCTGCAGGGCCGTGGTCAACCGGGAGGACCAGCCGTTGAAGCCGGGGGTCCAGTTGATACCGTCGACGGAGGTTTCGAACTCCAGCTGGGTTTTGCGGGTATCCCCTTTGTAAAACCCGATCCCCAAATATCCTATCTGCCGGATCTCGCCCAGATCAAACTGGATCCATGGTCCGTCTCCGCTGGCCGACCAGCGGGTGTACGAGTTGTTGTCGATGGTGTTGCTTTCAATATTGCCGTCGCTGCTGCTGGCAATAACCGCCTCTACCGGAAGAGGAAGAATCGGCTCCGCCAGCGTCGTCCGGGTAAGCGTCAAAGGGGTAATGCTGATTTTGCCCGACGCATCTACAGCCGCCACCTTAAAGGTATACTCGGTATTTGGGGTCAACCCGGCTGCGGTGTAGGTGCTTGCTTCCGGCGCCAAAGTAGCGGCCAGCTCATTGTTGCGGTAGACTAGGTAACGGTCGATGGTGGAGTCATCCAAGGCTTGCGGCCACAGCAGGTCCACGAAGTCCGTCCCCAGATTCTCTGCCTTCAGGAGAGAGCCCTCCGGCCAATAGGGCGGGGCAATATCTCCGGAAAGATCAATGATTTCCATTACCCTCAAAGCAGGCCGGGGATTGCTGGTGCCGTTGGCCTCCTTGGAGTAAATGTTGAAGGATACGCCCGTATTCTCCGCATCCCCAAGCATAAACACAACGGTTCCGTCAGCAAGCCGGGAACGCACATATTCCGTAACGTCCACGGTGTACACCTTAGGGCTCCCGCCTTTGTCCGCATCTACCGTGAAGCCGCCCAATAGCTCGCCGGAAGCCAGATCCTTCACCGGAGCATTGTTCCAGGTTAAAGAGGCTTCACTCCAATTGCTATCCGGGATGCCATATAGCTGCAAAGGCACATCCGTATTGGCAGAGCCTTTTTTGGCGGCTACCTGGAAGGTATATTGATAGGCCGGATTCACCGCTTCGCTGACATCATACTTGAAATAAACGTACTTTTTCTTTGAGCCGCTTGCCGATACGCTGAACAGCCCCTGGCTTGACCCGGTTGCCGAATTAATATTGGTGTCAGCCAAACTGCTGTCGATCAGCGCGTCATCCATCGGTGTCAGGACGGCGATTTCCTTTTCCACCTGCTGTCCGGGCTGGTTGGGCTCGGCTGGAGTAACCGTCACCACCGCTTCCGCTTCCGCAGCCTGCTGGTAGACGGAGGATGTGACGGTGGCCACAATTTTTGTGCTGCCCGGAGCTACGCCTGTGACCCGCGCCTTCAGCCCGCCCAGAGATTCGACTGTGGCTACAGCGCTGTTATACGTGGACCAGGTAACCGTAACCGTACCGGTATCACCGGTAGTAGCCACCGCAGCGGTTAGCTCCTTGTTCGCACCGGCTGCCATGGTCCACGCCGCCGTGTCCAGTTGAACAGACGGACTTCCCGGATGGACCGTTCCGTTGCCCGGGTCTGGATTTCCCGGATCTGTGCCTCCCGGCCCGTAACCCGGCTTGTAAATAATCGGCTCCGTTACCACCCTGTTCTTCACATACTGGTCGAGGAAAGTCCACGCCTCCGCGTTGGCGGTATCCGAGGCCGTTCCCGTAAAGCCGTGTCCCTGCCCGGGGACCAGCTTAAAATCCACCACCTGCACGCCTGCCGCTGTCAGCTGTCCGGCGAACTTGACGCTGTTTTCATACGGAATCGTGCTGTCGGCATCGCCGTGGCGGATCCAAAAGGGCGGATCATCCGGAGAAGCATAGGTCCCCGGCATGGCCAGCCGGGCTTCGTTGGGCACGGTGAATGCCTTTTTACCGCCCAGAAGCGCCGTTACGGAGCTGTAATTATTGGCAAATTCCGTCGTGAAGTCAGCGGGGCCGAACCAGTCGGCTACAGCCTGAACCTTGTCGGAGTATTCCGGCCAGCCGCCGGTTCCGCTCAAATCAGGCACCGGCACTGTATTCCCGTTGTCCAAGGTGATAGGGCTTCCCGCCTCCAAGTCGCCGGTGGTGCCCAAAAGCGCAGCCAAATGTCCGCCTGCAGACGACCCCCATACACCGATCCGGCTGGGATCGATGAAATATTCGGCCGCATGGGCCCGCAGGAAACGGATGCCCAGCTTCACATCCTGAATCTGCGCCGGGAACGGTGCTTCGGGAGTCAGACGGTAGCTCAGGGCCACACCGATATAGCCTCTTTTGAGCACATAGTTGGAAATGTTGCCCAAGGCCTGCTTCCGGTCCCCGTGGTTCCAGCCGCCTCCGTGGATGTAAACCACAGCCGGCATTACCCCAGCCGGAGCTACCTCGGGAACAGCAATGGAAGCGTAAATCTCCCGGTTCCCCGCCATACCCACCAGCACATCCTCATACATCTTCACTCCGGCCGGCGGGACAAAAGGCGGCTGCTCCACCGGCTCCGGAATAGGCACCGGCGTCGCTGCCGGAGGAATGCCCGGAATGGCCTGCCCCATTATAGATACGCTGTCAAAATACAGATTGCCCACAGGGGCCGCCGCACGGAAACGCAGCTTGTTGGCAGGATTGCTGTTAGCCTGTGCGTCCAAAGCCCAGGTCTTCAGCTTGTTGGGATCGGAGGCAGCTCCGGGATTCGGCTTGAACTCCTCCAGCACCGTCCAGTTGGCGCCGCCGTCATAGGACCACTCCACATACACACTTCCGCTCACGTACGAGGAAGCCCGGGTGTAATAGCTCACCTGGATATTTCCGTAGCCGGTCAGATCCAAGGGCAGGGCCAGCACATCCGTAGAATCGATCTTCACCATATTGGGTGTGGACGGGGCCGTGGTGGAAGCGGAGGTTTTGGCTACGCTTTTGCCTCCGTCTTGAATCCATGGCTGAGGAATAGTCACCCCTCCCGTCGAGCCAAAATTATCCGGATCATCAAACTGCTCGGCATAAATCTCCATCACCGGTCCTTCCGGTTCAGGCACGGCGGCCTTTGCAGTAAGCGCTTGCAATTGTGTAAAAGGTGAAAGCATCAAAACGCATACCAGCAACCCTATCAAAACCCTTTTTATGTTCATCATGCACTCCCTCCCTAAAATGAAACTCTGCGGCACAGGCCGCGCCTCCGGATTAGCTGCAGCCCCTTGCCAACTCCACCCTAGGGTAGCGCACTTTTCATATACTGTCTACGGAGGTTATTTTTAGGTCCCTTGGGCTTTTTTTAGTTTTGGGAATCTTAGGGGCATGCCAAAAAGGCCTGCCGGATGCTCAGCTCCGTGCCGGGCTTCTTGGGTTCTTGGGTTCTTGTACGGTGCGCTCCAACACAGCTTAAGATGGGCATAACCCCACTTTCTCACACAGCAAACTGCAAAAGTGCAGTTATTTCCGGAGAAACCCCCGGTTGGGCAGCTTTACCTGCAAAAGTGCAGTTATTTCCGGCTGCAGGATTTTGATTGGGGGGAGAACGCATAATTAACTGCACTTTTGCAGGATGAGTCCGGTTATGACGAAATCCGACAAAAATAGATGCACTTTTGCAGTTGCGCGCCCCGCCTCCATCGTCAAAAAGCCCCAACCCGCATAACGCCGGTCAGGGCACACTTGAAACTATAATTTGCCTATCATCTGCTCATACCTATCACCTGATCAAGCGTATCATCCCGCTAACCCTTTCCGATAAGGTCGGAAATATCCACAAACCCTGCCACAGCCCGATTTTTGCTCACCAGCCGGTTGAAGTAAATCCGCTTGCCATCCTGGGAAAAGGTCGGGTTGGGATGCACCTGCAGCCCGAACACTTCTTCATGGAAAGGATGGGAGTCCAGCACTGCCACAGGCTCCAGCTCCCCCTTGCGGTACAACCGGATATCGATGGAGGAACCGGGAAAACACGTATCGCTGGCAAACCATTTCCGGTCCGGAGACCCGTCAATATGATTGCCGATGCCCCCCAGCGGCTCAATAATCTCCCCGTCCAGTGAGTAGCGGTTCATCCGGCTGGTTTCCTTCACGATCCGTTTACCGTCATGATGATGGTACATAGCCATGTACGAATCATCGTCATACCACAGCTGATGGATCGGTTTGTCAGGGATCAGATGCCACGCCCCGGTCTCCAGATCATAACAGCCTAAAGCGCCCAGCACCTTGCACTCCTCCACGGAAAGCCGCATCATTACACGGGTTGCCGAGGGGTTCAACTGAACATGGCTCATCCGGATGGTATTTTCGTTGGGAGTCAGCCCACGGCTGCGGATAAACGCCAACAAATCTTCGCTGTCCATCACCTGACGGATTTTCCCCGTAGCCAGCTCCAACGTGTACACACCCGGCCGGCCAATCTCCGGGTAATCCGGATTTTGTCCCACATATTGGTCGGATATGCTGAACGGATAAAATCCGTTTTCCCCGCGGTGGCTTTCCTTGGCGATGATGGGACCGTACACCGCCTGCTCCCGGCGGATATCATAGATGAGGAAATAGCTGAACTGCTGTTCATTTTGCCCGCGGAAAACAATCCAGTCATTATTCAAAAAAGTCGCCGAAGGCCCGTTATGGTTGCCGCATATTACCTCGTACACCTTCCGGTGGCCGGTAAGATCGTAGTTGCACACCCAAATCTCCGTCCGGTGATCGTCTGCTCTGTCCAGATGCTGCTTCCGGGCATACACCAGCAGGCTTCTGTCCGGGCTCTCGGGAAGGCCGCCGTTCATCCCCAGAATCGAGCTTCCTTCCGCTCCCTCCCAAATGGGTGTAAAAGCAAAAGCTGTCATTGCGCCATTCCTCCATTCATTATTTATCCCGTCATTATGTCCCCCACTATACAAGCTGGGGAATTGGACCGGCAATTGGACATTTTTGCAGAACGAGCTATATGGGGTAAATCAGAGAAATAGCCCGTCCCGGTATTCCCAGGCGGGCTATTCGCTCCATAATGCGCTTTATACGCCTTACATCACTGCATACGGCGAATCTGCTCCAGATCGGCACTGCACAGCACATCCAGATGGCGGAAAATTTTCTCCGCGGGCCAGTCCCACCATTGGAGCCGGAGGAGGTACTCCGTCAGCTCCTCATCGAAGCGGCTGCGGATCAATCGGGCGGGATTGCCGCCGACGATGGTGTAAGGGGCCACATCCGAGGCCACCACTGCATTCGCTGCGACAATGGCTCCGTCGCCAATGTGCACACCCGGCAGAATCACCGCATTCTGCCCGATCCACACGTCATTGCCAATGACGGTGTCGCCTTTGTAGGGCAGCTGCTCCAGAGAGGGAGTCGCCTTTTCCCAGCCGCCGCCCATAATGTTGAAGGGGTACGTAGTGACTGAGCCCATCCGGTGGTTGGCCCCGTTCATAATAAACTCCACACCCCGGGCAATGGCGCAGAACCGGCCGATGATCAGCCTGTCGCCGATAAACTCGTAATGATGGGTCACCCGCTCCTCGAAGCGCTCGGCCCCATCCTTGTCGTCGTAGTAGGTATAGTCGCCCACAATAATATTGGGACGGGTAATGACATTTTTGATGAAACAAATCTGCTTGATCTGCGGATTGGGAAAAATGGCGTCCGGATCTGGTCCGTAGTTCGGCATCGGCGTCACTCCTTTTTGGGCGCGGCATTGTCCCCCACCGGCCATTCTGTATTGATTGTACCGGATGGGCTCCCTCCCGCACAATCATCTTGCTTTGGCACAAGCATAGCTGCCGTTTTTTTTCACCGCCATAAAAACATAATACCCCTCCACTTCCCGGATGCTCACCCCGCCAAAAATCGAGATCAGCTTCTGCTTATACCACTCCTTGCGTTTGGTCACCATGTAAAACTGCCCCTCCCGGGCCAAACGGTTGAAGCCCTTCTCAATAAACCGCTTGGGCACCGAGAAGTCGGCGTGGTAAGGCGGGTGGGTGATGATCTTGGTAAAATGGGTCTCCCGGGTGGCGGAAAAACCGTCGCTCACTATAACCTCCGCTTCCGGCACGCCGTTAAGCCGGGCATTCTCCCGGGCGCAGGAAGCAGCCTCCGGGTCATTGTCGATCATCAGAACCCGGTCCGGACCGATGAGCTTGGCCGCCGTTATCCCGACGACCCCATAGCCGCATCCCAAATCACAAACCCTGTCCTCTGGGTCAAACTCGATAGCCGATAGCAAAGCCAATGTCCCCTTGTCAATGCGCCGCGGCGAAAACAGACTGCTCTCCGTCTGGAATTGCAGCTCCATACCTTTGATGGTGGTTGTAATCATCGTATCGTGTAAGCTCCTTTTGTTGAACATATCAGCCGCTACAAACCTGTTGGAGCATAACGCCGTTTGCCAGGTTATGGGGTTTGGCATAATGAGACAAAATCTCTTCCACCCGGCTGTAATCCTCCAGCGGCTCCCGGTAGACCTGATGCAGGTCAATATCGGAATGGGCATCGGCTTCGCCTCTAGCTACAGACGAGCATACGTAGATGGCTTTTACCTGTTCTTCGTTCATAGCAATTCCTCCTCGATTTTCAGTAACTGAACGCAAAAAGGCCGCAGGCAACCAGGGACTTGATCTTTCACAAGTCGCCTGGTGCCTACGGCCCCAAACGGTAGGCATCCGATCACGGATGCATCCGGCTATCACCGGACTTACATAGTTCGATTATAAAACTAACTCTTTCATAAGGTCAATATTCAACTGGCTTACCCTACAGTTATTGAAATTATAGAATTGTAATCGTACTGGATGGGTGTTACGATAAGCGTTAAAAAATGTCAGTTCATTTGAACCTGCTAATCTGGGAGGCCAATACCGTGAATGACAGAGATTTAATAGATTTGGTATTAAATTTTACCCAACAGATCGATGAATTACAGGTGAAATATTATCCTCTTACGCAAGACTCCAGCCAGGATACATCTGTTGTATTCGCAAATTATAAAGCGGAGGCGGAGAAAATTTATCTTCGTTATTTGACGAAAAAGGACAGAACCTATTATATCGGCATCAATTCTCCGCCAAAATTCGCGGGGGTCAAGAGCAATACTCCCAGCAAGGTGGAACACACAAAAAATGGTGCGGTGGTAACCTTTTATACAAACACAGGACTTTTAGATTTTCAGTTTATTCTTACCTGTAAAAATGATCAGTGGCTTATTAACAGCTTTAAACAGCGATACCATTCTGATGATAGGGAATTAACGTATAAATGGCAATACAGTAGTTTTTAAATAGCAAAAGACGGCCCCTGCGCCAACATTTTTAAGCAATTTCCAGTAAGCTTGATATGCTTGTTATATTGAACAGGTCGATTATGGTCAGATGCCACCATGATAGACCTGTTTTTGTTTTCTCCGTTTTCTTGCGTGAGCTCTAGTTTCGGCGACGATCCAACTATTCATGATCATACCCACTGAAGAATCATCAATGGAATAATCGACATATCGGAAAGAAACCGCCCCGATGCTGGGCGGCTTTCGTGCTAGAGAGTACGGGAGGCTTGTTTTACCAAATCGGTTAGCATTCCGCTATCAATCTGCTCACCACTACGGAACTTGATCGTCTTCCGCTCCGGGGGGCCGTCGAACATTCCTTCGGGCAGCTCCAGCTCCGCCGCGTTGAAAATCGTGAAGCTAACAGCATCCTTTGAGGTCGAGATCACCGCTGCATACTTTTTGTTCTTCAGGAAATGAGGCTTATTGTATTGTATGCGTTCCTGAACATCGGGAATGGCACTGTGGACGACTTGGCGTAATTCTTGGCATAGACCGGCTTGCCACGATTCTTTGACTTTCCCGATAAAGTCGGTAACCTCTTGGTTCATTTGTCATTCTCCTCCCGTAACCTTCATTTATTCAGTTGCACAATCGGAAGCAAGCCTGCCTCGCAGCTTCTCGTTATGAATCGACAGTCCAATAAAATTCACTCATCTTTTTTTCAACATTCCCCACTGATTTCCCTTCCCGACCCTGGTTTAAAAGTTAAATTTCTCCTTAGAACCTGGCCCGGCAAGCTCCTTGGATAAATTTGTTTTAAGCTTGACAATCAAGAAAAGCCGCAGGCAGCCAGGGGCTTGATCTTACACAAGTCGCTGGGCGCCTGCGGCTCATTATAGATGCTCCGCGGGTCAATATACGGTGGCTTGCTTAACCCCGCTGCCTTCAAGAGGCTCTCTTATTCGGCAGCCGCCCGATCCGCGAATACCGCCATGGCATCCCGCATGAATACGGCCAACCCTTCACCGAACTTATCAATGTTCTTGGTGAAACGTTCGTCACAGACATACATCTCGCCCAGACCCTTGAACGCTTCAGGCGAATAGCTGCCCATCCGGTTGAGATATTCCCACCACAGCTTAATGGCAGCTTGAGCTTCATCCGATTCAGGGGACATGTGTCGCAAGTCGGCCAGCTTGAAGTAAATCTCATTCATCTCCTGCCCCAGCTTCTCCTGCTCCTCCTTGGACATGGCCCCCAACCGGGCGTTGGAGCTGTCTACCGCCTTGTCGCCCCAGCGCTGCCGCGCCTCCTTCTCATACGGGTTGCCTTTGGTAAAATCAAATCCCGCAAACTTCTCTTTATCGGTCATGTGAATCTCTCCTTTATGGTGTCGGATGGTTTGGTCGATCACCTTGATCATCCGGTCCAGCTGCCCGCGTCGGTCCACGAGCATCCGCCGCTGAAGCGCCAACGCTTCGGTGCGGTCATAGTCAGGATCCGTGATAATCTCCTTGATCTTCGTCAGGGAAAACCCCAGCTCCCGGAAAAACAGGACCTGCTGCAGAGTTTCCAGATTGGCGCCGGAGTAAATGCGGTATCCGGATTCCGTCTTTTCCTCCGGCTTCAAAAGCCCGATCTCATCATAGTGGTGCAGCGTGCGCACACTGACCCCCGTCAGCTCGGCGACTTCCTTTACCTTCATCCTCTGCATCTCCCTTCACCACTTACTCTAAAGGATCACGTAACGTGAGAGTCAATTATTTTTTTAAGGAATAAGCAGCGTTGTGGTAAAAAATGTTCATTGCATTAAAGTTTAACCCTCAAAATAGGCATAATAGGACGTGCACTTTCACAAACAAACTTATACAATAATTCTATAAATTTGAATACCGAATAACCTTCACCAAAAGAGGGGTGAACTTGATGAGCAAAAAAGTTGGCATTACTCTCCTATGTCTGATTGTACTGATGGTGGGTCTGGCTTACGCAGGGTATGAGCATCACCAGAAAACCAGTACTTATAAATATAGGGCTATGGCTTATATGAAAAAGTTTGATCCTTCCACAAAGTTTGAATATGTGGATGAAACCCCTAGCGAGTATCGGCCACTTGCAGGCCATTTCGTCGATGTTCGTCTCAGAGATGTAAATACAGGAGAAATCCAGGAAGTTGGATTTAATAACGGCAGATTAATGCCTATGGCCAAGCGAGATCCATCCACTCCACCGTTGGTGCTTCTTGCTGTGAATGAAGAGGAAGATTTTATAAACGAAATAATTGGCCTCACCCTCCTCTGTATGTTCTTAGTGACAGTGTGTCTGGCTTATGTAGGGTATGGGCAGCATCGCAGGAACCGCGGCTATAAATACAAGGCTTTGGCATACATGAGAAACTCTGTTCCTTCCATGATCTTCGAATATCTAGATCAAACCCCAGAAGGACAGCCGGATCGGTTTGGAGGGGTTGTCGCTACTGTTCATATCAAGAATATAACCACAGGTACAATATGGGCTGTCGAATTTCTAGGTGGCCGAGTCAACTATACAAGGAGAGTACACGGAGACATTCCAGAGAAAGCAGCATCTATTGAAAAAACAGATTAGCATGAATCTAAATTTTAATATGGTCTCGGGTGATCCCATTTTATATTGAAAGCAATCTTCATTTTATTAAAAGTCATTAATACTTCAGCGGGTGTACCCACTGGTAAGGCTAAAAGATAATGAAACTTTGTAAACTGTAATACAAATACAAGGTCCAGGGGAAAATCATAATGAAGAAAAAGCTGACATATATCATATTCTTTCTGATCTTTTTATCCGTTATTTTGATAGCATATTATACAAATAATAAAATCATTCGGCCTAATCAACATGCATTGCTATTAAAGGGTACAGAGAAATACGCAAATAATTTAAACTATTATTATCCCTTCATTACGGGGCTCATCTCTGAGCTTGTGGATCACGAAAAAGGGACCTTGCCTCTCACCGCAAACGAACGATTTGATCAGTTTAACTTATTAGAGCAAATTCAGATTATGGAAAGACTAACTAACAATGCGATTGATGAGAAGGGGAATGAAGGAATATTTACCTTCAAAAGACACATTTACGAAAAAGTCATTATTCAAACCAGTTTGGGTCAATATTCATTCTTGAAAAGCTCGCACACATTGACACTCCCCTCTGGGATATGCTTTGACAAAACCAACTATAATACCCTTCTTGAAATAAATAATAAAAAAGTAATGGTTAATGATGCTCAGCTAAGTGTTAAAGCAGCATGGGGGATTCCAATTCAATCTGAAAAGATAGAGGAAAAAATCACTAACACTTATAGCAATGAAGCAGTAGTCACCTTTATTGATGACAAAGTTGTCTCAATCTACCTAAAAGGCGTGGATACTCTGGCTGGAGAATTTAGGTTTAAGTAATATGAATCCATATTTTTATCCTTTTTCACTTTTATTATAAAGTGTCCCATAATGTATACTTCATTATTTAAGTCGGGTTGACTATAAAATGAAGATGTAACTATAATAGTTACATCTCAAAACGAAAGGAGCCTACCTCATGAAAATTGAAGTATGGTCAGATTTCGCCTGCCCCTTCTGCTATATAGGAAAACATCGTCTGGAGGCTGCCCTGGAGCAGTTTGCCCACCGGGATCAGGTGGAAGTGGTCTTCAAAAGCTTCGAGCTGGACCCCCGGGCTCCCCAAACAGTAGAGCATGACGTCCACCATATGCTGGCTGCCAAATATGGCATGACCCGCGACAAAGCCATCGCCATGAACAAAAATCTCACTGACCAGGCTAAAGAAGTCGGGCTTACCTTTAATATGGACTCGATGAAATTGACTAACACCTTCGATGCCCACCGCTTGACGCATTACGCAGCAGAGGAAGGTAAACGGGACGATGCCATCAACGAGCTGTTTCGGGCCTACTTTACGGATTCTCTCCTTTTGGGTGACCATAACACCCTGGCGGATTTGGCGCAAAAAGCCGGTCTGGACCGCACCGCAACCCTGACGATGCTGGCCGGAAACGACTATGCCGAAGACGTCCGCGCTGATGAAGAGGAAGCGCAGCAGTTGGGGGTCACCGGAGTGCCCTTCTTCGTCATCGATCGGAAGTATGCTGTTTCCGGGGCGCAACCCACAGAGGTTTTCCTCAAAACACTGGAGACACTCTGGCAGGAAACTCAGCCACTGAAGATCATCGGCAATGATGGAGACGCAGGTATTTGCCAGGACGGATCGTGCTCGGTTAATTAATGAGAAAAAGGAGCTGCTCAATGGGTAGCTCCTTTGTTTTTGGCCGGTAAGGAATCTCTAACGAATCTGAGAAACGCTATTTGGCCACATATGGGCCTTTCTTCAATCTAACGAATCCTAGCAACGCTATTTGTCCGAATTGGCGCCCAAATGCCTTCAAACGAGACAAATAGCGTGGCTGAGATTCGTTAGATTTTATTAGCATGCCTATTTTGGCAAAATAGCGTGTTACAGATTCGTTAGCCGAACAAATGCGCAAATAGACCGCCCAAGGTCAAAGGATACGGTCTTATTAGCGTCATCCATCTCATTAAAGCTGTCCGCCCTTAAAGCGGCTATTGCTGCGGAGAAGTCATGTTAGCCCATGGCTCCTTTTGCAATGCGGAGTGACCTGATTAGCCCCCCGCTCTCCTTGCCATGGCCTTACCCTCATCCATGACAAAGCCGAATTGTTTGTACAACTCATGAGCGTCCTTAGTACCCAGTCTACCCGTCAGGCCGCGCAGCTCCTCGGAGTTGATCACCGCATCCACCAGTTTTTTGCCCAGTCCCGTACCACGGTAGGCTTCGTCCACGTACACATCCGCCAGCCAATACATGGTGGCCAGATCTGTGACCGCCCGGGCGAAGCCAATTTGCCTGCCTTCATGGTACAAGCCGTAACAAAGGGAGTTCCGGATGGAGGCTTCGATCACCTCCACAGGCCTTTCTGACGCCCAGTAGCTCCGCCCCAAAAAGCCGGAGATCGCCTCCACCGACAGCAGCATTTTGTCATCGCTAATCAGGTAACCGTCAAATTCGATATGCATTAGAATGCCCCCTTGACTCATGTAACCCCGGTGCCGGATCTTGATGATACTTTGGGAGCATTATACTGGAATTTTCCAATCTTGCCTAGACAAAAAAAGGGCGCACACCGGATCGGGGAACCTGTGCCGCACGCCAAAAAAAGCCCATCCTTCGCCGCATTCGCGCGGAACCAGACAGGCTTTCTTTTCCTATATCTGCCGTATCAGCAGCTGATGCCGGATAACTGCTGTTCTAAGCTTTAATCCTCCTCCACCTTGCGCACGTCCACCTTCACCGTCAGGTTTTGGCTGCCGCTGCCCCGGTAGATGCCCTTCACGGGAACGATGTCCTTGTAATCACGGCCGTGGCCCAGCTTCACGTAGCGCCAGCCTGTCTCCACCTGGTTGGTGGGATCGAAGCCCCGCCAGCCGCTGCCCGGAATCAACACCTCCACCCAGGCATGGGACGCCTGCTCAAAATCCGCATTGTTCCCGGTGATATCCCCGACAAAGTGGTAGCCGCTGACATACCGCGCCGGCACGCCATGATACCGGCAAACCGCCAGCATCAGGTGGGCGTATTCCTGGCAGACCCCCCGCCGCAGCTCCAGGGTTTCCTTCACTGTTGTGTGCACATGGGTTGCATCCGGGTCATAGGTCAGGTCTTCATGAATCCGCTTGTTCAGCTCCTGGGCCCAAGGATAAATGCCCTCGTCACCTGGCCCGTACGGTTGGGCATACGCCTCAAGCTCCGGCGTAAACGCCGTGTACACCGTCGGCAGCAGATACTCCACAAACCGGTCATAAAAGGTATCTGTCCGCATCAATTCCAGCTCCGCCTGCGGCCGCAGGGCAGGCTCCGGCCATACCGTCTCCTGGGTGCTCACCACGGACTTGACCCGGATGGTCAGCTGCCGGTGGGCTTTATTCACCGTGAAGGCATGAACCCGGTTGCCGAAATAGTCCTCATAGGTCAACAGAGCCGTGGACGGCTCCACACTTACCTCATGGCTGTAGCAGGATTGCCTGCTGTTGGTGCGGGGGGTCAGCCGGACCTCATTGACACTGTCCGTAGCCGAATCCGCGTAGGAATAACGGGTCATATGCTGAATTTCCAGCTTCATTGGGCTGCCGCCTCCATTCGAAAAAAGGTATCCGCCATGGTCCTCCCCAGGCTGCGGCAGCCCTCCGTCAGCTGCTCCAGCAGCAGCGCCGTCTCCGGCAGGCCCAGATCGTCACGGTCCAGACAGCCCAGCTCCGCCTTCAGCCTGCCCGCTTTGCGCCGTGCTTTTTCATGCTGGGAATAAGGCTGCTCCCCTTCGTAGAGACTGATCTCCTCCAGATGCTCCTCCAACTGCAGGAAGGAGAAGTAGACCGAGCGGGGAAAGCTCTCCTTGGTCAGGAGAAATTCCATAATATGCGGACCGGACAGCCCGTCGGCATATACCCGCCGGAACGCTTGGTAGCCGCTGACGGATTTGAGAACTGCCATCAGGTACGGGTAAGGGGCCGCCTGATCCGCCCGGATGGCACCAAGTACCGACTGGAGAATCCGCACCGTATTTTCCGCCCGCTCCAGAAAACGGCCGCATTCGATGAAATGCCACTCCTGCTCCCGCTGCATAACAGAATGCTCCACACCTTGGAACACCGCCACCTTTTCCTTCACCCGCCGGAAAAAGTTATTGGGGCCCTCATCCAGAATATCTGCCACCTGCACCTCCCCAAGCCACAGGTAAAAGGAGTTGGCCGCCTCCCAGAGCTCGCTCGGGACCTTCTCCCGGATGGTGCGCAGATTGCTCCGGGCCAGGGACACACAGGAAAACAGAGAATTGCCGTAGCCCCTGTCCAGGGTAATGAAGGAAATCACATCCCGCTCTGTAAACTGCTCGAACTGCTGGAGATAATCCCCTCTGGCTCCGAACGCATCCACCAGACGGGACCACTTATGCTCCTCGTGGGCAAAATCTCCTTCATGCTGAATATGGTAATGAACATCCACCAGACGGGCGTGATTTTCCGCTCTTTCCATGTAGCGTCCGATCCAGAACAAAGCCTCCGCATTGCGGTTCAGCATGGCAATCCCCCGCCTCTCTTACGATAGTTGTTCTTTCCGTTCATCCTTCATCTTGTCTTGTATCCGGGGGCTCCCCCAAAAGTAACCGGATTAAGCTTCGTCAGCTCTCTTCACTTTTGGGGGCTTTTTTCGGGGGCACCCCCAAAAGTAATCGGAATACGCTTCGTCAGCTCAACTTCACTTTTGGGGGAACGTATTACGCCATTACCCAGGTATCCTTGCAGCCGCCGCCTTGGGAGGAATTCACCACCAGCGAACCCTCCGTCATGGCCACGCGGGTTAATCCCCCGGGAATCACATGAACTCCTGCTGTTCCTCCACCCATGAGGATGAAGGCGCGCAGGTCGATATGCCGCGGCGCCAGCTGGCCTCCGGTCAGTACGGGAGCCCGCGACAGCCGGATGGTGGGCTGGGCGATATAACGGCCCGGGTCAGCCATAATTTTGGCCCGGAACTCATCGATTTCCGCCTCCGATGCGGAAGGACCGATCAGCATGCCGTATCCGCCGGACAGCGATGTTTCCTTCACCACCATTTCGTGGAGACGGGACAGCACATATCCCCGCTCCTCCGGCCGGGACAGCACATAAGTGGGCACATTCCCGATAATCGGCTCTTCCTTCAAGTAGTAGCGGATCATATCCGGCACATAGGCGTACATAGCCTTGTCGTCAGCCACACCAGTTCCCGGCGCATTCACAATAGCCACATTGCCTGCCCGGTAGGCATTCATGATTCCCGCCACCCCCAGCATGGAGGTCGGGTCAAAAGCAAGCGGGTCCAGATAGTCGTCATCAATCCGCCGGTAGATCACATCCACCTGGGTCAGTCCGCCCAGACCGCGGATAAACACCTTATGGTCCATCACCACCAGGTCCCGGCCTTCAACCAGATGAATCCCCATCTGCTGGGCCAGAAAGGTATGCTCATAATAGGCGGAGTTGTATTCACCGGGGGTCAAGAGCGCAATGACGGGGTCTTTTTTCCGGGTAGGGCAAAGGCTGCGCAAGACAGTCAGAAACCGGTTGAGGCTATGCTCCACATCCCGGATGGAGGAGGACAGGGTCAGCTCCGGGTAGAGCTGGTTCATCATGGAGCGGCTTTTGAACAGGTACGAAAATCCAGAGGGACAACGCAGGTTATCCTCCAGCACATAATAAGCGCCGTGCTCATCGCGGATGAGGTCGATGCCGGACGTAGTGATATATACATCCTCCGGCACCCGCACATGCATCATCTCCGGGCGGAAATACTTGTTGGCCACCACCATCCGCCGGGGCACAATGCCATCCTTCACAATCTGCTGCCCGTGATACACGTCATACACAAACCGGTTCAAGGCCGTAATCCGCTGCAGGAGCCCTTTCTCCAGGACATCCCACTCTTCCTTGGGAATCACCCGGGGAATCAGATCGAAGGGAATCGTCCGTTCCAGGGGCTGGATCTGGGAGGGGGAATACAGAGTGAAGGTGATGCCCTCCTCCATCATCCGCCGGTTGAAGGCCGCCTGTTTGGCTCCCGCCTCCCCCGCCTTCAGGGACGCGAGCTGATCGAACACCTGGCTGTAATGGGAACGGACCTGCATGCCGTTTTCCGCAAACATCTCATCATAGAAACCTTCCAGCGCATAAGGCGCAATCGGCGACCGCTCCACCGCTCCCATAGCTTCAAGCCCCCTTCATATAAAAAACGTCCATCATCCGCACGGGGAAACATTCCGACCGCCTCAACAATCCGATTTCAGCACTATATAACATAAACATGACATAAAATTGCGGGTTCAAAAAGGAATAAAGTGTAGATTCTATAGTTTTATAAGAATAAGTGTAGTCTCGCCCCATTTTTATGTCAAGTATCTTTACATGGTTTTTCAGAAAACTTGAATAAATGGCCAACATGACCGAGAATCATTTCAGATGTATATATCCCTCTTCGGAATCATAGACAATATCCGCTTCTATACTCGTTGCCGCGAAGGCGGGTGTGGTGGGTTCGTTGAGTGGCCGGAAAATAGTCATACAGGGTTATAGAGTCTCCTGGATATGACACTGTCCAGGGGATTGGCTCCTGGCCGGGGTTGGATACCAGAATAAAATGCTCTCCTTGTTTTCCTGTATCTTCAAACTCCTCCCCTTGCGCCATATAACAACGGGTCTTTCGGTCAATGAGCAGCCGCCGCGCCGCTGTCCGCCAGCCAGCCCGTTAGCTCGGATCAGGGATCACATTTTGCACGGGAAGAGAGGTTATGCCTGTCCGGATATCGAAAGCCTGCACGTCGTACTGCATTCATGCCCTGCCGCGTTGCCGGCATTGTGAGAATAAGTCTTTCCTCCCGGTCAAAACCATGTCCCACCGCAAGGAACTTCCGGTGTAGCTGTCCATCCCGTCATTCATCAGCACATCCGCAAGGGGAACGGTCCGCAGGCTGTTTCCGGCGGGGTCCACAATCACGGCATCCATGAGAAAATGTTCCCTTCCCTTAACGTATGCAAGACGCCTTACAAGATGAACCGCAAGCTTGTTCGCCTCCGGGGAAACCAGTGTCTGCATAATGGTTACGTCGGGATGGAGGGTTGTATCCCACTCCAATCGCAGGCCATTCTCCGTTTCCGTCAGGTAAGGCTTAAAGGCGGGCATTGCGGCCTCAGCCGATAGTGCTGTTTATTGCTTCGGGGGACGGTTCGCCTAAGGTAGGGGGCAGAGAAAAACCGGAAGCAGCGGATGAAGGTGAAGGCCCATTCCGGGACATTGCCCATACGTCGGGGCCATTCCCCAGACTGTCCTTCCCCATTCTCCTCACAGCCGCCTGCGGCCAGCATCCCTCCCAGCAGAACAAACATCAGCCATGGCTTAGCCGCTTTCATCCGGGGTCTCCTTATTCCCTGATTATACCAAGTAAAGGAATATCTGAACACAAGAATAAACGCCTTTCCGCAAAATCCGGAAGGCGTTTCTTATCGTTATTGTCCTGGTCGCAGGCACGCGTGATTTACCGCTAGTCCAAGCCGCGGCTGACCGTCTTCAAGCTGGTTATACCCCGCCCCTGGGGCGTTTTTGCCACCATTTCACCTCGCCGCGGATCAGCCCTACGAAGGCTTCCGCCACAGGGGACAGCATCTCCTCCTTGCGGGTACATACCGCGATGGGATTCATCAGTGTCAAGCCCCGGACAAACACCCGGGATACCTCCTTGCGCTCCACATAGTCGCGCACCGCCATGGAGGAGATAAAATTCGCTCCGTACCCGGCAATAACCGCACGCACCGCCTCGCCCACACCATTAAACTGCAGGCCTACCTTGGGCGGATTCACATTCAGCGCCCGGCACAGCGAGAAGAGCCGCTCCCGGGTGGAGCTGCCTTCCTCTCTCAATATAAAAGGAACCTTCATCATCTCCGCCAAAGAGATTTCCTGGCCTGCATAAGGATGGCTGTTGGGAACAATAAACCACAGCTCGTCCTCCAGCAGCTGCTCCCAGGCAATCCCCGGCTGCTCTTCCCAGCCGCCCCCGTACACCGCCACCTCTGCGTCATAATGAAGCAGTTGCTCCACCGCCTCCCGGGAATTTACGGTGGTCAGCACCACCTCCACCTGGGGATGCTCCTGCTTGTAGCGTGCCAGCCATTCAGGCAAAAGCAGGTTGGCAGGCAGATAGGTAGCTACAATCCGCAGCACGCCGCTGAAGCCGGCCTTGTACTCCCGGATGCCCGACTCAATCTCCCGCTCCAGGGCAAACAGCCGTTTGGCATAATCCGCCACCAGCCTGCCCCCGTCCGTCAGGAGCGCTCCCCGGCCCTTGGGAGCCAGCAGCGCAAACCCCAGCTCCTTCTCCAGATTGCGCACCTGGGCGGTCACTGCCGGCTGGCTGATCAGCAAATCCTCCGAAGCCCGGGTCACTCCCCCTTTTTCCGCAACGGTATGGAAAATCCTCAGGGCGTGCAAATTCATCATTACACCTGCTTCCTACATCAAAATTGATGAAAAACGAAAAAATATATATTTTTCTTATGATTGCTTTTCCTTTATTCTAAGAGATAGAGAAAAAATTCACAAGCACTAAACACGGACAAGGAGTGGAGAGTAATGCGTAAAACGAAAATTGTCTGTACCATCGGACCGGCCAGCGAAAGTCCGGAGATGCTGCGCAAGCTGATTCGCGCAGGCATGAGCGTGGCCCGGTTGAACTTCGCACACGGCGAGCCGGAGGAGCATACCGCCCGTATCCGCAACATTCGGGAAGCGGCAGCCGCCGAGAATGCCTATGTGGCTGTCCTCATCGATACCAAAGGTCCCGAAATCCGCATCGGCAAGATGGAAGAGGCCTTCGTAGAGCTGGTTCCCGGCGAACACGTCACCCTCACCACCGAAGAAGTGCTTGGCACCAAAGAACGTATTCATGTTACTTATAAACAGCTGCCCCAGGACGTGAAGCCCGGCGGCATCATCCTGATCGACGACGGTCTGGTCCGTTTGGAGGTCGTGAAGGCTGAAGGCACCGAGATCACCTGTCTGATTAGAAACGGCGGCCGTCTGAAGCCCCGCAAGGGCGTCAATGTTCCCGGCGTCAAAACCAGCCTGCCCGGCGTCACCGAAAAGGATATCCGCCATATCAAGTACGGCGTGGAGCAGAAGATTGATATTATCGCCCAATCCTTCGTGCGCAAGGCCGAGGATATTCTGGAGATCAAGCATATCCTGGACGAGCTGGGCGCCGGCCATATCCAGGTTATCGCCAAGATTGAAAACGATGAGGGTGTGGAAAATCTCGACGCCATCATCTCTGTAGCCGACGGCATTATGGTCGCCCGTGGCGACCTGGGTGTAGATCTTCCCGTTGAAGATGTTCCCCTGGTTCAAAAGGATATGATCCGCCGCTGTAACCTGGCCGGCAAACCTGTTATCACCGCGACTCATATGCTGGAGTCCATGCAGCAGAACCCCCGCCCCACCCGTGCGGAAGCAGGCGACGTGGCCAACGCCGTGTTCGACGGCACCGATGCGGTTATGCTCTCCGGCGAGTCCGCCGCAGGCAAGTATCCGCTGGAGTCCGTGGAAACCATGGCTCGTATCGCCGCCAAGGCAGAGGGTGCATTAGACAGCTACAGTTGGCTGACCCTGCAGGCTGACCGCAAAACCCACGACGTAACCGGGGCAATCGGTCAAGCCGTAGCGCAAGCCGCACTGGAGCTGGGTGCCAAGGCAATTCTGGCGCTGACCGAAAGCGGCTTTACCGCCCGGATGATCGCCAAGCACAAGCCCAAGGCGCCGGTGATCGCCGTTTCCTCCAAATCCAGCGTGCTTCATGCGCTGACCGTGTCCTGGGGTGTAATCCCCGTGCTCCGCAAGGAGCAGGTGGCCAGCACGGACGAGGCCATTCTGGCCGCTGTGGAGCTGGCCAAGGCCGCCGGCCATCTGCAGGACGGCGACCTGGTAGTGGTTACCGCAGGCGTTCCGGCGGGTGCCACCGGAACCACCAACCTGCTGCGTATCCACCACGTGGGCGACGCGCTGTAAGCTGCATAGGCAGGCCGCCGGAAGAGGCGGCCTGCCTGTTGGCGCGGGGCGAGACATGAGGCAGTACGAATAGCCACAACACACACCGACATACTCCGGCCAGCGTACACACCGTGCGCCCGGCCACATTCATGTGTCGCGTACGTCCGTGACGTTCGTTACACCCGATAGGCCCGTTACGCTCGTCACACCGTCACATCCGTAACGCTCGTCTCGCTCGTCACATCCGTTACACCCGTCATACGCGTAACACTCGTCACGATCTTCATACCCGCTACACCCAGCATAATTGTCACACCGTCGCAGCATGTAAGCGCCAAACAATGTATGCTATTGGCTCCATACCCGCCTCCAGCAGCCATGTAAGCGCCATACAATGTATGCTATTGATATTTTTCATCCTGTTTTGAGCCGGTTTTGGCTCAATAGCATACAAAACATGTATCTTATTTGCCCGGATTGCCCCACTCCCGGCGGTTTAGCATACATTTGTTGTCCGCTATCATTTCCCCCTTGCACGTACACCTTATTATACTGCTCCAGAACCAACCAGCCAAAGCGGCAGGACGAGGCACCAGGCCCGTTCTGCCGCTTTTATTCATGGACAGCGCATGCTTAGAGACAGTGAATGCTTCCGGGACAGCTCATGCTTTAGGGCAGCAATAGCTTCAGGAACTGCTTATGCTTCCCGGGGAGGGCATGCTTTCGGGAGGAGTACATGTTTTAGGAGCAGTACATGCTTCTGGAGCCAGTACATGCTTCGGGAGCCAGTACATGCTTCGGGAGCCAGTACATGCTTCACGAGCAGCGGCAACTTCACGGACAGCGCAAGCTGAAACGATGGCGTATGGTGAAACGATGGCGTACGCCTAATGCCCGTTACCCCATTCCAGGCCCCCACTCCCCATGCAGCATCGACCACCGCTTTCTGTGCCGGTTACACCCCCGGATGAAGCCGCTCCCCTGCCCGCAGCGCCCGGCGGATGGCCGCCAGCCGCAAATCGGCTGCACGCAGCTCCTCCAGCAGCTCCAGCTCACCCGCCTCCGTTTTCAGCACACCCTTCAAGGCGCCGTTACCCAGCACCAGCCGGTAATGCCCGGATAAGGCGAGAATCGGATCATGCGTAGCCATGATCACAATCTTTTGGCGGTCCACCAGAATCTCCAGGGCCAGCCGTTTGTCGATGCCGGCATTTTCGATCTCGTCGATCAGCACGATGGGCGAGTCGGAAAGAATGGCCGTATCGGCTATCATCAACGCCCGGGATTGCCCGCCGCTCAGCGCCGTAAGCGGTGTGTCCAGCGTAAAGGCCTCCCCCGCCAGCCGGTTGGCCTGCTCCAGCACCTGCTCCGCCAGACTCCGGCCGCCGCTTTGGGAGACGAACCCAACCTCACTCGCCTCCACGTAAGCTTTGGAACAGCTCTCTTTACCAACTCCAGCCTCTGTCTGTCCCGCTCCACAACTCCCTTTACCCTCCCCAGCCTCTGTCTGTCCCGCCCCATAACTCCCTTTACCCTCTAGAGCTTCTGCCCGTCCCGCACCGTGCCCACCCGCAGAAAAACCGGTTCGCGAGCCGATTCCCGCCTGCTCTACTCCTGTTTCAGTTGACAAGCTCCCTCCCGGCTCCTCTAGCTCCAGACAAGCCGCGTGCATGGCAATAAACTCCCCCACCGTGGCATCCAGCACAAAATTCATATTTTGCGACAGCTGGGCGATGAGCTTGGTACCGATGCCGAACCGCTCCGCCGGGTCAGGGGGCTGGCCGTTCAACAATATCTGCCTGCCGCTGGGGGTATCCCGCTGGGCCAGGTACTCGATATCCGCCAGCAACCGACTTTTGCCCGAACCGGTGGGGCCAACCACAGCCGCAATGTCCCCCGGAACAAGGTGGAGCCGGCAGTCCTCGGGCTGCCCGTTTTTGTCACGGCCGCCGCAGATGGTAATGGATTGCACCTGTTCCATGATGATTCTGCCTCCTTGTTAGTTTTGTGGTATGGAAGCTGCAAATCGCCATGACGCCTATCCGCACGATGAGGTGCCTGGGAGCATCGGACGGGGGATGCACTCAAGACACCTGCCGCCGCCCTCAACCCCCAGCCTCCCCCTCCTCTGCAGGCGTCCACAGCTTCCGTACATTGCCCATCTGGGCATCCTCACCAATCCTGGTTTCCCCCAGACAGTAGGAGCACACCGCCGCAGGCATGGAAAACCGCAGCTTGGAGCCATCCAGCGACTCTACCTCCGGCGCCGTCAAAAACACATCCCTCGCCCTTTCCTTTCCCTGTCCGGTAAGCCCATTCATCGGAATAATCTCCGCCTTGGGATTGGCCTTCCGCACCCGGTAGCGGAACACCTCCCGCTCTGCCTGGGAGACAATATCCCCCTTGGTGAGAATCACCGTATCCGCCAGCTTGAGCATAGGCCCGATTTTGGCAGGGGTGTTGAGCCCAGACAGATGGTCAATGACGCAGACCGACTGGACCTGCCGGATGTAAGGCGAGCAGCGGTTGCACAGCCCGGCGCTTTCCGTAATCAGCATATCCGCCCCTATGGAGCTTCCCCACTCTAAACAGGAGGCAATATTGGTAACAAAATAATGGTCAGGGCACAGATTCCCGGACAGCCCAACCAGAACAGGAATTCCCTTTTCCTGGTATAGCCTGTCGTCAAAGGTGGCCATACAATCAAATTTAACTACGCCCGTGCGTTTTCCCGCTTCACTCAGCGCTTCAATAATGCGCAGGAGTACAGAGGTTTTGCCGCTGGAGGGAGGCCCGGCCAACGTAATCAGCTTCATAGGCTCCGCCCCTTGCAGTAGCCCCTCATGAAACGTTCCTCCGTGTCCAGCTTCACCGATCCGATATCCTCATGCCACACCAAATCCCAACCCATCCACATCAGCTTGGCATCGGGCGGCAGTTTGCTCTCCACCGAAGGGTTCAGGGCGGGGAAGCAGGCATTTTCGTACAAGGCCGACACTCCGGGTCCTGTGAGATAATCCGTCAGCGGCTGGAGGCGCTCACGCGACGCGGCTTTGGCCAACAGGAACACCGGACTTGCGATAGCTCCCTCCTCCGGCCAGATAATGGCGGTTTTGTCCTTGCGGGGAATGGTTTTGGCATAAAAATACGGCATCACCGATACCGCAGGCGCATCGGCATGTCCCGTGCCCGCCAGCTTAACCATTTGGGCAGGATGCAGCCCATCCTTCACAGACTCTCCGAACCGCTCCACCGCCTCCGGGCCAAAAACATGGCGAAGGGTCAGCAGCGTGGTTTCGCAAAAATCCTTGTTGTTTTTGCCCCGCATATTCACCCTCCGGCTCCACTCGGGCTTCAGCAGCTCTGCCCAGGACCGTGGAACAGGCAGGCCGTCCAAACGGGTCAGATCCGCCACCATCACCAGCGGGTTCACACAAAGCACCGTATACCAGCCCTTCGGATCAACCAGCTCCAGATTGCCAAAACGGGGATTGCCCCTCCAGCCGTCCGTCACATCCGCAAACACGCCGCGCTCCAGGAATTTTTCCCGGAAATCCGAATGAAAAAAGCTGCTGATGCCCGGGGAGATAATCAGCTCCGGCAGCTCATCCTCATGCCGGTAGGCCTTGACCTGCTCATAAAATCCGGTTTGGGTGGCATTCCCCTCAAACACAATCCTCGACGTATCGAAGCCCGCCCATTCCCCCGCTTCCTCCCGCCTGGCGAAATCCTCCTCCACCGGCACCTTTAACGGACAGGGCATCATCGCCAGCAGCGTCGGAACAAAATCATATCCCGCCCATCCCTTTTCTTGGATTTTCCCGTTCAACCGGACCACCTCCAACGGACATTTTACCCGTATCATACCATTCTTCTTCCAGCAGGGCCTAAGCACAATTCTGTGTCTATGTCAGGTTATATAACATAAAAACTGCACGCCTGAAGAATCAGGGTGCAGTCCGGAAGAAAAGTATGGATATATTTCCGTTGTGGCTCTTCCCGGCTTAGAGACTGCGACGAAATAAAGTACCGCTAATTTCCTCGCAGCTCCTTACAGAATCGGGCTGCCATTGAGACACAGCTTCAGAATCCACTCCCAGGGGCCATACCCGGAAGCCACATTGATATGGCCCATATCAGGCAAGGTTAGACTGGGCACGCCCATTCTTTTGTAAACGAGGGCATCCTCCAAGGAGCAATACGGATCTGTGGTGGACAGGATCAGAAGGGTTTGCGCAGCTGCGTGCTGCAGCTCCTCCAGACGGTCCGGCACAGGGAAAAAGCTTGCTACCTCCTCCAGCCTGGTATGGACGGAAGGCGGTGCCACCAGAAACACACGCTCCGCCTTGCGCCGGACTCCTTGGGCCGCATAATGGAACCACAGGATACAAGCCAGGCTGTGGGCCACCACCGTCAGCTCCTCATCTTCGGGAATGGCATCGATGGATTGGGCCAGGTCAGCAAGCCACTGCTCCTTGTCCGGATGATCCGGATTGGGCAAGCTGGGGTAATGGACCGTTTCCCCACGGGCGCTAAGCCCGCGTGCCAGCCAGGATTGCCAATGGTCAGGACCACTGCCGCCCAGACCGTAAAGAATCAAAAAGCTGCGTTTCACAACACTTTCCTCCATTTCGTCTGTCAACCTGCCGGGGTCAGGGGCGTTTGCCCGCCCGCAGCGCGGTTATCACATTTTCCGCAAAAGGATGCTCCGTCCCTTCGAACGCACGAACTGCTGCCTCCACATCGTATGGCACCCTGCGGATGCCCAGGGAGAAGACAGGTGCTGAGCCCGCATACGGCTCATCAATCTCCAGCACAGCATAAGAAGCGGCTGTATTACCGTCAAAGGGCAGCCCGACGCTGCCGGTATTGGCTACCACCTTGCCACCGATGTGGCGGAGGTAAGGCATATGGATGTGTCCGTAAAGCACGATGCGGGCTTCCGTTCCCTCGAACATGCGGGTCAACACCTGCTCCTCTACATCTGTTGGCAGCACCTGCTCCAGCAGATTGCGGGGATTGGCATGTACCATGCGGAAGCGCAGACCCTTTACGGGCTCCTCCTCATGGGAAAAGGGCAGGCCGGCCAAATATTCCAGTTCCTCCGGGGTTAACTGTTTCCGAGTCCATTCCATTTCTTCCAGCAAGGCCGCCTGCTGCTCCTCTGACTTGGCAAAACCCGGCTGGATGAGATTGCAGCCCACCAGTTCGTCAATATTGCCCTGGATCACCACCGTATCCAGCTGGCGGATTCTCCGCACACATTCGGCAGGCATGGGGCCTTTGAACACCAAGTCCCCCAGCACATAAATTTTGTCCGCCTTGAGGGTGGCAATATCCAGCAGCACCGCCTCCAGCGCATGGTAATTGCCATGAATATCGGAGATAAAAGCAAGCTTCATCGAGAACCGCCTCCATTTTTATTAAATGCTTTTGGGGTTGCCCGCCCTTCCCTTTTGGGCGGCGCCTCTGTGTACCATGTGCTGGGGTGTATGCGATTGCTATGGCCCATGCTGCTGGTTTGCCCACTAACTGATGGTTTATATTCGGTTTTTCAAGTATAATTAACCTTTTTTCCGCTAACTGATGGTTTGGATATGATTTTTCGAGTATAATTACCTGTTTTACCCACTAGCCGGTGGTTTGTGTATGATTTTTCGAGTACGCGCCCCTATTGCTGCCCCTGGATTCCTTCCCGGTAGGCTTTCAATATGCGCAAAAACACGTTGGGGAAAGCCAGCTGGTCCAGTTCCTCCCAGCTCATCCAGCGGTAGCGGGGCGGCAGGCCGCCACTGCCGCGGGACTGGGCCATCCCCGGCGCCGCGCCGGGAGCAGCGCCCTGGCCCATGGGGACGGCGCTGTCTGCAGCCGCCCCACCGTACCACGCGGCACTCTCCGCCGCCGCATAGCCCTGCGCCGCCGTTCCGACGGCGCCAAAATCCGGCGCGGGCCGGCAGCGGTACACCGCCAGGTCCCACCGGATATGGCTGAACAGATGCTCCGCATCCATCAGCCATTCCACCGGCAGGACCGCGGCGCCCTCCTCCGCTGCCAGCGCAGCCGCCAGGAAGCCCATGGCCCGGCCATGGGCTTCCGGCCCCGCCGCCGCTCCGCTCCCGGCGGCGGCCAACCCCCGCGGCCGGCGGGCTGCGCCCCGGCCACGCCCCGGGCTTGCCGCAGCGGCGGAGATGCCGTCACCGGCATCCCCGCCTCCGGCAAGCAGCCCTTCCGGGAGCTGCACATGCGGCAGCTCCCACATCCGCGCCAGCAGGCCTTCGACAGGCCGCTGGCGGACCAGAATGCGCCCCGCGTTGGCGCCCGTGCCCTCTACCAGGGCAACGGCGCGGTGCTCCGGGCGGGGAGGTTTGGCCTTCGCCTTCAGCGGCAGCTCCTCCGCCCTGCCCGCCAGACGGGCGGCGCAATGCTCCATCACCGGGCATGGCAGGCAGTGGGGGGATTTGGGCGTACAGATGGTAGCGCCCAGCTCCATCAGCGCCTGGTTGAATCCCCCCGCCTCACTCTCGGGGATAAGTGAACGTGCCAGCTTTTCAATCCCGATGCGGGTGGAAGGTTTGGCAATATCCTCCTCCAACAGAAAATACCGCGACAGCACCCGCATCACATTGCCGTCCACCGCAGGCTCCGGCAGATTGTAGGCAATGCTCATAATCGCACCGGCGGTATACGGCCCAACCCCCTTAAGGCTGGCAATCCCCTCCGGCGTATGGGGCACAACCCCTCCGAAGTGATCCCGCACGTCCCGCGCCGCCGCCTGCAGATTCCGCGCCCGCGAGTAATAGCCGAGCCCCTCCCAGGCCTTCAGCACCTGCTCCTCCGGCGCATCCGCCAGCTTGTCCACCGTCGGGAACAGCTCCATAAACCGGTTAAAAAACGGAATCACCGTCTCCACCCGGGTCTGCTGCAGCATAATCTCCGACACCCAAATATGATACGGGTTCCGGCTCCTTCTCCAGGGCAGGTCCCGGTTCCCGGCTTTATACCACGTTAGCAAGGGCAACGAGAACCGCTCCTGTGCCAACTCCTCTTGCTGTTTATCCAAAACGGGTTCCTCCTTGTTTGCTTGGCCGCCGCCGGCAGCGCCGCAGCCTCCCGCTAACGGGAATGCGAAGCTTTCCGCAGAAGCGGGTTGATTTTACAACAGGCCAAAACTTATACTTTGCTTACAGAGACTTTCCAACCGGATTTATCGATTTCGGGGTGTTCTACGCCCTGTACCCTGTTCTTTCAGGATAGCGTCTCATGTTTTTCAGACAATTTCAACTAGGGCGTGTCTAAAAACTCGCTTGAGGGCATCTTTCACCGCCTTTTCGCCCCGAGCTATCGTTACTTTCGCTTGACGTACCCTCCGGTGAACTAACGCAAAAGTGCCTTGCCCGGAACGAAAATTCGGTAAAATCTACTCCCCTCGGAGTTTTCAGACACACCCTTAAACGGAGGCACCCATGCTGAATATCGGAGACCTGGCCGCCAGACTCAACCGGCTGGTCATCAATATCCTGTTGATCGGCCATCAAAAAGCCGCCCGCGACTGGCAGCGCCCACTGGTGGTCATGAAGTATCATTCCATCTGGCTGATTGTCAAAGGCAAAGGCACCTTCACCATCAACGGCACTCCGTATCCGGCCGAACCGGGCAAGATTTTTTTCCACCACCCCGGTATGCGCATCGAACGCAGCCATGAGCCGGAGAACCCGCTGGAGTATTATTTCCTGCGGTTCAACTACACGGAGGCTTATTGGGAAAAAGAACAGTGGCTCGCCCGCCCCGCCGAGGAGTGCCCATTCCCCTTAGAGGGCGCTTATACCGTTCATAACACGCCGCAGCTCATCCATCTGATGGAGCAGCTGGACAAGCTTTGGCAGCGCCGGGGCCATATGACCGCCATGCGCCGCGGCATCCACCTTCACGAATTCCTGCTATCGCTGCTCCAGGACTTCCGCGCCCAGCAGCTTGCGGGAGATACCACCGTGGCCATCGACCACACCCAGGACTACATGATCAGCCATTATCAGGAGCAGCTTACCCTGGAGGGTCTGGCCCAAATGGCGGGCTTAAGCGCCAGCCACTATTCCCGCCTGTTCAAAAAATCCGTCGGCTACAGCCCCATCGAATACCTCACCCACCTTCGAATCGACCGGGCCAAGGAATTGCTGGCGCTTTCGGATTACCGGCTCAAGGCCATCGCCCAGAGTGTGGGGTACACCGATGAGTTCTACTTCAGCCGCATTTTCAAAAAAATCGAGGGCATCTCCCCCCGGGACTACGCCAAACGCAACCGCCTGGCCCCGGTGAAACGGAAGGACGAATAACCTTCGTCCCTCCCGCATAACGTCGTCCTCCGGATCTTGCCGCCGCCATCTTACGGACCGCTGTTCTTACGGGCTGCCCCTCTTACGGACCGACGATCCGCTATTCCGCCGGATTTTGCCCTTTCCTGAATCTTACGGACCGAGCAGCCCTTATTTGCCTCCAAAGTGGTGCATTCGGGGATTTCCCAGGCAAATAGCGGCTCCTCGGTCCTTTAAAAACAGGAACAGCCCCTTTTACCCGAAATAGCGGAACCACGGTCCGTTACAGTTTCATCCCACGCTTCCGCCCCCACAGTCCGTTATTGCTCCGTCCTATGTAATGCCCCACACCCGCACACTCACGCCAACAGCACACACTGCCCTCTTGGCGCTGACGCTTGCCCTCGCACTCTCACACTCACGTTCATGTAACTCCTCACCACACCCTCACTCGCCCCACGCCCATCTAGAATCACACTCCCCTACTATCCCGCCTAACAAACAAGCCCCCGGCTTAGCCGGAGGCCATATACATGCGGAAAGCTCTGGTTACTTAAAGTCCAGGGCATTCTCAGTTTTCCCCGGCATCGCCGGTTATCCCGGCGCCCTCATTCCCGCGTCTGCCAATTAACCGTTTAGTCCTGCTCCCACTTGTAGGCGGTAGTTGCAAGCTCCCATTCCTTGGCCAGCTGCAGCTTCTGGTCCGTTACCTCACGCTCGGTCCAGTCCAGCAGCTCCGCCATAATTTCGATGACATCTATGGCGATTTCCTCCGCCCGCTCCCGGTCAAAATAGAGGAGCCCCGTACGCCGGATCAGGAAATCCGCCGCTTGGACGGTCATTTCCTCCTCCACGCAGTAGTGGACCTCCGCCTTCAGCAGCTTGTATTCCAGCGAATGGAAATATCCGTCCCCTTTCTCCGCCTCTGCTTCCTCCAAATCCAGCGATTCGCTCTGGTAGAAGGGTTCCGCCTCTAACCCATCCGAATCATCGGGAGACTCCGCCGACGCCTCGGTATCCGCCGGTCCGGACCAACCGGGTTGTTCCTCTTCGTTCCAGCCGTCCTCCGCAGCAGAGGTGTGATTCCACTCAACATCCCGATCTGTGCCCTGCCAGGCATCAGCTTCGGCTTGCTGATCCCATTCCCCATAGTCCCCGGAATGTCCACGCGCTTCATCGGTTTCCGGCTGAGCCCACTCATTTTGGGCAGCTCCATGATCGGCCACTTCCCGCTCCAACCTGTTCCAGGTGCCGGCCTCATCCGCTCCGCTCCACCAGCCACGGGCATCCTCGTCGGTCCAGGCCGCATTCCGCCCGGGAAGCTCCTCTTCCCCGGTTGCTCCGAGCCTGTGCAGCCCCGGAGCGCCAGCCTCTTCCGGGCGTTGCGGCGCCTCAGCCGCTTTTTCGTAACCGCCGCCCATCTCCGCTTCAGGACCCTTACCCGGCTTAACATCCCGCTCTTCATGCCGCAGATGTCCCGTCAGCTCCTCCAGCTTGCGCCAGGCATCCTCCACCGGGGCGGAGGTTTTGTCCGGCTGAACAGGATCGGCATAAACCTCCCGCTCCCACTGCCCATCAACAGAAGCCCCACCGTTCGTCGCAGCAAAATCCAGCTTTTGCGCTTCCGCAGACTCCACAGCTGCAGGAGGAGCCCCCAGTTCTTCCTCTTCGGCAATCCGCTTCCGCTGGTTCCATTCCCGGATCCACTTGGCCCGCTCCTCTGCATTGGAGGCGGCAGCCGCCTTCTGCTCCCGGCGGTTCCACTCCTCGATCCAAGCCGCCCGTTCCCCGGCGCTCATTTTGCCCTGTTCTGGTGTGGCAGGCTTGCGGGCCATAGCGGAGGCGGAAGGGGATGCCGGAGCAGGCCGTTCCGGTATTTCCTCTCTCCGGAAGCTCTCCGCTCCCGGCCCCGCATCGTTTACCCGGCCTCGTTCCCCTTCCCTCGCAGGAGCAGAGGACGCCCACCGACCGCTGTCCGGTACAGCTGCCGGCGGATAACTCTCCGCCTGTGCCCTCCGCCCGCCGAAGCTCCCGCCGCCGTCCGCTCGTCCGGCATCAGACCGTCTTCCCGGATCTGGCGCAGCGCCGCGTTTGGCAGCGGAAGGCTCCGGCTTCCAGGTGCGGAAGCCTTTGTCCAGCTCCGCCAGCCGCTTATAGATTTTGGTCATGTTGGAGCCGTACCGGTCCAACAGCTCATTCACCGTTTTGGCGTTCAATCCGCGTTTGACGCCATATTCCAAAAGCTGCTCCCGCAGCTCCTCATAGGTTTCACAGCGCCCAGGATCCCCGCCGCTGATGGTTTCCCTGTCCGTGGTGCACGGGGCGAAGGTCTGTCTGGATTCGGAAGCAATGCGGTCCGCAATGGTATCCACGGTTTTTTCCGCCATCTTCCTGAAGCCTGTCAGCTTGCCCCCGGCTATGGTGATCAGCCCCGAGGGGGATTCCCAGATTTCATCCTTCCGGGAAATATCCGACGGGCTTTTACCCTCCTGATGGATCAACGGACGCAGCCCCGCCCACATGGCTTCCACATCATTAACTGTGAGCTTCACCCGGGGAAAAACCGCCGACACCGCCTTCAGCAGGTAATCACGGTCGCTTTCCGTTACCCGGACCAGGCCGGGATCGCCGTTATACACCGTATCGGTGGTGCCGATGTAGGTTTTTTTGCCCCGGGGAATCACAAAAATCATCCGCCCGTCCGGCGCATCAAAATAGGCCGCCTGCTTCACCGGGAGCTTGCTTTGGCTGACCACCAGATGGATGCCTTTGGTCAGGAGCAGGGTTTTGCCCCGGATGGCATGGTCCTTGGCCCGCACCAGATCCACCCACGGCCCTGCCGCATTCACGACCTTCTTGGCCCGGATATCTACCTCCAGCCCGGTAAGCCGGTCAACGGCTCTCACTCCGCATACCTTGGACTTGTAATACAGGAAATCCGCCGCCTGCATGTAGTTAACTACCACAGCCCCGTGTTTGTTGGCCGTTTTTAGCACCTCAACCGTAAGCCGGGCGTCGTCGGAACGGTATTCATAATACAGCCCGGCCCCCTTCAGGCCCTCGCCATTAAGCAGCGGCTCCTGCTTGGCGGCTCTGCCCGCACGGAGCATTACCCGGCGCTCGCTCTTCAAAACACCTGCCAGCCGGTCGTACACCGCAAGGCCGACAGACGCACTCCAATACCCGAAGGTGCCTCCTTTATAAAGGGGAAGCAGCATGGGCGCAGGCGTCAGCAGATGGGGAGCGCTTCCGTACAGCCACTCCCGCTCCCGTCCCACCTCCTTGACCAGGCGGATTTCTCCCTTCTTCAAATACCGGAGGCCGCCGTGAATCAGCTTGGTGGAACGGCTGCTGGTCCCCGATGCAAAATCTCCTTGTTCGATCAGCACTGCTTTTAAGCCCCTTTTGGCTGCGTCCCATGCAATTCCTGCTCCGGTAATTCCCCCTCCGATGATCACCAGATCGAAGGTGCCCGCCTCCAGATCATGGATAAGCGCCCGGCGGGAACTTGCCGATAATGCCCGATTCATGCTGCTCTCCTCACTTTCTGTACCTCTATGCCCCGTCTGCCGAACAGACGTTAATTGGTTGGTTTGGTTGCCTTGCTCCGCCGCTTTGGCGTATATTGGAAATGGGAAGCAAACAGGCTTACCCACTATATGTTCAAATGAAAGGAGGCATCCGCAACATGGATCTATTCCGTAAAACGTCAGCGGGTTTCCTGTTGCCCGCCGCTTTGGCGGTAATGCTCGCAGCCTGCGGAACCTCCGGCGGCAAAACCGCACAGCCGGTAGTGGACGAAAATTCCACAGACCCTAATGTCCAAGCTGCTGTTGAGCTTTATAAGAAAAACTGCCTGGTTTGCCACGGCCCGCAGCTGGAGGGCAAGATGGCCAACACCAAAATGGACAAGGTAGGGGCAACACTCACCCCGGATGAGATCAAAAACAAGATCCTGCACGGCGGCAACGGCATGATCGCCTACAAGGACCGCCTCAGCGAGGACGAAATCAAGCTCTTAACAGACTGGCTGGCGTCGAAAAAATAAACGTCCCGCCCTTCTGCTTACATACCGTCGGCTGTCTCCGCCACGGCATATGCGGCTGCATAATCCCGCGTGTGGGTGATGCTCAGATGGAGCTTGAGATCATCGGACCCATATCCCAGGCGCTCCAGTGCACCCGGTGACAGGTTCACCACCGGTTTTCCTGATGGATCCGGGAGAACTTCTATGTCGTGGAGCCCCACCGTTGCGCCAATACCGGTGCCCAAAGCCTTCACAACCGCTTCCTTGGCGGCGAACCGCCCGGCCACAAACTCCGCGGCCCTGTTTTTCCGCTCCGAAACAAGCATCTGCTCCCCGGCTGTCAGCACACGGCTGACAAACCTGTCTCCGGATTGGCCTTCCATAAATGATTGGACCCGGCTGATTTCCACCAAGTCCATGCCGATGCCCCTGATCAAACCGCTGCCTCCGTTCGTTTTGCAAGGATGTGTTACAAAAACGGCATTATTTTACCAGTTTACATCATCCGCGGACACATACCAAGACCACATGCATATTTTTTGCGCATCGGGGGGACTGGCCCCATTTCTGCGCCTTCACTCCATCTTATATAGATCGCAGCCAAAATACAAAATAATACCCCAAAGCGGAAAAACGCCTGGGTAATTTTGCGTCGAACAGTGCATTTTGGCGTGAGAGAGAAATGGTTGAGTCTTGCTGCAAGCGGCTCCTCCTCTCCCCCATTGGACGTAAGCGCCATAAAATGTATCCTATTCGGTTATTTGCCCCCGATTCTCGCAAATAGCGATCATAAAATGTATCCTATCCCCTCCATTCTGCCGATTTTCCAGATCTTGAGCGCTTTTAGCATCCATTTTATGTATGATAATTGCCGGTTTTCCCGGATTTTTATGCCAATAGCATACATTTGTTGTACGCTATCATTTTCCCGGGAGTGCTGCAGCCAGGCTAGGCTCTCGATAGATACACACCCTGATATGCGCAAAAAAAGCCCGCCGTTCCCAGTTTTGCCGGATACAGCGGGCTTTTTGTTCCATTCTTTTGCGAAAAGGTCTGTTCCATTGGGGGGATTGTTTATTGCGTGGTGCCTCCACCGCCGGTATTGCCGCTTTCATGTGCTGCAAAAGCAAGCGACGCAAGAGCAATCCCGCTCAAAGCGTCATTGTCATCGTCCTCTTCATTGGCAGGGTCATGCATAATTTCCCCCGCCTCCCCTTCCGTCAAATGACGGGTATTGCCGATATACTTGGGCTCGAGTTTCCGGATTTCTTCTTTATCCATCACTGGCTCCCTCCCTTCCTTGGGAATAGCTTTCCCTAAAGGGGCAGGAAGATGCGTGGGCTCCAGGTCAGATTCCCGGCGGAAGTGACCGCAGCTTTTCCGTGCGGCGGTACTGCTCCTCCAGCTTATCGCGGGTGGCTTCGGGAAGTGTGCCGCCCTCCAGATACAAGCTGAAGTCCTCCAGACTCACAACTGAAAGGGAGAATTCCGCCGTCCCGTGCTTTAACACACCGGCGGCTTTCCCCGGGATGCCAAGAGCCGCAGCCAATTGGCGGATCTGATTGCCTGTCAGGGAAGCCAACGGTCTGACGTCAGTGCCAGCCCAGGCTTCTGCTGCCGATGTTCCGGCTGCCGACTTGGAGGCATGGTCATGGCTTACCACCAGCAGGTTCAGCTCTCCTGCCAATGCCCCCTGCATAATTCTGCGCGTCCGGGCCTTAACCCGCTCCTTGCCGCCCCGTCCCAAATGCTGGTGGATGCCCATGGACTTGAGGCCAAACTCGGATTCCAGGGCGATCTCGTTCACCGCATCCTCCGTATTGGTTTCGATCACATGCTTGAGACCAAGGGCACCGGCCAAGGCATAACATGCCTCCAGCTCCGGTTCTTCGCCATATGGCTGCAGCACACCCACGGTCATATAAGTCCTGCCCGATTCCTCCGTCAGAGAGTCCGCGGCACGTTTGCACAAGGCTGCCGCTACCGCACTGTCCGCTTCGTCGGTGATGGCAACCAGCAGGCCGCGGGCTCCCGCCTGTTTCATATGATGTTTCAGGAAAGCCACTCGCTTCCCGATTTCCTCTTCCGGATCAATCACCGGCTTCACCCCAAACCGGGCAATGATCTCCTCCTGCAGGCTCATGGTCCATCCACCCTTCTACTGGAAATTGGTGAGATTCCGTTACGGGATTAGTTACAGAATTTCACATCCGTTCTTTTCCCCGCCAGTCAGGTCATATAACTTCACTTCAAAAATCTGTCTGCTTCTAGTATAGACCTCCTACCGGGGATTTCAAGAGCGGGACGAATGATAAGAATTTGAAATTATTATATTACACATGTATAATATTATTCAACAAGTATAATATGAAATGCGACCAAGGAGAATGTCATATGTCCTTACAGTTTGCCCTTTTGGGAGTATTAAGCTATCAATCCATGACCGGATACGAAATGAAAAAGCTGTTTGACCAGTCCATCGGCAACTTTTGGCCCGCTCAATTAAGCCAAATCTACAGGGAGCTTGCTGCATTGGAGAAAAAAGAATGGGTCTTATCCGTCATCGAGCCGCAGCAGGACCGGCCTGACAAAAAAATCTACAGCATCACCAGTGAAGGAAAAAATGCGTTTCAGGCATGGCTGCAGGATTTTCCGGAATGGCTGTCAAAGGAAACCCGGGATGAATTTCTGGTCCGGATCTTTTTTGGGGCGGAAATCGGCAGGGACGGGATGCTGGAGCAAATGAAGCGGTATTGGGCCCAAAAGAAGCACGAGAGGGAAACTCACATTGCCGCCATCGGAGACGGCATCCGGAAAGCTTCGGAAACAGCAGCTTCCGGTACAAATCCCATCTATTGGCGGTTTATTGAAAAAAGGGCGCGTATGTCCAATGAGGCTTTAATCCTGTGGGCGGAGGAATGCATCCGCGAGCTTGAAGAAATGGAGGGGGACGGGCATGAAAATCAATGACCGGGTGTATGTGCTTAATTCTACCAAAGGCGCTTATGTGTATTTGATCATGGGCAAAGAAGTGATGCTCATTGATACCGGCTTCCCGTGGCAGAGAAAGGCTATTCTGAAGGAATTGGCGGGGATGGGCGTTCAACCCGGAGATATCAGGCATATTCTCTTGACCCATCATGATCTTGATCATATCGGCAATGCCGCCGCATTGCAGGAGCTGTCCGGGGCGCAGCTATGGGCTTCGGCGGATGATATCCCGTATATTACAGGCGCTGTCCATCGGCCAAGCTTCAAGAAATATCTGCCGTATCTCATCCCTGTCAAAAAGCCGGGTCAGGTCGCCGCATACGGGGAGCGGTTCGGCGAGGTGACGGTTATCCCCACTCCCGGTCATACGCCGGGGCATGTCTGTCTGCTCTACGGGAACATCCTGTTTGCCGGCGATTTGGTCAAAAACCGTAAGGGCAGCTTAATCCCTTACCCATCCGGCTGGAACTGGGACGACCGCCTCCTGCAGGACTCCGTCAAGCGCATTTCCCAATCGACTTATGACTGGGTTTGTCCCGCCCACGGCAGTCCTGTGGAAGGCGGCCAATTTCCGGTTCATTAACGGTTATTGCTCCCGCCGTCTATGCCTTATTGATGAATTGTCTTCATACAAGGTAGTGGACAGATACCCTTCGCCGGAATCCGGCAGCAGCACCACAATGGTTTTCCGGCATTTTGGGGTCTTGCCGCCACCCGTGCTGCCGCTGAGGCTGCTGCGCCGGAGGAAATGCCCGCAAGCAGCCCCTCTTTTTTGGCAAGAAGCTTCCGCCTCTCCACGCTGAAGGTTTCCGGGAGGGTAATAATCAGCCGGTAGCCTTTGGCCGCAGCGACAAAAGCCAGGGCTATTCCCGTATTTCGGCTAGTGGGTTCAATGATGACAGAGTCCTTGTTGATCAAACCCTGCTCCTCTGCCGCGGTTATCATGGCATAACCGATTCTGTCCTTGATGCTGTCCGCAACAAAAAAAACCGTCCCGGAACCCCGGAACGGATTGATGCTTTCAGGCACTTGTCTTTATCAGTATTGGTTTAGCAGTATTGGTCAAAAGCGTCCTTCAGATCGGCGGCGATTTCGCCGGCGGTGCGGTCCTCGATCCGGTGGCGTTCAATCAGCTGCACCAGCTTGCCGTCCTTCAGGATGGCAATGGACGGGGAGGATGGCGGATAAGGCGCGAAATATTCCCGGGCCTTTGCTGTCGCTTCCTTGTCCTGTCCGGCAAACACAGTGTACAGCCGGTCAGGCAGCTTGCTGTGCTGCAGGGCCTGGGCCACCGCAGGACGGGCATTGCCCGCCGCGCAGCCGCAGACGGAATTGACCACCACAATCGCCGTTCCCTTTGCATTATCCAAAGCCTCTGTCACTTCCTCCGGGGTGCGCAGCTCCTTCACGCCCAGCCGTGTCAGCTCCTCGCGCATGGGTTGAACCACATCGCGCATATACGCATCAAATGTCATTGACATGTATGTTTCCTCCTTAAGCTTAATTTTCTTTTGAGAATTAATCTTAAGTAGTATTATCACATGCCGGACCTCTTCGCGCAACTGGATTGACCCTTTTTACCGGCAGGCAAAAAGCGGATGGGCGGCTGGCGGCATACCCCGGAGTCCCTGCTTTATTCGGCAGGAGCATTGGGTCCGTCGATCATTTTATCCTCCGCCGTTTTGTTCCGGTTCGGCTTGAAGTTTTTCAGGGAGTCCTTGGTTTTTTCCATCTTGGAGGTTCCTTTGTTGGCCATCTTCGTCATCTCCTTTCCGGTTATCGGATCGGCGCCTTCGCAGCTGCCGGCGTTAGTATGCGCTATGGCCGGAGGGACTATGACGGGCAGGCTCCCTCTTAATGGCAGCTTCGCATCCGGAAAGGTGGCCCTCCGGCTTGACTTACTGCGGCGGATTAGGCACCATAAGCATATATATCAGGACGATAATGGAGGCCTTTTTCCCATGTTATATGATGTGATTGTGATCGGAGGCGGCCCCTCCGGCCTGATGGCCGCTATTGCCTCTGCAAGCCGCGGGGCCAGGACCCTGCTGTTGGATAAAGGGGACAAGCTGGGGCGCAAGCTGGGAATTTCCGGCGGCGGGCGCTGCAATGTGACCAATGCCAAGGATCTGGATGAGCTGATCCGGCATATCCCCGGCAACGGCCGGTTTTTGTACAGCGCCTTGGCTGCCTTCGGCAACCGGGAGATCATGGCGTTTTTTGAGGAGATGGGGATCCGCCTGAAGGAAGAGGACAATGGCCGGATGTTCCCCGTGACGGATAAAGCCAAAACCGTGGTTAACGCCCTGGTAGACCGGGTCAGAGCGCTCCAGGTAGACATACGCGCGAACCAGCCGGTAGCAGAGGTGCTGTATGAGGAAGGCCGGACGGCGGGGGTGAAGCTCCGCACCGGCGAAATCATCGGAAGCGGCGCAGTCATTGTGGCGGTTGGCGGCAAGTCCGTTCCCCATACGGGCTCAACGGGAGACGGCTATGCCTGGGCGGAGACGGCGGGCCACACCATTACCGAGCTTTTCCCCACAGAGGTGCCTTTGGTCAGCCGGGATGCTTTTATCCAAAGCAAGGAGCTGCAGGCGATATCCCTGCGGGATATCGCCGTATCGGTGTGGACCCCGAAGGGCAAAACAGCGGCGGTTCACCGGGGCGATGTGATTTTTACCCACTTCGGTCTCTCCGGACCCGCTGCGTTACGATGCAGCCAATTTGTGTATAAGGTGAGGAAGCAATTTGATCTCCCCTCCGTCCGTCTCACCCTGGACTTGTTTCCGGAGGAATCCGCCGAGGCCTTGTACGGGCGGCTCACCGGGCTAACCCAGGAGGAGCCCAAGAAGGCGCTGAAGAATGTGCTCAAGCGTATCCTGCCGGAGCGGATGATCCCGATACTGCTGGCCAAGTCCGGCTTGCGGGAGGAGGTCACCGGGGACAATCTGCCCAAGCAGCCTGTCCAGACTCTGGCCCAGGTGCTGAAGGCCTTCCCGCTGCAAATTTCCGGCACTCTGTCCTTGGAGGAGGCCTTCGTCACCGGTGGGGGAGTAAACCTGAAGGAGGTCCATCCGGCTACAATGGAGTCCAAGCTGATGCCGGGGCTGTTCTTCTGCGGGGAGGTCCTGGACATCCACGGCTACACCGGCGGCTACAACATTACCGCTGCCTTCAGCACCGGCCACGCGGCAGGTACCGGAGCGGCGGCAATGGCATTACAATGAACGACCCGGATGATAAGGCATACACCGCAAAAACAAGGGCTCCTCCACTAGTGGGAATCTTCACTAGGGAGCAGCCCTCTTTTGCTTAGCGATCCTTTATTCCTCCGCTGATAGCTCTGCTAACCATAAATCAAATCCGTCGCGTTCTGTCTCTGCAGCTATGCATCATTTCTGCGGAAGAACCAAACTTCTGTTCCGTTCCCTTCTACTTCCAGATGACAGGGAAAGGTACTATCCGTAACCTCCAGTATGCGTCCTGTGGCCAGATCAATCAGTTGGCCTGAGGTTGCCGCTAGCAAGGAGGCTTTTGCACTTGTTTGCCCCGTGTTGATCAAGATAACAACCGCTCCCTGGGGATGGGCTAACCGGCGGAGGCGGAGATTGCTGCTCCCGTTATCTAAGCGGATTAAATCCTGTCTGTTCAGCGATGATTCTATCAGTCCGCCAAAGAATGCAAGCAAGCGCTCATCCGGGTTGGCAAAATAGGACTGGAAAAAGATGGTGCCCACTCTGATCAGCCTCCCAGTTCCTAACGCTCGCAAAGATACCGCCGGCCTCCCGTCCTCAAACCAGGCTGCAGGCAAGCTCTCCTCTTCCAATGCCAGCAGCAAGCGATAGAACCATCCCGGACATGTTGTTCCGCTGTCGTCTGTCATAAGCAGACCGCTGTCGTCCGTCTCGATATCCTGCACTGCGGCACCGAACAAGGCAGCTACCCTCCGCAGCGATTCACGATCGATGTTCCCGGCCGCATCCTTCATGCCGCAAAGTCCGTCTGCTATGATCACTCCTCCGCCCTTGGCAAATAACTCGAGCCGCACCAAATCCGCTTGCCCCAACACAATTGTATTTGGAAGCAGCACAGCCTGCACCGAATCAGGAATCGGCTCCCGAACAAAACGCTCCTCATTGCGGAATATGACAGGGATGGACAGATCCGAGCACATCAGCCATGCTCCAGCGATAGCGTCCATGTACATATTTTTGTTCCGGGGGCATGCAGGTTCCGTTCCCTGCCCCTCTGCTTCCCCCAGCGCACAGGATGCCTCGGAATATACAATCAGCACCTGTGGCGGTTCAGGGGTGGACAGCTCCAGCAGTCCGCCATGGCGCTTCAGAAGCTCAGCCGTCTCCCGCGCCGCTTCAAGTCTGGGTGAAGGTTGCTCCAACTGGTTCAAAAGCGACCATTCGCCCCCCTCGTACCCGCCGCTGCGGGAATTAAAGCACCAAAATACAACTGCTCTGGCGCCGGAGCCCAATCCTTCCCAGATCCACTGCCTGACCACGTCACCCGACGGGGTATAAGGATGGCTGGATGAATACAGCGTCGTTCCTCCCTGCAGTTCCGTCACCCAAAACAGTCCTGCGGGATGCAGGGTAGCGCTTTTCATCAGGTCGGCGAAAAAAGCGACCGACTGCCCCCATCTGCGTCCCGGAAAGCGCAGCGAATGCCACATGGGATGGGCTGAGCAGCCGAGAAAATCAGCCAGTTCAGCCTCTCTCCAGATAGACTGTCCCTTATGCTGCAGCTCCCGCTGCAAGTTATGGGGATTGATATGAACAGGGTGCCGGGTGTCCAGTCTGCGAATCCGGTCCCGGATAAATGCCAGATGCAGGCACAGATTATGCACCGAGAAGCGGCTCCTCACCATCTGCTCGGCAAAGGAACGGAAGGGCAATTGCCCTTCCTGCCCCCTGCCGCAGCCGGCCTTCGCCAGCTCCGTGAAGCTTCTGAACTGCCGGTAGCTGACAGCGTTGAAGGCAGTGATGCTGCCCAAGGCCTCCTCCAAATAACGCACATAGGCTTGCTCTCCATGCGGTCCTTGCCCAATCACTCGGGTAGGCTCATTCCACAGAATCCATGAATCCATGGCAGGATGATCCCTGTACCTTTTGACCACCTGATCAATATAATTCGCTGAGCTTGCTTCAAACGACGGATCATCCAGATCCGCCAGCTCCTGCATGCTGTCCGTCAGATGCATCCAGCCAGGCGGGCTGCCTGACATCAGGGTGGGGACCACTGCAAGCCCGCATTCCAGCGCCTGATCAAAGCAGGCATCATAATTGGCAAATTCCCATTTGTCCTTCTCCGGCTCCAGTTGCTCCCAAACCATGAACAACCGGATTACAAGAAGACCGTTCTCCCCCATCTGACATACCCAGCGCCGCACTTGCTCCGGTGTGTCTTCCTTATTGATAAACAACTGACTGCCAATCCGTATAGTCTCTCTGGTCTCCATCTGCTATCCCTCCGCAATTCCGTTCCATTCTGGCTTGAATGTGTCTACTCTACAAGCGTTGTTACACTTTGCGCCGGGAAGCTGCGGGTTAGGGTTCCGTTCACAACAGTCTGCTGACCCAAGGCAGCCATATCCTCGTAAGCGCTGGTCCGGTACACATTCACGGACGGGGCTGTCAGGCCGTATACTGGAGATTGAATAGCCTGCATGGAATCATTGATGACCACAACCGCTGCCTTTCCTGTAACAGAGTCCTTCGCCGCCGTTACGATCAGCCCCTTATAGCCGCTTTCCGCTTGAACCTTCACATAGCCGGGACGGATGAACCTGCTGAACTGTCCCATGGTAAACAACCGCTTATTATAGCTGTATGTGCCGTCTGTTCTCAGCTGCACCAGTGACTCTCCGCTGGTCCCGTTGTTGGGGGAGACGAACCACCAGCGCAGCCAGCCATGATAACCTAATGACAACGCATCGGCGATTTGTTTGGCGTTATCCACCCCGTCACTGATATTGGCTACATTAGAGGTCGTATACGAAACCTCGGATTGGAACAATGGCTTTCCGAAGCCAGCCAGATTGTTGGTATTGCCTCCATAAAAGTGAGTGGGAATAAAGTCCAGCTTCGCTTTGGTCTGTTCACTCATGTTGCTCAAATATTCGTGGGTAGTTAAGCGCGTATTCCCTTCCGGCGCTCCTACCATTACAGGCAGCCCTGCGTTATGAACCGCATCAGCCACCTTGCCTGCGACAATATCCATTTCCTCATGGGTATAGGCCGCAGAAGCGTAAGGCACAATGGTGTTCGGCTCATTCTGGACACTGAGCCAGCGGATATCAAATCCGTGCACATTGCGGTACCGTTCCACCCAGGTTTTCAAATAGTTGGCATAAGCGTCATAATACTGGGGAAGGAGATGGCCGCCGTTAACCTCGGACTGGTTATCCTTCATCCAGGCGGGGGCGCTCCAGGGAACCGCATAGAAGCGGATATCTTCTCCATGTTGAATAGCTTCATTGGAGAACCAGATCTGATGCTGGTCCGTATCCCAATCCCAGACACCCTCAGCCGGATGTGCCGTTGCCTGCAAGGCGTTGGCTGGAACCGGATCCGTCTTGAGGAAGGGATTGATCTCCAGTCGTACGATGCTCAAGCCTGCACTGTTGCCCGATGTTCCGAACAGCTTGTCAAGAATGCCCTCCTTAGCCGTCTGGTTGGGGGAATTCTTCAGATCATTAACAGGATTGTTGGCAGATGCGCCGAATCCCCATATTTCCTGCTGCGTTTGGGCCTTTTGAATATAGATGTGGTTGGACTTCATATACACGATTTCCGCGGCCGCATCCCAGCTTACTGTTGCCCCAAGCGCTTCGGCCAGACTGACGGGCACCAGCAGGAAACCTCCTTCCATTACAGCCTCTGCCTCCAAGGCAATCGGCTGTCCGTTGAGCCATGCTTGCGAACTGCCTGCCGAGACTGTCAGTGTCGAACCGCCCAGGACAATGGAGGCCGTCCCGGTCTGCGAATTCGAGCTTACAGCCGCATGCAGCGCAGTGAACAGCTCTGCTGCAGGAGCCATCACAACCCCGTTGCGCAGTTCTGGTCCGGCGGCATCGAAAGGGACCCGTTTCCCATCTAGATATAGGCTGAGCTCCACTCCATCGTTGGGCAAGGTGGCATCCACCAACCGGATCGTCCCCCAGCGGGACGCATCCTTGTAGGAATTATTGGTGGGGTCCCGCCATTTGGCGATAGATTCCCGCTTGCCTGTTCCCGGATCGTCATTAACCTGAAGCTCCAGGCCCATGATCACATTCGGCGCTGCGGAGACATATTGCACCGGAATCGCTGCCTCCACCAGATAGCCGTAATTCGTAGCCGCAGTGGCGGATGCAAAGCTGGATAGCGCCTGCCCGCCAAGCGTCCGCCGATTCTCCCAGCTGATGCGGTACTGGGCATCGTCCGAGTCCAATATTTTTGTTTTTGCGTGATTTTCATCCAGGAATATTTCTATAGCATCCTGCTCGTAAGCCAGAGGATTTACCGCGCTCCTGACCGGATCGTATACGGCGGCCAGCACATAAACAGCCGATTCATCCCACAGAAGCCGGGCCTTGGCCGTTGCACCCGAGGTGCCTTTGCTGAAGATATCCGTACTGATTTCAGTCGCCATCTGCCAGATGGCATCGGACTGCCCGTCAATCACAGGAGTCCCCTTATAGACCGCCGTCGGGACACTGGGAGCTGGCTCGGCCGGCTCCTCGTATTCACTGATCATAATCTCGTCAATATTCACGGCAGATACCACATTTCTGTGCGAGTCCGCGTAGACCTGCTCCACGGCAATTCCCAATACAGGCGCCGTTCCCACCGTATAGATCATCTTCAGCTCGGCCCAACCCTGATCTGTGGCTAGGTAGCTTTCCGCGGCCTTCGTATATTCCTGGGGAACAGTGCTGTCGATTACGGACAGAAAAAACATCCCCGCCTTGTTCACACTTGCACTGTTGACTCTGACCCTGGCGGAAATGGTATAAATTTGGCCGGGAGCCAAATCCAGTCCGTCAAAAGCATTCATGATTTTCAGCCGGTAATACATGCTCTGCCGGTCTGCCAATTTGACACTTTTTCCCGATGAAGCGCTTCCAAAATACAAGGTGCTATCCAGGGTGATTTGGGATTGTCCCCCTCCTGCAGCCAGGTTCGCCTCCGCCACACTGGCCGCGTTGTCAAAGGACAGCCTAACGGAAGCGGCGGCCTTGGCGGGAAATGCGGGGATTGCGCTTGAAAATAGCAGTAAAGCAACAAACAGAAAGAGATAGCGTTTCATCCGGTTCATCATATCCACTTCCCTCATAAATAGATTTTTACCTATTGCTTTGATCCCTGAACTCCTGGGGTGTCATTCCCCAAAGCTTCTTAAAGACACGGCTGAAGGACGGGGCAAACTCATAGCCCACCGCAGAAGAAATCTCATGGATTTTCAACTCGCTTGCGGCAAGCAATTCCTTGGCCTTGACCATTCGGACCTGGATAATATAATCGGACAAGCTGTTGCCGGTAAGGCGGACATACAGCCTTGACAGATAAAACGGATGAAGATGCACAAGTGACGCCAGCCTTGTCAATGACAGATCATCGCAGAGATGCTGGTTAATATGGTCGTGCAGCCGTTCAATCAGATGGTCCTGGCTGCGGTTCAGCTCTCTCTCCTGCAACCGGAAGAGTTGCCCGGCTACATAGGCAAGATATTGGATCGCCTCCTTCCAGGAAGCATGCAGTTTCAGATCGGTGAGCTTATCCAGGCTAATACCGGCGGGTGCTAATACAGCCGGGTCCCTCCTGTTGATGCAGGAGAGGAGCAGCACTGACAGAGAACAGAAAAATTCCAGCCGCAATGTGGCGGGTGCCTCCTCCATAGTCTGGGCCAACTCGTGGAATTGGGCCAGGAACGGCGCTTCTTCTCTCCGCTCCAGATAAGACTCCAACAGCCCCAGTCCCTTCATCTTATACCTGAAGCGCTGTTCGTAAGCGGGTGTCGGATTTGCCGGATCGGGATTGCTGACTCCGGCCTTCGGCGCGTATAGCCCCCGTTCATCGATCAAAACCATCTCTGCCCCGCTGCCGTCTTCACTGCTGAGTATGAACTTAAGGGAGTCTGCTTTTTCTCCTACCCCGGACCAGGAGCAGGATTCGCTTGCAGCAGCGGCTGACACAGAAAGCTTCAGAAACCGGCTGCAGGCGGTTTGAATTGCCTCAAGCATCCCCCAGGCATAAGCCCGCAGCATACCCCAGGTATGGGCAGGATGGATTTCACCTTCGGGCTCCTGCAGCTTGTTCTCCACCAGATTAGCAGTGTCTCCCGGCTCTATCCCTGCCCCCTGCTTCCTCCAGTCTCCCGGCTGCAAAAACCACACCAGGCTGTTGTAATCCCAATTGGCCTGGGCGAACCGCACCTCTGGTCCCAACAGCTCCTGTGCGATATTGGCAATGGCGTACAGCAGAAGCGACTTATCCGACCAGGTCACATCCTCCTGCCAGCGGTCCACCTTGCCCACGATTACAAGTACCGGTTCCTCCCCCCTGAAGGGAATATCCAGTGCTGCAAATTGGAGGTCAATGGCTGCCAGACTGTCCGGAGGCTCCCTTAACAGATGCAGCCAGTATTCCTGCTGCAGCAGGGGGACAGCCTCCTTGAGCCTGTAGCGGGCCTGGCTCAGGGCGCGACTGTGGTCCATCTGGGTCTCGATCTCCCCGATGGCCTTGTTCACCGCTGCAAGAACCCTATCATCCTCCTCCAATTTCAGAATGAAATCCACCACGCCACCGGTACGCAGAGAGTCCTGAATATAGCTGAAATCATCATAGCCGGTAAGAAAAATAACCTTGCAGGCCGGCCAACGCTTCCTGATTTCCCTGTGCAGCGCAAGTCCGCCCATTCCAGGCATACGGACATCGGAGATAACAATATCTGCTTTGGAACGGTCGAGTAAAGTGATGGCGTCCTCCACCGAATAAGCCTTGCATACATCCAGCCTGCCGCTGTACGCATCTGCCAGCATCTCCTCCAGGCTGTCCACTACATATGGCTCGTCATCCACGACCAGAATCCGGTACATCATGTTCCCCCTTTTTCCATTCATCTACAGGTATCAGCAATCTCACACTGACGCCGCCCCATTCATTCCTGTATATCTCCATGCCACTGTCAGGTCCGAACTTCATACGGAGTCTACGGTGTACATTCATCGTGCCCGTGATCTCCAATAAGGGCTCTCTGTGGTCCAGACGCTTATTCCATGCCTCCAAAGCAGCCGCCTCGGGAGCTGTCCCGTTATCGTGGACGGACAGAACAAGAACTCCTTGTCTGAGTTCCATTTCCACTTCAAGCCTCCCCTCCTGGCCCTTATGCTCCAGCCCATAGTGAAAGGCGTTCTCGATCAGCGGCTGCAATATCAGCTTGGGCACCTGTATGTGTCCGCAGCCTGGAGGAATTTCTCCAAAGCTCATCTTGATCCGGTTGCCAAAGCGGAAGGCCTGAATATCCATGTAGTTGCGCGCATGCTCCACCTCCAGCAGCAAGGGCACCTCATCTCCGGCATTGCGAGAGATAAAGCGGAAGTAATCACCCAGAAGGCGTGCCAGCTTGCGGACACTGTCCAAGTCCTCTACCTTGGCCATGCGGTAAATAATATAGAAGGTGTTGTACAAAAAGTGGGGATGAATATTGGATTGGAGCTGCTTGAGCTCCGCCTTTTGAGTATGGAGTTTCTGCTCATACAGCTCGTCAATGGCTGCCTTCAGCTTGCGGACCATGGTATTGAACTGGGTGTACAGGGTATGAAACTCATCCTTGGCCCGGTGGAAAATCTCCATCTCCAGATTACCGTTCTCCATCTGCCTGAATACCTTCATGAGGCGGACCAGCGGGCGGTGAATATAGCGGAATATCCAGAGGGCAAAGATAACCACCACGACAATGGACACCAGGAGCAGCACCCAGAACATCTGCCGGTATGTCTGCAACGGCCCGAATATTTCCCGCTCCGGCATGGCAATCATGAGGCGTGTTCCCAGAAGAGGGGAGGAGGCTTGAGCAATGAGGAAATCACCCCTGGTTAGCCGCAGCGATTCCACGGAAGTGGTATACATCTCGCGCTCCACTCTTCCGCTCCCGTTGGCATACTGCTGCAGTTCCTCCGCAAGTTCCGGAGCTGTTGAGCTTGTCAGCACCCAACTGTCGTTCTGCAGCAATACAGCCCCATTGTTCGGCTCCAGAATATGCTCCAATTCCTCCTTCACCTCGCTGCTAGACAGTTCAATCTCCAGAATATACAGGGGATTGCGGCTCTGGCCGGCATCATAAACCCGGTCGGGGTAGACACTCCGCAAAAACAGACGGTTCGACCAGATAATTAGGGGACCCGACGACTGGGAGGCGGACAGCTTCAGGAAATCGAATTTCTCCTCCTCCAGAGGAAGCACGTAGCCTTGCGTCGTGATGGTCTTGCCCATAGTTGACAAATGGACACTGACACTTTGCACATAAGGGCTGGAAGACTTCAGCAGCAGCAAATTATCATACAGGGCGTTGATCGCCTGGGATTTCTGGAAGTCGCTCAGAATGGAAGAGGAAACACTTAGATCGAGCAGGTTCTTGTCATTGACATATTGCTGCTGGAGCTGCACCATACGTTCAATCTCCCGTTCCAAGGAACGGTTGAAATACTGGACCCGGGCTTGCACCGACCCTGCTATCTCCCTGCGCACATTATTCTCTCCCTTTTGATTGACGAGCAGGCCCGCTGTATAAAGCGGAAGGAGAAGAAGCAAAAACATCATGATGATTTTCGGAAAAATCGACAGGCTCAGCTTCTGGATATGTGCCTTAAACAAGGTTGGCTCCCTCCCGGGGCAATAGATACAACCATTCTATCCTTTCACGCTTCCCAGCACCATCCCCTTTATGAAAAAGCGTTGCAGAAACGGATAAACCAGCAGAATCGGCAGCGAACCCAGAAATACTTGAGCCGCAATAGAGGTCCGGTCCGTCACCTCCTGAAGCTCCGGCAGATTCTGCAGAGTCGTGTCCCGGTCTATCACTACAGACCGGAGATAGGTCTGCAGGGGCATATGCTCCGGCCGGTTCATGTAGATGAAGCCGTCAAACCAGGCATTCCAATGGTTGACCGTGGAAAACAGCGTGATAGTGGCCAGTGACGGGAGGGACAAAGGAACGAAGATCCGCCATAGGGTGGTCCAATGTCCCGCTCCGTCCATGAATGCGGCCTCCTCCAACTCTCGGGGAATTCCCCGGAAGAAGTTCAGCAGCAGGATCACCAGAAAGATAGGGACCGCACCGGGCAATACCAGTGCCCAGATCGTATCCAGCAGACCTGTAGCCTTGATGGTCAGGAAGGTGGGGATCAGACCCCCGCTAAACAGCATCGTGAAAACAAAGATCCAGGTATACAAGGTCCTGGCCCGGAAAACAGTGATTTCTTTGGACAGCGGATAGGCAATAATAACAGCCAGGAAAATATTCAGGGTCACTCCTAGTCCAATTCTCTGTACAGAAACCCCGAAAGCCCGGAAAAATTCAGGCTTGTTCATGACATACTCGTAAGAGCTTAAGGTAAACTGGACTGGCCAGAATTTGATCAAGCCTGCCGTTGCAGGCGCACTGCCGCTGAAAGATACCGCCAGAATATGGATGATCGGCATCATACACAGTAATGACAGTAAGGCAAGCAGGCCGTAAGCACCTGCGAGAAACAGCTTACGGGATAAAGAAATGCGTTCAACCATATAGCTATCTTCCCCCTTCGATTAGAAAATCCGGTAGTTGGCAAACCTGTACGCCAGGTAATAGGAGGAGGAGATGAACAGGAAGGACACCGCCGACTTGAACAATCCAATGGCGGTAGCCACGCCGTATTGCGCCTCCTGAATGCCGATCCGGTAAACGAAGGTGTCGATGATATCACCACTTTGATATACAGCAGGATTATACAGGTTGAATACCTGCTCGAAGCCGGCATTCAATACCTGTCCCATGGCCAAGGTCACCATCAGAATGATAATGGGGGCCATACCGGGCAGTGTCACATGCCAGGTTTGACGGAGACGGGAGGCGCCGTCCAGAGCAGCGGCTTCATATAGGGACGGGTCAATGTTGGTAAGTGCCGCCAGATAAACGATGGTAGCGAAGCCGAACTCCTTCCACTCATTCGTAATGACCAGCACGTACCGGAACCAGTCATTGTCTCCCAAAAAAAACACTGGCTCCATTCCTACACCCTGCAGCACCTGATTGACAATGCCGTGGGAGGGAGACAGCACATCAATAAGAATGCCCCCCAGGATAACCCAGGAGAGGAAGTGAGGCAGGTAAACCAGGGTCTGCACCGTCCGCTTGAACCAGACCACACGGATCTCATTCAACAGGAGGGAGACGGCAATCGGGACCAGCAGTCCCACGACTATTTTCATGAAAGCAATGATTACCGTGTTCCACAGCACTTGGATAAAGTTGGGCAGCTGGAACACATATCTGAAGTTGCCCCAGCCGATCCAATCGGAGCCGAATACCCCTTTGGCTGCCTGGAACTTCTCGAAGGCAATCACGATCCCACCCATAGGTGTATATTGATAGATGAGCAGAATGATCAGCCCGGGCAGCAGCATAAGATGCAGAGGCAATGTGGAATTCCTGGTTTTGGCATGCATGGCGCACTCCTTTCCATTTTCTGATATACACCCGGGCTTAAGTGATTGCCGCTGTGCGGAGCCTGCCCGCCGCTCCCGGGTGTACATCCGGTTTCTCTTTATTTTTTCGTATTTTTATACCATTCGTTAACTTCCTTGATAATTTGTTCTCCACCTAATTTTTTCCAGTCACTGACGAATTTCTCGAATTCGTCCGGCGCATCATCTCCCATGATGATCTTGGTGAAGACGGTGCTCTGCAACGTATCCAGCGATGCCTTCTTCTCGATGATGCTGGCTGTGGGCGCCCCATAGAAAAGGGATCTGCTGTACAGCTTGTTGTCGTAATAGTACTGATTGATGGAGAACGCTCCCCCTTCCCCATACAGCTTGTTCACACTCCACATTTTGGGGGCTTCGCCCTTCAAGAAGCTCTGGATGTTGTTGTAATCCGTAAGCTGATCGCCTACCAGCCTGGAGGAATCCTTTGATTTCAGCGCCTCTCTGATCGCCTTGTACTTCTCCAGATTGCGGGTAGCAGGAATGAAGCTGCCCAGATCGGTATACAGGTGATAGTTGTTAGCGGAGAAGAAATACGGGTCATCCTTGGTCTGAATATTCTTGTACCTCTCCACAACCTTGTTGGCCAGCAGAATCAGCGCTGCGGGATGCTGGGACTTGCCGCTGACTACGAAATAACCCGCTGCATCGGCGGTTATTTGCGCCTTGACCGGCTGGCTGTCCACCGATAAAAGCGGATACGGCTTCCAATCCACCTTGGGGTCAAGATCATATCCGGCCTGATAGGTAGTGGTAGGGGAAGAGAAGGTGGCAAAGTTGATTCCGTTTTTGCCTGCGGACAGATCCTGAATAGCTTTTGTCCGGTCTTTAACGGCGAATTCCTTATCAATCTGGCCCGCCTTAAACATTTCCTTCAGCTTCAGCAGAGCCGCTTTCATCTCCGGTTGGATGGAGCTGTAAACTAGATTGCCTGTGCTGTCCTCTATCCATTGATCATAGTAAGCATGGAAGCCATTGACAAAGCCCATCAGGCTGGCGTTGTTGGTGTTGAAGGATTTGTACAAAGAAATGCCGTAGGTATCGGCTTTACCGTTGCCGTCCGGATCTTTGGCAGTGAAGGCTTTGGAAATGGCATACAGGTCCGACATGGTCTTAGGCTCAGGCAGGTTCAGCGCCTTCAGCCAATCTGCGCGGATCCATACCAGTTGGGCCTGATCCACGGAAGCGGCCGGCAAAGGCAGAGCCATCAGTTTGCCATTGATGGTGGCCATCTTCAAGGCGTTGCCCGCCTCATTCATAATTTTCTTCAGATCGGCAGAGGCGTATTTGTCATACACATCCGTCAGATCGGCAATCAGCTTGTTCTCGGCAAGTTGGCCGAATTGGCTGTCATTCACCTGCATGAAGTCAGGCAGGGCGTTGGAGGCGATGGTTACATTCACCTTGGTCTTGTAATCTGTTCCTTCGGGGGTGGTCCAGGCGTACTTCAGCTTGATACCCAATTCCTTTTCGAACAGATCGGTCCATACGTTCTTGTCGTTGGTCTGGCCATCGACAAATTTGGCGGCGTTGTACATTTGCTTGGCGGTAGTCACTTCAATCGGCGGATTGAAGGAGTTGGCGGGAAGATTGGCCTGACTCTGCTTTGGTGCTTCCGTTACCGCCGGATTCTGGTTGGCGGCTGTGTTTCCTTCCTCCTTGCTACTGCAGCCTGCGGCAAGCGATAAGGTGAGGCAGCCGGCCAATGCCGCTGCCACTGTTTTGTTGAATACAACGCTCATGCTCTTCCCCCCGGGTGGTCAATAATGTGCTTCTGGCCCTATTATAGTGCCGCAGGCGGGAGCTAGGCTACGAGCATTTGATTACTTCTCTTATGCATTGATAACTTGTTGAGCCATCAGCTCACAGTCCCGGTCACAACCTGAAGCGATGACTCTTCATCGCCAAGCTGCTCCGATAGGAGGGAGCGACTTTACAGCATAATGTACACGAGTTATACGTCCTAGATCATGGGGGACAAAGACAGGTTCAAGAAGCTCGAGAAGCTCAGAGGAAACGCAACAGCTCTAGGAGGTTGAGAGTTGGGGAAGACTGAGGAAACGTCCTGAAAAAAAGTGAAAGTGAGCGAGGAGCGCTGAACAAGAGATGAAGTTACATTCCAGACAGCAGAGGACTTGAGGTTGGCAGTTGAATCGGTATTCCAGGATATTCCCGTTCTGCTTTATCACAGGCTGGATTCGGTTGCTTCCTATCTGGGATTTCAGAGCACAACGGGACAAGAGCAGATGTCCCCCGCCTCTTACCGCAAGGAGCACAAGCCCCTAGCCTGAGGGCTGGCGGGGATACCCAAAAGCCTCCTGAGGCTGTCGCCGCAGATACCTGCGGCGACACCTGTGCTCCTTCTTGGCGCTGCGGCGGCATTCTGTATGTTTATTCGAGTGCAGGTGGGGATATCTGCCGGGAAATGCCCCTTTAGCCAAGCGGCTGCAGCTGCCCTGCCTGGTAATTATCTACTGCTTCGGCAACAGTCAGATAGCGGTTGTAGAGCCTCAGGCTGCTCAGCCTGCCTTGCATAGAAGGAGCCGCGACAAGCCGGCCGGAGCCGTTCACGCTGCGCATGAACGGGTTAAAGCGGCCGAAGCCGAATTGTCGGGCTGTTCCGCCGTCGCACAGCGTCCCATCCACCACGAAGCTGATGATCTTCGCTCCCCCATCCACAATAACCGCAACACAATGCTCCGTTCCCACCGACAACAAACCGTGATCGCAATCCCACACGGAACGGGTCCGCCCGTCATTCAACTCCATCTCCACGCTGCCTTCAGCGTTGGTGTGCAGGACCACGCCTGCCCCGTCGGCTCCCCGGCAGTCAGTCAGAATCTGTCCCGGTGCCAGACTCTCCAGCACGAACCGCAGCTCCAATGTGAAACTGTCGCCCTTAAGCAAATCTGGAAGCGGCGGGCAATCTGCCGTTACTCCGTTGGAGCACTCTCTTCCCGAGAGCTCAAGCACTAACCCCTCCACTGCAACGGCTACCTCTCCAGACTCTCCTTTCGCCAGGCGCGCTGCCTGCTTCCACATGCCTTCAAGCAGTTCCCGGTCAATTTCATGTACGCGGGCAACCTTCTTCTGAGTTTCTGTAATGAAATACCGTTCTCCATCCTCAATAAAATCCGGATAACTGATTCTTACCGCAGGATCATCCGCGTACAGCACAATCTCTGGCTGAGACCAGTAGATGAAGCCATCCTGCTCCACTCCGCCCGCCAACCATACGGGATTGCGCAGCTCATAGGGCTGTCCCTGTTTCTCCGGCGTCATTTCTGCCGCCCAATTTTTTCCGTGGTTGTGGAACCACAGGATATAGTTGCCGTTAGCGAACCTTCGCACGAAGTTGGCTGCCCGGGGATGCTTGATCTTGCGCCCTCCAGGGATGTATACCGCGTGGGCAGGGGCAGTCCAGGTGTGCCCGTCATCCCTGCTGTACGCATGGCAATTATGCCCTTCCGTAGTCCGGTAAGTGCAGTACAGACTCCCGTCTCCCATACTGACCAGATTATGTTCATCGGCTACTGGGCTGGCAGGAGCCCGAAGTCCCACATCGCCATCGGGAAGAGTCTCCCAGCGGATCAGGGAAGGGTCCTGCTCTGTGAGCAGGTTGTCACTTCGCACGAATGCCCCTTCGGACGATTCCATGAAGCCATCGCCGAAGCTGCCTACCTTGGCAAGGCCGATGTACAGGCTGCCCTTATGGACGACAGGCTTGCACACGCTCCAGAAAAATAACACTTCACCCCCGTAGGGATTGTTCCGGTCAATCTCAAAGCGGCGCACCGGTATCGTATAACGTTGCTCAGACCAGGTCCATCCTCCGTCGTCGGAATACTTGAAGACAAAGTCACCCAAGGTATCCACCCGTCTGGCCGCCCATTCGTACCGGGCAATTACCCGTTCCATGTTATCCCCATTATAGGTGTAAAACGCATAAATGCGGCCGCTGGGAGCAAGAAACGGAGTAACCCACGAAGCCTCGGGAGGACCGGAGGGCTCAATATCAATGAGAGGCGACCAAGTTTTGCCCTGGTCCTTGCTGATCGTAGCAACAATATGCTGATCCCGCTCGCCCTCCTCCCCTTGCCCGGTAGTCATCACGCAGACCCAACTGTCGTCTTTGGCTACTACGACATAGGGCTGATCGCAATAATGCTCCTTCGGAATATGATGGCCGTGAATAATATTACGCCAATCCTGCACAGCATTCCCCTTCTTTCTGCTTCATTATTACTTCCATACGGCAGGATTAAGCAGATTGGCCGGACGCTCTCCCCGCAGAATGAAGGCCATATTTACTGCAGCCTTCATAGCCATAGCCGCCCGTGTCTCCCTGGTGGCGCTGCCGATATGGGGCAAAGTCACCACATTCTTCATGGTAAGAAACGGATGTCCTGCCAGTAGCGGCTCCTGCGCGAACACATCCAGTCCCGCTCCGGCGATCCATTGTTCAGTAAGCGCTTTGATTAGTGCATCCTCATTCACTACCCCGCCCCTGGATGAATTGATGAGGAAGGCATCCTTCTTCATCAAGGCTAGCTCTCTCTCCCCTATCATCCCCCAGGTTCTGGGGGTTAACGGAACCTGCAGCAGCACAAAATCTGAGCGACGCAGCAATACGTCCAAGGAAGCATATTCCAGACCCAACTGCTGTTCATCTCCAAGGATCCGCTCCGGATTGCAGTAGAGCACCTTCATTTCAAACCCCCGGGCCCGCCTTGCAATAGCGCTTCCAATCCGGCCATAGCCGACAATCCCCAGAGTGGCTCCGTAGACATCCTTGCCCAGCATCAGGCTGGGCAGCCAGCCGGACCATTGGCCGCTTTTCACATAATGATCGGCTTCTGGAATGCGCCGGGCGGCGGCTATGAGCAGACCGAAGGCCAGATCAGCGGTGGTCTCCGTCAGGACATCCGGTGTATTGGTAGCGGCAATCCCTCTGCGAGTCAAATCCTCCAGATCCAGATTGTCGTACCCCACGGCAATATTGCACACTGCCTTCAGCTTGGGAGCCCGCTCCAGCACGTCATGCTTGATTTTGTTGCGAGAGTATATAAGCAGCCCGTCAGCCCGGCTCACTCCCTCCAGAAAGTCTTCCTCGTCCAGCATCTCCTCTTCGTCCCGGTAGTCCACATCTGCAACCGTAGACAAGTACTGCACTGTTTCCTCCGGCACCCTGGATGGTATAAATACTACCGGCTTGCCCATTACCTGACCCTCTCCTTTGTCGGATACTACCCTTGACTGCAGCTACCGTCCTGCCGATTCTTCACCTCTGGTTGCATGACGCCTCTGTGCAGCACATCTGCCCCTCCCGCTCCCGCACATATTCTTCTTTAATCTCAATTCCCAATCATGGGGCTTGCGGAACTTTTACATACCCGTCAGTGTAGTCAAATATGTTAGGATCAACGCGGTTACATCCACCTGCAGGCAAGCGGCCAGAGCAATCCGCCCCAGCGGACCTCATCCACATACTGGCCGTTTCACGAATCCGGTCCAGCACCTTCAAACGGTTCCTCCTTTTGCGAACAATTCATCAGTTGATGTGGTTCTCCAATTCGTGCAAGGAAAGAGTAACATAATTTCCCGGCTAATCCATCCACTTATTTTAGCTTTTTTTTGCACTAAATTTTGATTTTATCAGGCGTACATCCACAAGACTTTTTCCTTGGTGGCATCGATGAGAGCTAAGGTGTCCGGCGGAAGCGGCCGAGATGAGGTGCGCTGAATAATGGCTTGCACTACATAACGGAAAAGAGCTTCGGTTACCGCAACAGGAAGCTGCTGCATCGTCCGGCTTAATGGAGAAGCACTGACCGGCGTTACTCCGCAGGCAGCTTGAATGCTTGGGCGGATACTTGAAGAAGGTGGACAGCTCATTGGGATGCCTTACAGAAACGAAGCACCTGGCTCTTGATGTTTTCCACCGTCTCATATTCAAAGGTGAGCTTCGGCAGCGTGGTCACATTCAGCAGGTGGCGGTCATCCTTGAAGGCTCGCAGCAGCGTTCCCCGTATTTCCTCTGTCAAGTCAGGGTGCGCCTTGACCATACGCATCAGGGCCACCGCCGCATGGGAGATGATCTGGTAATACAGCTCATTAAAGTTCTTGCTGGTATTCAGCTTATAGCTGGGCTCCTTGATCTCGTGGTACAGCGGCTTGTCATATTCCCCTTCGTCACACAGGATTTCCCGAAGCAGCGGCAGAGCCTCCCGGTCCCCCAGCTTGCCCAGCACATAAATGGCGATTACGCTGCGGAACTGGTTGGTGCGGCGGCAGTCCTTGTAATAGAAGGCGTCCCGCTCCCGGACAATCTCCCTGAGCACCGGAGCGGCAGCCGGGTCACCGGTCAGCCCCAAACTAATGGCGGAGGCATACCGGAGCAGCCGGTCCTCCGAAGTAAGCCATTCCTTCAACAGAGGAGCAATCGTCGCACCCAGCAGCTTGCAGGAGTAGATAGCAATCCCCGGCTTGTCGGTGGCAAGCTCCGCCATAATAGCCTCCGGGTCCTTCATCCAATGGATCTTCTCCCTGCGGAAGGAATCATCGAACCACATGCCCTTGTTATGCTCCTCCGTGAGGCAGCCCGATTCTTCCAGAATCCTCTTGATCCTGCTGTACGGCACCTGAGCCGGTGCAACACCGTCCAGAGCGGCAAGAGCAGCCGCAACGCCTGCACTTTCACCGCATTTCTGCATATCCCGCTGCATTCGCAGCAGACTGGCTACATCATGATCCATACCCACATGGCGTCCGGCCGCCAGCAGATTCGTGAAGCCCTTGGGCGTCATGGAGCGAAGAGTTACCGGAACCGTGAAGCAGACGGTGCTCAGATTGGCCGCCACATATAAATCCTGCAGTGCATCGGTTTCCAGGGCATGGTCCTTACCATGTTTGTCAAAATCGCAGTAGCCGTAGAATAAGGTTTCTTCCTCCTGCATGCCCGTGATAACCTCATCAATGGCAATATTCTTCTCGGCGTCGATGATCCGGCCCTCTCGAATGCCGATGAAGGGAGCAAAGAACAAGACCCTCTTCTTCTCGTCGCTGAATTCCTCCAGCAACTGGCTGGCGTGGGCCTGAAGAATGCCCCGGGACAGCTCGAAGGGATCATATTGGTTCACATACCCGCTGTCGTGATTGGTCCGGGTAATGGTGCCATTCTCATGCAGCCAGACCTTCACACTGGTAAAAGGTCTGGTTTTGCCGTCAGATTCCCGTCCGGTAACGGTGGCACAGCCTGCCAGCGTCACCACAGCAGAGTCGGCGGTGGCATCAATCAGCACCTTGCAGCCGACATTCCATTGGTTGCCCCCCGACAGCAGCGAAACCCCCTTGATCGTACCGCCCTCCATATAAACGCCGGTTACAGCGGTTTCCAGAGACAGCCTGCCACCCTTTTCGGCAATCCGGTTCTCCATCAGATATTTCTTCGCTTCCACCCGATCCAGAAAATGCTCCCTGCCTATCCCCTGAGCCTCTCTATCGATATCTACATGCAATCCGCCGTCCAGACCGTAATAATAACTGGATACATACCCCATCGTGCCCATTCCGCCGATTCCGGGCAGCCGGTCCACTCCCAGCGTATTGGCTCCTTGGGCAGCAGCCGCAATAACAGCAAGCGCTCCTGCCGTGCCTGCACCGGCCACCAGCACATCGACCTGCTCTGCAAACACTGCTCCCTCTGCCGTTGTTTCCGTCAAATAGCCGTTTACCATTCTTCTATAATTCAGCATGCCAACAAGCTCCTTCCCAGTTGGATTCCCGCTTCCTCACTTTGGGCGGGTCCGGCATATGCGGCGGAAACCAGGAACCGGCGTCCATCCTCTGCCATAAACTTCCCTTGAACCGGAATTTGCTCGAAGACAAAAGCAATCGCGGCTATTTCCCACTCCCCAAGAGCCTCCGGCCGGGAAAGCCATGCCTCCACCAGACGGTGCCGCGCTGTAGCCACCGTTTCCCCCTCCGGGCAGGCCATCTTCAGAATAGCCGTACTGTAAGCATGGCTTTGGGCCTCGGGAACCAGGCTGAAGGCCTCCCATTCCATATCCGGCACGGATTTTCCCTGCTGCTGGATCAGAAGCGCATTTAAGGATTTGCCCTGCAGCCGAACCTCGGGCGCCTCCGCTGTGGTGTCCACCAGGCGGGATGTCTCTACAGTCTGAAAACCGGCTGTGTTATACAGCTCCAGTACATAACCGCCTTCTGCACTGCGCGTCATTCCGGCTACCTCCGTACCCAGCAGCACATCCGCCTCCAGCTCCTTGAACGCCTTATGATAAAATGCTCCCCGAGCATACACCTCCGGCTCCCGGAAGGTATTGACAAACTCATAGGCCACCATTTCCGTTTGGTTCACGATCAGGGTGCTCAAACCGGACTGGACCGTTTTGGCCAATCCGAGAGCGGCTGCCGTGGCTCCGATAATCACCAGATCATACCTCATCCCAGCTTCCTCCTTTTGAAAAAGGGAGACTCTGTTCATCTCCACTTTTTTGCGACTTGTGATACTGCCGTTCTGGCTTTATCATATAAATAAACCTGAATTTCCTCGTCTACTCTTTTGACGGTAATATCTACTTTTTTGCAGGAGGGCCAGGAATGGAGCCTGAGCGAAGCATTTCGATTCAACTCAAATCATTCACCAATCAGACGATCTCCCAGAAGCTCCACGTCTCCCACCGCTTCAAGGCTGTCTGGATCAGGAAGGGCAGCGGCTTCTGGAATATTGCCGGGGATGTATGCGGGGTCAAGGCAAATGACCTGGTCCTGTTGAACAATGAGGAAGAGCGGGTCATTGAACAGGTTACTTCAGAGGAGCAACTGGAATTTTTTATAATGGAATTCGAGCCGCGTCTCCTCTTCGACTCCGGCCTGCTTCCCCTGTTCACAGAGCAGGTGGACGGTTATGCCCACCGGATTGTAGCGGCGGACGACGCTATGCTTCTTATCCTGAAGAGCATCATGGACGAGTCCCACAACCAGGACGGCCTCACCAACCTGATTCTCATCTCCTCCGTCATGCAGCTGTTGGCATTATCCGCCAGACGGACCGGCTTCACACCCGACGGCGGACCGCGGGTGAATCCGCTGATAAAGCAGGTACTGGCTTATATTGACGAGCATTACACCCGGCGGATTACGCTGACGGAGCTGGCAGGGATCGCCCATATGAGCAGCACTGCTTTTTCCCGTTATTTCACCAAGTACAACGGCATCGGCCCCGCCCAATACATCAAGCGCAAGCGCATCGCCCAAGCCATCCGCCTTCTGGAGGAGACGGACCGGACCATTCTGGATATTGCCATGGACTGCGGCTTCCAGAATATCTCCAACTTCTACAAGGCCTTCCACAGCCTGACCCGCCGGATACCTGGGGATTACCGTCCAAACCGCGGGGAAAAGTGAGGGCTGGTACAGGAATCAGCCTAACAGGAACCGTCCTCTGCTGCTGGCCGAAGGTGTGAAGACCATACAAAACTTTACCAAATCTACCGGCAAAGGAGAGGCTGCAGTGTAAACGCGCAAAAAACCGGGAACCTCCGTCCCCGGTTTGTGTTTTTCATCCCTATGGTTGGCATCGGCTGCTGGACTCTGATTAGTGGAGGCAGGTAAGGGAATTCTCCTTCGTGACTCCACGCGCATCTGTCCGTTTGGGGACCCTCATGAGCTGCAACCGTCTTCCATAAACCTAAGCTTTTTACACGTCGCCACACGCTCATCCGCCTGCTCAATGCTGGGTAGACCTTTATGGGTTCTTGTACATTTGGAGAGAGAACCGGTTAAGCAAATATGGGCAGCGGGGCGTAGGGGCTAACGGAACTCAGTGACGCTTAGCGGGGGGAAACCGGCCGATTCGAATTCTTACGGAACCTGAGCGACTCTCAGCGGGGTTCGCAAGCTGATGGAGCGCAATTTTCTCCCGCTAAGAGCTTCACAGTTCCGTTAAAACTCCAAACGGTCGAAATTCACGCTGTAAGGTCCTCGTAGTTCCCTTACGCAGTCCACTTGCCGGACGGTCACATGAATCCTTTACGCCAGTCCGACGCTGCCCGGCTGCATGGCTCGGTTTAGGCTTCCGTCCGCCCCGTCGCGTAGTCACACTTGTTCGTCGGCCGGTCCGTACTCCTGCCCATCAGCCACTCGCTCGTCCGTTGACCCATCCACTTGTCCGTTCCGCTCATCCGTTCCCCACCGCGTCCACTTTACCCGATCAAATCCTCGGCCTCCGCGTCTCCCTGACTGCTCTCCCACAACGTCGCCCGGTTCCGGCCACCATGTTTGGCCATGTATAGTGCCTGATCGGCTCGCTGCAGCAGCTCCTCCCGGATGGAGCCCGCCTCATGCGGAGAGTGGATGGCAATGCCGATGCTCAACGTAACGCAGCTGGAAACCGCGGAGCCGGCATGAAGCAGGGCCAGCCCGTTAATCGCATCCCGGATGCTCCCGGCAATGTCCAGCGCCTTCAAGCTGTCCGCCTCCGGCAGCACCACCGCAAACTCCTCTCCGCCGTACCGGCAGGCGATCCCCCCTGCAGCAGCAGCCTGAGCCTCCAGCGTCATAGCGATTCTTTTGAGACAATGGTCTCCGGCCAAATGCCCGTATGTATCGTTATACGCCTTGAAATAATCGATATCCATCAACAGCACCGCCAATGGAGCGCCGGTATCCAGCGTACGGTCCCAGAACATCCGGTAATACAGATCCATTCCCCGCCGGTTGTAGATCCCCGTCAGCCCGTCCGACACCGATAGCCGCTCCAGCTTCTGATTCGCCTCCAGCAATGCCTTCTCGGATTCCTTGCGCAGGGAGATATCCCGGGCCACCGCCAAACAGACCAGCTGTCCCGACAACCGCAGCATCCTTCCCGATATCTCCACCAGAATGAAGCTGCCATCCTTGCGCACCAGACTCCACTCGAACATCCGCTGCTCCCCCTTCAGAAGACAGCTGTTCTCCGTATCCCGCTCCAGTGCGAGAAAAGCCGGATCATACATGTCCTTGGGCGAAAGCGCCAGCAGCTCGTCCCGCTCATAACCCAGCGCTTGAGCAGCGGCCGTATTGGCATCCAGAATCCGCTGCGGCTGGCCGTCCTCTACTGTAAAGAGATACACCAGATCATGAGCGCTGTAAAACAGCTGGCGGTATTTCTCCCCGTTGTACTGGGCTTCCGCATACAGCTCATTGACCCGAGCCAATTGGCTGTGCAGCAGATAACAAAGCCCGATAACGGGAAGGGAAACCACAACATAATACGTCATCGACCGCAACAGAAGACCATCGGAAGGAAGCACAATGGCATAGGTGGCAAAAATGATCAGATAACTGATGATGTAGCCCGACAGCCACGTGGTCAAACGGTACACGGGAAGACGGCGCACCAGGAGAATGCTGGCCAGCATGGTCGCCAAGGCGCTAAGCAAGCCAACAACGGAGGCCAAGTAAAATCCGCCTTGGGTAAGCCGTGCTGCCGCAATAAAGCCGGTAGCGATCAGAGCGGCTTTGGGCCCGCCCAGCAGAGCAGCCAACAGAATACCGATATTGCGCAGATCCAGCCGTACGCCGCCCTCCAGCAAAACCGAAGAAACCACCAGTAAAACCCCGGCGGTTCCAAACAATATCCCGGTGGTCACGCTGCAGACGCTGTCCCCGGCAGGGCCCTGCCTGACTTGGCCCTCACGCTGGGCCCGCAGGATCAGCAGGTAGTGCCCGAATACACAAAGGAGCAAAATGGATGCATTGGAGATAAAAGGCTGGATCATGGAGCATACCCCTTCGGCTCGTACATAATGTAAAGGTACAGTTCGCTCGAAAGAACTCTTATTCCTTCTTTTTAACCATGTCCAAATCAGATTTAAACAATTTTTTAGCTAAATCTGAAACTTTTTTTGCTTCTTTTGTCCTACATCCAGTTTTATCCCTTCTGCCGGGACGAACAGTCAAATCAACAAATTAAACAATACCGGATCTTTATTCAATTCAATATAGGAAATGCCTTTTTTGCCCATCCGCTCCATTAACGGTTCATAATCCTCCCGGTGCTTCAGCTCGATGCCTACCAGGGCCGGACCGTTGTCCTTGTTATGCTTCTTGGTGTATTCGAACCGGACGATATCATCGTTAGGACCCAACACCTCGTCCAGGAACTCCCGGAGCGCTCCCGCCCGCTGGGGGAAGTTGACAGTGAAATAATGCTTCAGCCCCTCATGGATCAGGGAACGTTCCTTGATCTCCTGCATCCGGTCGATATCGTTATTGCCGCCGCTGACAATACAAACCACCCGCTTGCCGCGGATTTCCTCTTTCATGCTGTCCAGCGCGGCAATGGACAAGGCTCCTGCCGGCTCGGCCACAATGGCATTGTGGTTATACAGCTCCAGAATGGTGGTGCATACCTTGCCCTCCGGAACCAGCACAATGCCGTCCAGAAGCTGTCTGCAAATATCATAGGTCAGCTGGCCTACCCGCTTAACCGCCGCTCCGTCCACAAATTTATCGATCTGGTTCAAGGTCACCACCTGATCCTGGGCAAAAGCCTCTGTCATGGAGGCCGCACCCTCCGGCTCCACACCGATCAGCCGGGTTGCCGGACTCACCGTCTTGACATAAGCCCCTACCCCGGCGGACAAACCTCCTCCTCCGATGGTTACGAACAGATAATCCACCGGACCCTGGCTGTCCTCGAGAATTTCCATACCTACGGTGCCGTTACCCGCAATGATCCCGGGATCGTCAAACGGATGGATAAACACCAGCCCCTCCGACCGGCAGGCATTCATGGCTTCAGCGAAGGCATCGTCGAAGGTGTCCCCGGTCAGAATAACCTCCACCGAAGCGCCGCCGAACATACGCACCTGGTTCACCTTCTGGCCGGGAGTGGTACTGGGCATGTAGATTTTTCCATGGATGCCGAGAGCATTGCAGGAATAGGCCACACCTTGAGCGTGGTTGCCTGCGCTGGCGCAGACGATTCCCTTTTGGCGCTCCTCCTCGGAGAGACTGCGGATCTTGTGGTAAGCGCCGCGGATTTTGAAGGAGCGGACCACTTGAAGATCCTCCCGCTTCAGGAAAACCTCGCAGCCGTATTTCTTCGACAGATACGGGTCCCGTAAGAGAGGAGTTCTGCGGATAACCTCCTTCAGCGCATGATGCGCCATGATGATTTCGCCCATTCCCACGGTTTGGGTTTGGCCTGAGCCGGAGTTGGAGCCGGGATTGGTGTTTGCCATGTGCTGTTCCTCCAATTTATTGATTTACTCGTCTATATGAAGCAGTGAGTGTTCATTTGTAAAAGCGTTAGCGGCTGGTCCAAAAATGCAAATATGCCGTCATTTCCGGTGCGACCAGAGCTGATTTGCCGGTTTGCTAGACGGATTGGCTGGATTGGTTGGATTGGTTGGATTGGTTGAATTGCTGGATTACTGGATTGGTTTGCTTGGTTTGCTTGGTTTGATTGATTGGTTTGCTGGATTACTGGTTTCTGGTATGAGCTCATCCTGCAAAAGTGCAGTTATTTTCGCCGAAAATGGCCTGGGATGAGCCCAACCTGCAAAAGTGCAGTTAAATTACCCGTTTGACTGGAATTTTTGGAATTGGGATTAAAATAACTGCATTTTTGCAGGATAAATGTGCTAATAGGGCATTTTCAGCAAAAATAGCTGTACTTTTGCAGTAAGGCACCAGAAGCACGCCGCAAAAATGGTGACGCTCCAGCGGTCGCGCTTGGGCGGTCGCGCTTACGCCGTCCGCCACCCGCCACCGGCAGTCCGCCGGAACACAAAAAAATCCCGTCCCCTAAGGGACGAGATTCATATCTCGCGTTACCACCCTTGTTCCGCGCCCGTAAGATCCCACGGCCGGAGGACAAGCCATCGCCCTCTCTCCGCCGGTCCTCAAGGGAAACGGCCACTCCATCCGCGCACACTGCTGATGCGGGGCCCGTATAACGGCAGGCTGCCGGCACAGGTCTACTTCCGCCCGGTAGGACGTGTATGCGCAAACCCTAGGGAGTTCACACACACGCACTATGGCAGGTTCAACCGGCTTCTCGGAGATGATATTCGGCGGAGACCTCTCGCATTGGCTCGCAGCAATCGCCAACTCTCTGGAGCGGAAGCTTCATCCGCGTACTCGTTCTCTTCAATGAATTTCATGTTCCACTATCCTGTTGAATCAGTTATACAATCTTACGGCGCCATTGTCAATCATGCCTATGCTGGCCCTGGGCTTTCCGCTGCGGGCGGGCCGGCTGCAGGACAGGTACGGAGGCCGAGCCCCCTCCGTTGGACCCGGACTCCCCTTCGAACCGCTTGCGTTCCGTCCGCTCGATCTGGACGATGCGGCCGCCATGGACGATAATTTGCACATTGCCAAACTCCAGTCCGTTCAGACTTTGCCTGATGCGCTCCAGCCAATCCTCATTGATTTCCAGCGGAGAACCCATTCTCCTACCTCCCCACAGCCTTCTTCCCTACATGTATGCAAACCCCGTAGTGTTCAGGGTGCCTTGCAGTTGCTCCATGTGTGTAAATCCCGAAGTGTTCAGGGTGCCTTGCAGCGCCCAGCCGCCTATAGCCCCAGTACCGCATGCTCCGCCTTCAGGGCATTCTCCACAATGGCAGGCGACGGGCCTTCATATACATAGAGGCGGTGAATCATCACCCAGATGTCATCCCCCGTATTCAGCACCGCCTTCTCCAGCGGACGGTAAATGGTCAGCCGGTGTCCGCCCAGCTGCACCTCCAGCTGCCAGCGGCTGCCGCAGAAGAGAGTGTCTACGATGCGGCCCTCATCTGCCGCCAAGGGCTGGGACAGCTCGCTTCGCCTGCCCGCCTCGATAAACTCCGGCCGCACAATGGCCTTGCCGTAGTCCTCATAATCGGCGAAGCCCTTCAGCACCCCCGGATTATCCAGCACCCGGGATTCGCCCACGAAGTTCGCCACAAACGGAGTGTCCGGCTCGCTGTAAATAGCCAGCGGCGCTCCCTTCTGCTCCAGCCGTCCGCCCTGGATGATCATGATCTCATCGGCCACCTCCATGGCCTCCTCCTGATCGTGGGTGACGAACACGGTGGTAATGCCTACCCGCCGGATGGTTTCCTTCAGCCAGGCGCGGAGCTCCTTGCGGACCTTGGCGTCGATGGCGGCGAAGGGTTCATCCAACAGCAGGAGCTCCGGCTCCGGAGCCAAGGCGCGGGCGAAGGCCACACGCTGCCGCTGGCCGCCGGACAGCTGGTTGGGATAACGCTTCTCCAGACCGGCCAGACCGGTCAGCTCCAGAAGCTCACGGACACGGCGGTCCACATCCGATTTTTTCCATTTTTTCACTGTCAGCCCAAAGGCAATGTTGTCGTACACATTCATATGCCGGAACAAGGCATAGTTCTGGAACACAAAGCCGATATGCCGCTCCTGGGGAGGCAGATGGTTAATCACCTGGCCGTTGAACCGGATCTCCCCCGAGTCAGGCTGCTCCAGTCCTGCCAGCATGCGGAGAATGGTGGTTTTTCCGCCGCCGGAGGGTCCCAGAAGGCCGATCAGCTTGCCCTTCTCAATGCTGAAGCTGACATCATTGGACGCGACGAAGCTCCCGAAGGTTTTGCGCAATTGCTGGACTTCAATATGCATAGCCGGTCACTCTCCTTCCTTCGCCAACCCTTGGTGATGCTTCCACTCGACCACTGCTTTGACAATCAGCGTGATCACAGCCAGGAGCACCAAAAGAGAGGCAACCGCAAACGACGCGGAAAATTTATAATCGTTGTACAAAATCTCAACCTGCAACGGCAGGGTGTTGGTTTCCCCGCGGATATGTCCCGACACCACGGACACGGCCCCAAATTCGCCCATGGCCCGGGCGTTACATAAGATGATGCCGTACAGGAGGCCCCATTTGATATTGGGCAGCGTCACCTTGGTGAAAATCCGCCAGCCCTTGGCGCCAAGAGTAGCCGCCGCTTCCTCCTCCTGGGAGCCCTGGGCCTGCATCAGGGGAATCAGCTCCCGGGCGACGAAGGGGAAGGTGACGAAGCTGGTAGCCAGAATAATGCCGGGCAAAGCGAACACAATCTTGATGTCGTTGGCCTGCAGCCAAGGCCCGAACCAGCCGTGGGCGCCGAACAGGAGGATGAAGACCAGACCGGCGATAACCGGTGAGATGGCAAATGGCAGATCGATCAGGGTAATCAGGAAATTCTTGCCCTTGAACCGGAACTTGGTGATGGCCCAAGCCGCCGCCACCCCGAACAACGTGTTAAGAGGCACTACAATAAGAGCCGTCAGCAGGGTAAGCCGTACCGCCGCCAACGCATCCTTATCCCGGAGAGCTGCGAAGTAAACCTCGGCCCCTTTGCGGAAGGCCTGCATAAACACTGTGACAAGGGGCATAAGCAGCACCAATACCAGGAACAACAGCGCAATGGAAATCAGAATGATGCGCACCGCCAACGGCTCTGTGGTGGAGCCGGTTTTGGGCTGGTTGCCGGGGGTATTCAGCCTTCCCGCTACTCCGCCTGCCATGGAATCCGCCCCCTCTCGATGGAGAATCCGCCGCTTGTGAAGGAATACAGCCGTTTATGCATCATGGACCGACATCCTCCTTCTGGCGCGCCACTGGAGATAGTTAATGATGAGAATCATCAGGAAGGAGAACAGCAAGAGCACCACCGCAATGGCCGTCGCTCCCGTATAATCGAACTGCTCCAGCTTCATCATGATAAGCAGCGGGGCGATTTCCGTCTTCATGGGCATATTGCCGGAGATGAACACCACCGAGCCGTATTCCCCGATGCCACGGGAGAAGGCCAGGGCGAAACCCGTCAGGAGGGCGGGCAGCACCTCCGGGAGAATAACCCGGAAGAAGGTTTTAAGCCGGTAAGCACCCAAGGAAGCAGCCGCTTCCTCGATCTCCTTGTCCAGCTCCTCCAATACCGGCTGCACCGTCCTCACCACAAAGGGCAGGCCAATGAAGATCAGGGCGATGGTAATGCCCATTGGCGAATAAGCCGATTTGATCCCGATTTTGGCGAAAAGACTGCCCATCCAGCCGTTTTCGCTGTAAATGGAGGTCAAGGCAATGCCGGCTACCGCCGTCGGCAGGGCAAAGGGCAGATCCACCATGGCGTCGATGATTTTTTTGCCGGGGAATTTGTAACGGACCAGCACCCAGGCTACCAGAAGTCCGAAGAAGGCATTGATAAGAGCAGCGGATAAAGAAGTGGTGATGCTGATCCGGTAGGAGGCCAGAACACGGTCATCGGTGACCGTATCCCAGAACTTCCCGAGACCCATGGACACGGATTTCAGAAACAACGCGGATAAGGGGAACAGCACGATTACACTCAGATAGAAAATCGTGTATCCCATGGATAGGCCGAAGCCCGGCAGCAAATGCCGCCTTTTGGTCAAGCAGCTCATACCAACACTCCCGTTTTAGCCGGCTGATCCGGTATAAAATCGATTTGATTGCGCCTTACTTGGACGGCTTATAAATTTGGTCAAATACGCCGTTGTCGGCAAAATGGGTTTTCTGGGCGTTGGCCCAGCCGCCGAAATCCTTGTCAATGGTAACCAGCTTGATGCTGGGGAACTTATCCGCGTACTTCTTGGCTACGGATTCCAGACGCGGGCGGTAGAAGTTCTGGGCGGCAATCTCCTGGCCAGCTTCGGTATACAGGTATTCCAGATACGCCTTGGCTACCTCGGCGGTGCCGCGCTTATCGGCCACCTTATCCACGATGGCTACCGGGGGTTCGGCCAGAATGCTGATGGACGGATTGACGATTTCGAATTTGCCCTCGAATTCCTTCAGAGACAGGTACGCCTCATTCTCCCAGGCGATCAGGACATCGCCGATCCCCTTCTCTACGAAGGTAGTAGTGGAGCCGCGGGCCCCGGAGTCGAGAACAGGCACGTTCTTGAACAGCTTGGTGACAAAATCCTTGGCTGCGGCCTCATCCCCGTTGTTCTTCTCTTTGGCATAAGCCCAAGCCGCCAGATAATTCCAGCGGGCGCCGCCAGAGGTTTTGGGGTTGGGGGTAATTACGCTGATCCCCGGCTTCACCAGGTCATCCCAATCCTTGATGCCCTTGGGGTTGCCCTTCTTCACCAGGAACACAATAGTGGAGGTGTAGGGAGAGCTGTTATCCTTCAGCTCGGACTGCCAGCCTGTCTTGATCTGGCCGGATTCGACGATGGAGTCGATATCATAGGCCAACGCCAGCGTAACCACATCCGCCTCCAGGCCGTCCACTACCTTCCGGGCTTGGGCCCCTGATCCCCCATGGGACTGCTTCACGGTGACGGTTTGGCCGGTTTTCTGCTTCCAGTAGTCTGCAAAGGATTTATTATAAGCTTCATAGAGCTCCCGGGTCGGGTCATAAGAAACGTTGGTCAGCTCCACAGCCTTGGGAGCCGGTGCGGTTGACGCCGCTCCTGCCGCTGTGGAACCTGCCGGAGCGGAGGCCTCCTCCTTGCCGCCGCAGCCGGCCAGAATGCCTACCAATGCCAGTGATACCGCCGTCGCCGCCAAAATATGTTTTTTCATATGTTTTCTCCTGCCTTCAGGTTGAATTTGGTGAGGATCGCCGGTGGTCCGGTAGATCATAATTAATCCTATAAATTTACTATGATTTATATTGTGCTCATTTTAGCACCCCGCCTTCCCTTTCGTCAATGGTTTGGGCGAAGTTTTATTTCATTTTTTGGAAGTGTCCATAAGAATTTCTTATAGTAAGACCAAACGCCGCTCAACAGTAACGATGCTATTTTATTCCAAGAGGTAGGCAGATGTTCCCTGTATTCGGCGGTTTTACGAGCCCATCTTCCACCAAAGGCAAAACCGCTTGGATTTCCCGCCCTTCTTGTGGGATAGGCCGCATTCTTTTTGCTCTGTTTCCCATGATAAGATGAAAGGGACTGGCACTAAACAGGGGGGTGATGCGGTTGAGGAAGCATCCGGACAGAATAAAATCGGCAGCGTCGCGGAACATGCTCTACAAGCTCTCCTTCAAGCAGCGCATCTGGGCCTCCTTTGTGCTGCTGATTACACTGGCCATTGCCGCCACCGGCTCCATCTCCTATCTCATCGCCTCCCGGGTGGTCCAGAAGAATGCCTTCCAGTCCAGCCAGGATACGGTGAACAAAGCCGCCCAGATCGTAGACGACAAGCTGCGCAACACGGCCAACTCCGTACGCGCGCTCATGCTCAGCGACCCCTTCAAGCAATTGATCCGCGATGTGCAAAGCGGCAACGTTAGCCGTTATTATCATCATTTATCTGCCCTGCAGGCGGTTTTCTCCCAGGCCAATTTCAGCGACCCGCTAATCGAGAATATACTGGTGGCCACGCCCATCGGGGAATTCTATTTCCTTAACTTTGTGCGCAATCCCGCAGCCTCCTTCTACAACACGGATATGTACCGGGAGATCAAAAACACCCGCCGCGGCGTATGGGTCCAAGGCCATGAGGATACCTTTTTCTCCAGCCGGCAGCGGGTGCTGTCTCTGGTGGTGGAGGGAGTAGGCGAGGACCCCCAATTTCCTCCCTTCGATACCTATGTCATCGTCAACATTAAGGAAAGAGAGCTCCTGCGGCTGTCCACCCAGAATCTGTCCAAGGACGGTCGGGAGTATTATGTGATTAATCCCCAAGGGGAGCAGGTGATCCGTTCCGACTCCTCCCCGGTTTGGGGAGACACACCTCCGGATTTCCCGAAGCTGATGGGCGAAGAGGATCAGGGCTCTTTTTTCTACGAGGGCAAATCGGAAACCTACATGCTGAACTATAAACGGCTGGATATTAACCACGACCGGGGCTGGATGGTGGTTGGGGTGCAGTCCAAGGACCAACTGCTCCGGGAGGTCAGCCAGATCAAACAAACCGCGTATCTCACCATGCTGGGTTTTGTGCTGCTGTCGCTGCTTTTCGCCAACAAGCTGACCACAGTGCTTCTCCGGCCGCTCTATAAGCTGCAAACCCTGATGCGCCGGGTGGAGGACAATGATCTGTCCGTCCGCTTCGAAAGCAAATTTCAGGACGAGGTGGCCCAGGTGGGATCCCGCTTCAACCGGATGCTGGATGAGATCACCCGCCTGATTGAGGATGTGAGGAAGGGTGAAACCGAGAAGCGCAGGTCCGAGATGAAGGCGTTGACCGCCCAGATGAACCCGCATTTTTTCTATAACACGCTGAATACCATCTACTGCAAATCGGTGCTTGGCGAAAATGAGGATGCCAGCGCCATGATTCTGGCCTTATCGGAGATGTTCCAGCTGAGCCTGAACGCCGGCAAGGAGCTGATTCCGCTCCAGGATGAGCTGCGCCATGCGGAGCAGTATGTGGCCATCCAGCAGATCAGCTACGAGAATCTGTTTCTATATGCGTCGGAGGTGGAGGAGGAGCAGCTGCTCCAATGCCTGGTACCGAAGATTATCCTGCAGCCGCTGGTGGAAAACAGCATCCTTCACGGCTTCCGCAACCGGCGGAGCGGCGGGGAGATCCGCGTAACCGTCAAGTCCGGCGATGGCATTCTGCGGCTTACGGTAGAGGACAACGGCGAGGGTATACCGTCTGCGAAGGCCGACTCTCCCACTGTGGAAAACCGCCCCCGTTCCCGTCACGGCTACGCCTTGCCTAATATTACCCACCGCCTGCAGCTGTACTTCGGCAATGAAGCCGGCATGGCCATGACAAGCCGCCCGGGGGAAGGAACTTCGGTTGAGATTTGGCTGCCCATAGTAGAGGAGGAGCATAAGGATGAGCGGTAAACGCCTGAAGCTGTGTGTCATTGACGATATTAAAAGTGTAGCCGATATGATCACGACCCGCATCCCCTGGGAGGAGCATGGCATCGAAACAGCGGGCAGCGCTCTGGACGGGGATGAGGGGCTGGAGCTGGTGCTGCGGGAGAAGCCGGATATTGTACTCTCCGACATCCGTATGCCCCGTATGGACGGGTTGGAGATGACCCGCCGGATTCTCGAGGCTTTGCCCCACTGCAAGGTGATCATTCTCAGCGCCTATACGGATTTTGCCTACGCCCAGCAAGCCATCCGGCTGGGTGCCTTCGACTTTGTGAAGAAACCCTTCTCCGTCAAGGAGATTGCCGACATTGTGCTGAAGGCCCGGGACGCCCGGTTGGAGGAAATGAAGGGGCAGGCCCATGTGCAGGCGATGGAGCAGAAGATGCGGGACAGCCTGCCAGTCCTCCGGCAGGAGTATTTTCACTTATTGATGCATCATTCCACCGATATTCCCCGGGCGGCGGCCCGTTGGGAGTTCCTCCAGCTGGAGCTTGTGCCGCGGGATTTCGCCGTGCTGATTGCGGAAATTGACCATTTGTCGGAGAAGTACCGGGACATGCCCGTCCAGGAGATGGAGCTGGTCCGTTTCTCCCTGCAGAATATTCTGGAGGAAACCGTGGCCCGTTTCACCAAGGGCATCATCTTCCGGGAATCCATGAACCGCTACGTGGTGGTCATCAACTGCCGCGACGATGCCGAGGCGCTTGCTGTGGCGGAGGCCTGCTGCGTGAACATCGCCACCTATACCAAATTCACCATTTCTATCGGGACTGGCCTCTACGCGGCCGGGGTGGACGAGCTGCCCCGCTCCTATAACCAGGCGCTGAAGGCCCTGTCCTATCATTTCTATACCGGCGGCAACGGAGCTCTTGGCTTCGGCGCCCTGACCTTGGAGCGGGAGCCTGTACCGGAGGCCTTCTTCTCCCGGGAGCCGGAGCTCCTCTTCGCTCTGCGCTCCGGCAACAAGGGCAAGTGCATCCCGCTGCTGGAGGGGATGCTGGACAGCCTGACCGGGGAGCTGGGGGTTCTTCTTGCACCTGAATTTGTTGAGACCCTCTGCTGCGAGCTGGCCTCCAAGCTCTACCGGGTGCTTCTGGAGCTGTTCCCCCAGGATCAGCTCACCACCTTCGAAACACAGCTGGCCGTTATCAAAAGCGCTGGCCCCGTGTCCTTCCAACGCCTCCGGGAGCTCCTGCTGGAGTTTACCAGAGAGGGCTGCGAACGGGTGGAGGGCAGCCGGCGGCTGGAATCCAAGCGGATTATTCTGGAGGCGATGGCCTATATCCGCTCCCATCTGCAGCTGGATTTGAGCCTGGAGCATTGCGCACGGCAGTTTAATTTCAGCCCCGGTTATTTCTCCAATCTGTTCAAAAAGGAATCGGGCATGTCCTTCCAGCATTTTGTCATCCAGGAGAAAATGGAAAAGGCCAAGGCCATGCTGCTCTCCGACCATCAGGTACAGGAAATTGCCCGGGAGCTGGGATATGAGCACCGCCGTTACTTCAGCGAGGTGTTCAAAAAATACACCGGCCAAACCCCATCGGAGTTCCGTGACGCCAACCTGTAGCGAAACCTGCCCTTCATGTGGAGTTTGCCTCATTATGCTTGAATGGCGCTTCTTCTATAATCAAGGTGCACGAGAGAAAATTACCGATCTTATAAGGGAGGCACATCAAGCATGATGAAAAAAGCGGCATTCACGGCGATGAGCGTGGTTCTGGCGGCAGGCCTTACCGCATGCGGCGGCGGAAGCGACAATGGCAGCGGGAGCACCGGAGCATCCGCGGCACCCTCCGCCGGAGCAGGAGCCACCAAGGCTCCAAGCGGCGAGAAGGTCAAGCTGACGTATTGGACCGGCGACCGTCATGATACGGATTATATCAAGGAAGTCATCCAGAAATTCAACACCACCAACAAGGATAATATCGAGGTTGAAATGGTGGTGCGCTCGGAGGATTTCGACCAGGCGCTGGACCTGGCCTTTACCTCGGCTCAAGCTCCGGATATTTTCCGCACCAAGGAAAACACCATTCAGATGCATTACAAGAAGGGCTACATGGCACCCTTGGACGGTTATCTCACCCCCGAGCTGAAGAGCAAGTTCCCGGCTATGGACGAGCTAAACTCCTTCGACGGCAAAATGTACAGCCTGCCCAACTACGGCACCACCATGCGGCTGGTCTACAACGTGGATCTGTTCGAAAAAGCAGGCATCAAGAATCCGCCCACCACCCTGAAGGAAATGGTGGAGGACGCCAAGAAAATCACCGCAGTGGGCAAGGCCAGCGGCGCCTACGGCATCGCCTTCAACCTGAAGAGCCCCAACAGCGCTCTGGGCCGCTCTGCCCGGCTGATTGCAGAGTTAAGCGGCTACGGCGGCTTCGGCTACGACTTCAAAACCGGCCGCTTCGACTTTAACGGCTGGAAGGACATCATCAACTCCTTCAAGCAAATGAAGGATGACGGCAGCATGCTGCCGGGTGTGGAATCCCTGGACATCGACCCGCTGCGCGCCCAATTCGCCGAAGGCAAAATCGGCATGTACATGTCCTTCTCCTCCGAACCGGGCGTATACAAGAATCAATTCCCTGCCAAAATCCGCTGGGCAGCGGCTCCCGCTCCCACCGTTACCGGTGAAGTGAAGGGTGCCTCCGGCTTCCTGGGCGGTCAATGGCTGGCCATCAGCAAGGATTCCAAGCATAAGGACGAAGCCTGGAAGTTCCTGAGCTACATGTACCAAAATGAGGTTCTGCAAACGTACCATGAGAAGGGCTTCGGCATCTCCATGGTTCCTGAAGTGGCTGCCAAGGCCAAAGCTCCGGATATCGGCGGCATCGAAGGGTTCCTGCCCAATAAGTCCGACGGCGTATGGCCCATCTCCCCCACCGTCAATGTACAGGGCATCAAGTATTATGATGCGTTCTTCAAGTACATGCTGGAGGGCGGCGACCTGAACAAGATGGTTGACGATCTGAACAAACGCTATAATGACGCATTGGATAAAGCCGTTGCAGCCGGCGAAGTCAAGGCAAAGGCCATTCCGGATTTCGATCCGGCGAAGCTTGGCGGCAAGTACGCCAAATAATGACCCGGCGGTAAATGAAAGGCGGGAAGGCACAGAGGGAATCTGCTGTCACGCCCGCCTCTTTTATGCCCGGGACCCGATCCTCACCGCCTGAAAGGAGGAGCATCATGAATTCCATCCGTAAAACCGTCTTTTCCTATAGTTTTATTTTACCGAGTCTGTTTCTGACTCTGGCCCTGGGAATCTACCCTATCGCCTGGGCCATGCGCTACATGTTCTATGATTACAAGGGGTATGGCCAGGAGCGCTTCGTGGGTCTGGATAACTTCCGGCAGCTGTTCCAGGACGGCCAGTTCTGGGACTCTGTCATCAACACCTTCGTGTATGCGGGCGGCAAGCTGATCATCACCCTGCCCCTGTCCCTGGTGCTGGCGGTTCTGCTTAACCGGGGCCTCCGGGGGCGGCATTTCCTGCGGGCCGTGTACTTTATGCCTACAGTCATCAGCTCGGCGGTTATCGCCGTTGTGTTCTTCAATATTTTCAACTCGTATAACGGCATCCTGAACCAGTACCTGATGAAATGGAATATCGTGGACCGGAGCGTGGACTGGCTGGGCGCCGATCTGGCCATGCTGACCACCATTCTGGTGGCCGTCTGGGGTGCGGTGGGCAACTATATGTTGCTTTTTATCGCCGGACTCCAGAACATCCCCGAGGATGTGTACGAAAGCGCCGCCTTGGACGGGGCCAACAAACCCCAGCAGTTCTGGTTCATTACCTTGCCCATGCTGGGTCCGGTATTGCAAATGGTTATTATGCTGGCCATTATTAATGCCCTTAAGGGTTATGAAAGCATCATGGTCTTTACAGAGGGCGGCCCCATCGGCAAAACAGAGGTCATGTTCCTCTATGTTTACAAGCTGTTCTTCCCTATAGCGGGCCAAGGCAACCTGGTGGAGCAGCAGATGGGCTACGGCAGCGCGGCAGGCTTTGTCACCGCTCTGATTGTGGGCAGCATCACCCTTATTTACCAGCTGGCCTCCAAACGTTTGAACCGGTTGTAAGCGGCTTTGCGGCGGTGCCGCCGCAGCTGCAGAAAGGAGCATTCCGACATGAGCACACAGCTATCCGTACCTCTTGGGACCACTCCCGAACGGCGGTTTTCCGCCGCCAGGGTATTGAGCAAAACCGTCCTCTGGCTTTTCCTGCTGGGCATGGCCTTCCTGACGGTGATTCCCGTTCTTCTGGCCTTTCTCGGCTCCTTCAAAACCAATGCGGAGCTGACGGCGGGTGCCACCTTCTTCCCGTCTTCCTGGCAGTTCTCCAACTATGTCCAGGCCTGGCAGCAGGCCAACTTTTCCCGGTTTACCCTGAACAGCCTGTGGATCAGCGCCACCGTCACCGTGGGCACCCTGATCGTCACCGCCATGGCCGCTTACGTGGTGGACCGGATGAATTTCCCCGGCAAACGCATCTATGTGGGGATTCAAGCGGCAATGATGTTCATCTCCATCGGCGCCGTAGTGCTGCGCCCCCAGTACAATCTGATGATCAAGCTGCATCTGCACACCTCGTTGTGGGGCGTCATCATTATCCTGATCAGCGCCCATGCCTATATTTTCTTCATCCTGCTGAGCTTCATGGGAGCGATTCCCAGGGATCTGGATGAGGCAGCCCTGATCGACGGCTCCTCCCCCGCCTCCACCTTCTGGCGGATTATCCTGCCGCTCTTGCGTCCGGGATTGGGTGTTGCCGCTTTGTTCACCTTCCGCGGAGCCTGGAACGAGTATCTTCTGCCGCTGGTCTTCACCATGAGCAGCCCCAAGCTGCAAACCCTGACCGTGGGCCTGGCCAATCTGCGCTACGGCGCTTCGGCCGCTTCCCAAACCCACTACATGATGGCGGGAGCGTGTTTGTCCATCCTGCCGCTGCTGTTGGTCTACATGCTGGCCAACAAGTCCTTTATGCAAATGACGGCGGGGTCCGTAAAAGGCTGAGTTTTTCGGCTCCACCTTAAATTCCGGGATAAAAAAATGAAAATCCGGCCCGGGGACAGCGGGCCGGGGCCTTTATAATGAAGGCGTAACCAAAAATTAACCCCCCATAAGTGACAAGATGCTTTGGGGCCAATAGTCCGATCCGGACGGTTCGCACATCGCACAAGACTTTCATTTTTTTACTATCCTATCTGCCCAGGAGGTTTACCGCATATGTCTCTGCCCATCATCGGCGATCTGAAATCCAGCAGCGTTATTGTCCGTCATCCTGCCAACCCCATTCTCACTCCGGCGGATGTGCCTTATTCTCCGGCTTTGGTATTTAATGCCGGCGTCACCAAGTTCCAAGGCAAATATGTCATGGTGTTCCGCAATGATTACGGCGATCCCGTTAACAAGACTCTGCTGCCGGCCGGTACCACCAATCTGGGTCTGGCCTACAGCGACGACGGCGTCAAGTGGGATGTGCAGCCCGGCCCCTGCTTCGGTCTGAATGATAAAGAAATCGTGCGCACCTACGATCCCCGGCTGACGGTGATCGACGGCCGCGTGTATATGTGCTTTGCGGTGGATACCAAACACGGCGTCCGCGGCGGCATTGCCGTCACCGACGACTTCGAACACTTCGAGGTTCTGTCCATGACAGCCCCCGACAACCGCAACATGGTGCTGTTCCCCGAAAAAATCGGCGGGCGTTATGTGCGTCTGGAACGTCCTTTCCCGGTATACAGCCGGGGCGGCCAAGACCGCTTCGACATGTGGATTTCCGATTCCCCGGACCTGAAATACTGGGGCAATACCGAGTTGCTGCTGGCCGTGGAGCAGGTTCCCTTCGCCAACGACAAGCTGGGCCCGGCGGCGCCTCCCATCAAAACGGACAAAGGCTGGCTGACCATGTTCCACGCTGTGGACCGCGATCCTTCCCGTGGCAAAAACGGCTGGGAGGATACCTGGAAGAAGCGCTACACCACCGGAATTATGCTTCTCGACCTGGAGAACCCGTACAAGGTTATCGGCATGAGCCAGGAGCCCCTGCTGGCGCCGGAGGCTGTCTACGAAAAGGACGAAGGCTTCCGCACCAATGTAATTTTCCCTGGCGGCATGATCCTCGAGGACAGCGGCGAGGTCAAAATCTACTACGGCGCCGCGGACACGGTGGAATGTTTGGCCACCGCGCATGTTGACGATCTGCTGGCTCTTTGTTTGAAAAAGTAAGGTGAAGCGGGGCCGGGTAAGTGGCCCCTCGGAAGCGGGCTGGCGGAGGGAGAACCTCAGGCCAGCCCGTTTTGGTGTGGGCGGGGCGGTGGCCCAGCACTTCTCCAGCCCCCTTCTCCATTTAGATGGGCAGCGCGGAAATAGCGGAAACAAACTTCCGCTACATACTGCCGGGCTGACATATTGGTGGAATAGCGGAAGCATTTTTCCGCTAACAGCTGCTAAGTTGGTACGCCGGTCGGAATAGCGGAAGCATTTTTCCGCTAACAGCGCAAATAGGCCAGGTATCCCGGCCGTTTGAAGGGGGATAACGGAAGCTGGCTTCCGTTATCCTCTTGTTTGCGCGGGCAGAAGGGAAATAGCGGAAGGTGACTTCCGCTATTTCCGCACCGCAGTCCTTTGATGGGCGACCGCGCTGCTCCTTTTCCGCTAGTCGCCCGGGGCAACCCCCTTAGCGGAAGCCATCCTTCCGCTATTCCAACATTTTGGCCCTGCGGGCCCCCAATAGCGGAAGCCCCGCTTCCCCTATCTGCGGCACCGGGCCGCATTTCCACCCCAACAAAGCGTGATAGCGGACTCTTCCCTTCCGCTATCACGCTTTCACTCCACCGCGAGACCGGAATAGGGGAAGCCTGGCTTCCCCTATTCCTTCCCTGCCCCTCTCGCGGCCACCCCACTGAAAAGCCCCCGGCCGTTATCTCCGGCCGGAGGCTTTTCCCCACACTACAAATGGATCCCTGCGTCGAACTGATCCAGGTCATCATCCGACGGATCAAACAAACCCGGACCAGGGGCCCGGAACTGCTGGGCGGCATTCCTTGCCACCATGGCCTCCGCTTCCTCTCTGGTATCAGCGTGCCGCTTATACCGGGGCAGCTCCGCGGCTTCCTCCCCTGCCAGATAGGCCTCCGGCAGATCCTCCGTCACCGTATGGGCCGGGATGGGGACTCCTGCCAAGTCGTAGGCATTGTTGTATACCTCCTGCTCCGGCTGCGCCTCTGTCTCCAGTAAAACCCCTCCATGGGCCTGCGCAATCTCCAAGGCCGCAACCAGGTCCCCCTGGCGGATGGTCAACTGGAGCACCGGCTTGTGCTCGGGGTGGCGGTGCTCCAGCATCTGGCCGGTGAAACCCAGCTCCTGCAGAGTGTCCAACGCCAGCAGAGCCGCTTTTTTGTCCTCAAATTGAAAATAAATGGGAGCCAGCATTGTAAAGGTCCCCTTTCTTGGCCATATGCACGTTTTGGTCACCTAGCTAGCTTACCCGCAGGTTGCCTTTTTCTTGCATAGCACCAATGTACCTTCGGGAGCAGCCATTTATATGCATGTTTGCCTCCAATGACGTTGGGCTAGGTTCGCTGCCCTCACCCAATCAGCCCTGTCCTACAGCCCGTTCATGCCGAACATCCGCGAGGCCATCTTGCCGAAGAAATAACCCAGCGGCAGCATCACTACCGCTTGCAGCAGGTCCCCGTTCAGCAGTCCGCACAGTAATCCCAGCCAGGCGCAGGCCGGTCCTGTAAGGCTGCCACCCGCTTTGACGAAGGCCTCCATACGCACCGTATCCTTCCACGGGAAAAGCCGGACATACTCCTCCGTGGCCGCTTCCCGGGCAAAGGATTTGGACATCCAGGCGAACAGCGCTCCTGTGGCCACAGCCACGATCAGACGGATGGTGCTATTGGGGCAAACAGCCACTGCCGTTGTAGCCGCCAGCAGCAGCATTCCCGCCAGCTTAAGCTTGGAGCCGTTGCGCAAAATCCCCTTGATAAGGGACTCCGCCAGCACATTCTCCTGGGTGCGCTCCTTAAACAGCTTGCGGGAGGCCGGAAACAGGAAGGCCCGCTTCTTCTTGGACCTTGTTTTCCGCGGAACACGGTATCCGGCTGCGCTCATAAGCATCCCCGCCAGCTTCATCCGTTCCTCCCGCTCCCGCTGGGCATCCTTATAAAAGGTGCCCCTGGCCCGGATCCGGGCGGGTACCAGCCAGAAAAGTGGCGCCGCCAGGCACAGCGCAATCAGCGCCGCATAAAGATGGCTCACCGACGTCCAGTGGGTCAGGAAGCCAAACACGGCAGCCAGCACCGGAGTGGCGATAATCCGGATGACCACACTTCTCCAGCCGGATGCCGCCAGCTCCAGCTGCTGCTTGCCCAGCATCAGGTAGATTTTGACCAGGTACGTCAGAAGAAACAGGAACACCGCCTCCAGCGGATTGACCCCGTAGCCATTGCGCAACAGGGGGTACAGAAGCACTCCCATTCCTGCCAGCACCAAGGCACTCGAGATTAAGGAAAAGGCCGTCCCCGTCCGCATTAGCTTGCGGAACCAGGAGGTCCGTTGGACCAGGAAAAGCTGGTCCGCCTCCTCCACATAATACCGGATGGTACCGGTAATGGCCGCCACGAACAAATAAGCCCGGAACACGGTATAGGGCACCATTTCCAGCCAAACGGGCGTCCCCTTCCACCAGGAGATATATTGATAAATCAGCACGGCGGCTGCGGGCAGCACAATATAAAGGGCGATGACCCAGTCTATGGCCATTTTCCATGCCCGGTATTGGAACCCTGCATTGCTCCGGATCCGCTGCCAGGCTACTTTTTGGGGAGTGAGCATGTTACTCATCTTGGGAAGCCTCCTATTCGAAGTTGCTTACGGGAACGGCCTTGCCTTGCGGCAAAGCTTAGGGTGCGTATGCCCATCCTAAGTAAGCGCATGAAAGCAATCGAACAGAGATGCCCCGGGCAACCCGCATTTGGCGCGGATATCCTGCATTTCGCCCGAAGCGATCAGCTTGCCTTCATTCACCAGTAGAAAAGAGCTGCAAATCCGCTCCGCCGTATCCAGCACGTGGGTGGACATCAGGACGCCCGCTCCGCGTTTGCGCTCCGAATCCAGCATGTCGAGAAACTCCTTAATGGCCCGCGGGTCCAGCCCGATGAAGGGCTCGTCCACGATATACAGCTCCGGCTCATGGATGAAGCCGATGATAAGCATCAGCTTCTGCTGCATCCCTTTGGAAAAACCCGTAGGCAGATCATGCTTTGCCCCCGTCAGACGGAAGCGCTCCAGAAGCTCCGTGGCCCTCGCCTCGAAGGTGGCGTCATCCAGACCGAATGCCGAGGCCGCCAGCCGCAGATGCTCCCACAGGGTAAGCTCATCGTACAGCACGGGATGCTCGGGAATGTACGCGTAATTGGGCGATCCACCGGGAAACTCCACCTTGCCCTTCACATCCTTGAGCAACCCCAGCACCGCCTTGATGGTGGTGCTTTTGCCTGCGCCGTTGGGGCCGATCAGCCCCACCAGTTCCCCTTCCCCCACCGTAAATGCAATATCCGAAATGACGCGGCTTCTGCCCTCATAACCCGCTTCCTCGATTTGAACCGTCAATTTTCCCATTAGCAGCCTACCATCCCTTCCACACACCTTAAAATCAATAGTCTCATTATAGCAGGCTTTGGCAAGCCGGGCACATCCTGTCTGGAAAACATTGGACTTATCGCCGAACAGCCTGCCCCAGGCCCTTCTTCCGGTGAAACCGCCACGGGGCTAAGCCGTATAAAGGCATATCGGCAAGAACATTTCAAGGAGATGATCAGTATGGAAACCTGGGAGTACAAAACCCTCAAGGTAGAAACAAAAGGCTTTTTCGGAGGCAAGGTTGACCTGCACGAATTAGAGGAGGAGCTCAATGCCCTGGGCGGTCTGGGCTGGGAGCTGGCTAACACCTTCGACACCAGCATGGGCCAAGGGGCCTCCCGAGAGGTCGTTTGCATCTTCAAAAGAAAACGTACATAAAGTGAATCAATCCGGCCTGCTGAGGGCCGGTTTTTTTATCAGCCAAACTCTACCTTTCCCCGCAAATCCAAACCGCCGTAAGATAAGGAGAACATACATATCAGGATTATTCGGAAAGACGCGGAGGTTTTCGTATATGGGAGTCAGACGCTTAACTGCGGCCAACCACACAGAAGTGCTTACCCTGTTTGGGAATGAAATGGACCATTACCATTTTCTTCTCGATGATTTGATATGGAACGGCTACGCGGGGGAACATTTTCTCGTATTCGGAGAATTTGAGTCAGGACGGCTGATGTCTTTGCTGCTGAACAACTTCAATAATCTGACCTATTATAGTCCTGATGACCGGGAACCGGAGGCTTACCGGCATATTCTGAGACAGCTATCCTTTGCCAAGGTATCCGGTCCCGACAGCTTGGTCCAACGGGTCTGCCGGGATTACACCCCCTCCAGAAACACTCTTTCCCACCTGGGCATGGTAAAGCAGGCCGTTCCTCTGAGCCGCTCCCGGGGTACCGCTGTTTGCACGATAACCGCTCGAGAAGAGCTGCGGGAGCACTACCGTCTCCTTGTGTCAGCGGAAGAATATGCCGGCTTATCCGGCGACGAAGAGGGGTACATCAGCCGGGAGTGGAACAGGCTCGCCTCCTCCCCTGACCGGACAGTCTATCTCCGTACGGATGGCAGGATGGTGGCAGCCGTCTCTACCTTCCACGAGCGGAAGCAAAGCGCCCTTATTACCGGCGTAGTAACCCATCCGGATTTCCGGAACAAAGGATATGCTGCACAAGTGCTGACGGCACTGTTTAACCTTCTGCTGCAGGAGGGGAAATTTCCGTATTTGTTTTACACCAATCCGGCGGCCAGGAGCGTCTATCTCCGCGCAGGAATGGTGGAGATTTGCCCCTGGCGGGTAACACTGCTGGAGAGGGATAACGGCAGCTAGTAGCGTATTCTAGGAATTGTGGAGGGAGCGCGCACATGTAACGTGACTCCCAACCTCTTCCGAAATGTAAAAGTGCAGTTATTTTGTAGACAAACCTTCGTTTTACGGTCTATCCTGCAAAAGTGCAGTTATTTTCGTCAGATGTGAGCAAGATGTGCCCCGCTGAGGAAAATAGATGTACTTTTGCATTTGAGGGCAGGAAGAGGCGGAATTCCAGCAGAATAGCTGCACTTTTGCAGGATAAGGCCAGATTTGTTTGATCTTTGTACCATACGGAGTGGGGTTAGATCCAAAAACAACCGAAAAAACGGCAAATAAGGGCCGTGGTGTCCGTTAGCCGTCGTATAGCACCCCCTCCCCCACCTCCTCGCACCACCACCCAAAAAAAGCCGCCCCTCCTCCCGGGCAGGAGAAGGAACAGCCTTTTGCAAGCCGAGGCGGCGCCGTCGCTTGTCTGTTCTATTTGGCCTTTTCCATAAAGGCCTTGATCTTGGAGTCGTCAATATCATAGCCCATATCGGCCGTGGCATTCTCCACCGCCCAATCGTAAACGCCGATGGTCGACTGCTGCTGGCCGTCCTTGATAAACACAAGCGTCGGCACCCACTTGATTTGGGTGAGCCCGTATTTGCCCGAGGCCGCCATCTTGGCATAGGCCTTGTTGTTGCTTTCATTGAAGGTGTCGATCCGTTCCACCTTGATTCCGGTCTGGCTGGTCAGCTTGTCCAACACCGGCATCACCTTGTGGCAATGGGGGCAGCTGTTGCCCCAGACCAGCAGGATAAAGGTGTCCTTGTTCTCCAGCTTCTTCTCGATGGTGGGGCCGTCGCTGGAAACCTGAAAGTTGCTGATCCAGGCCTTTTCCTTTAGATAAAAGCGGAGGTTTTCAGCATTAGCCAGCGTTTCCGCCGGAATCGGCTTTTGGCCGAAATAGAAAGAGGTCCGGTGGTTGCCTTCATAAATGACCTTCATCACAGGCAGCTTCTCCGGCGCCGCATCCCCGTCCAGAGCGCTGTACACCGGAACCTTCAGCCGGGCATCCTTCTGAAGCTCCAGCAGCTTCTTCAGATCGGCCTCCGACAGCTCCTGCTTGCCGGCTATATCCTTCACCAGCCCGTCCAGCTCCTTCTCCTGGTCGGCATTCAGCTTGCCGTTTTTCACCAGATTCAGCGCCTTGCGGTAATTCAGCATTACATTGTTAAGCTGGTCCTTGCTGTTGGCGTTACCGGCCAGCTTCAGCTTGGACAGTCCTGCTTCCAGGCTACGCACTTCCTGATAACCGGCAATCAGCTTCTGGTTGTCCTTCTCGTACTTGTCCAGCTTGCTTTTGTCCTTCGCCACATCGATGGTCACCAGATCGAACTTTTCTGACTTGGACAGCTCTGTCAGCGCACCAAGCAGGCTTTGGGATTGCGGGGAACTGTCATAATAAAGGACAACGCCGTTCTGGATGGTTTCCAACTCGGTATTTTCCCCCCGCGAAGCCTCATTCCCCGTCTTGCTTCCGCAGCCGGCGGCCAGCGCTCCAAGAAGGACCAAAGCCAACAAACTTTTGGCCAATTTCAACTTCCGCACCTCATTTCACTATGTAAAAAATAGGATACAAAAATAATACCCCAAAATACACCGGTCTGACCAGCGGCTTTTTTCCTGTTAATTCCATTTGGGTGGGAGTCTTCCGCAAAAAAGCAAAAACGGCCGGATTCCCGGCCGTACGAATAACGGTTTTTTTATTCAACCCGGACCCTCTTAAAACCAACCGAAGATCAGCTGGTAGATCACATAGGCGAGGGCTATGGAAATCGGAATCGTAATAATCCACGTCATGACCATCTTGCCGACTACACCCCAGTTAATGGACTTGTAGCGGATGGCCGACCCGGTACCGATAATGGACGAGGTAATAACGTGAGTCGTGGACAAAGGCAGACCCAATGCTGTACCCGATTGAAGGATGACCGTGGAGGTCAGGTCCGATGCGAAGCCATTCATCGGTTCGATCTTGATGATCTTGCGGCTGACGGTTTCGATGATCTTCCAGCCGCCGATGGACGTACCCAGCGCCATGGAGGTGGCGGCAGCCAGCTTGACCCATATCGGAACGGACATATCCGAGTGGAAGTTTCCCGCTACCAGGGCAAATACGATAATCCCCATTGCCTTCTGGGCATCATTGGCCCCGTGGGAGAAGGATTGCAGACCCGCAGACACAATTTGCAGCAGCCGGAAGTTCCGGTTCACCTTGCCCGGGCTGCGATTGCCCAGCACCTTCACGATCTGGCGGATCAGAACCAGCATCAGAAAGCCCAAGCCGAATGCCAGGAAGGGAGAAAGGATCAGACCCAGTACAATCTTTTGGAAGCCGCCCCAGTGAAGAGCGTCCATGCCCGCACCGGCAATAACCGCACCGGCCAAAGAACCGATAAGCGTATGGGAGGACGACGACGGAATGCCGAAGTACCAGGTGAGCAGATTCCACAGGATAGCCGAGATCAGCGTAGCGGTGATAATCTCCATACCGTTGCTGACGTGGAACGGATCGGCGATGCTGCCTCCTACGTTTTTGGCGACGCCGTCAAACAGAATGGCTCCGACAAAGTTCAGCACAGCGGCCATCAAGATGGCAACTCTCGGTGAAAGGGCTTTGGTGGACACAGCAGTAGCGATAGCATTGGCCGTATCATGAAAACCATTGATGAAGTCGAACAACAAGGCCAAAGCAACAATAATAATGATGAATGTCACGAAAAATCCCCCTGAACGTTTCCTTGAGTCTAACAAGAGCTGTCATGTGCTCCATTTGCCATCATATCACAATTTAATCGTCTTGTATTAAGATTTTGTAAACAAAGCGACATCTTTCATCGTAAACTTTCAGCCAAGTTTAACAAAATGTTTATATTTTCCCCGCAATATTTGTAGTATGGCTATCCCTTGGAAATTTCATCCGCTGTACCAAAAAACGAAAAAACCCTACCGCCCTGACTGCAGGGCGCATAAGGTTCTTCTGTAAAAGATGCTGTGAAGGGATTAGCGGCCGGGATTCAGCTTGTTCAGGAAAAAAAGAGCAAGAGTCCCCGGTCCAGAGTGAGCGCCTACCGCACCGCCAATCTGGGATATGATGAATTCCTTGGAGCCGAAGCGCTCCCGGATCATGTCGCGCAGACTGTGGGCCGCTTCGATATCGTCCCCATGGGAGATACCGATGACCTGCTGGTCTTGGCTGATCCCCCGCTCCGCCATAATGGCTGCCATCCGGTCCAGGACCTTGCGCCGGCCACGCAGCTTCTCGATGGGGATCAGCTTGCCATCCTCCACGTGCAGCACCGGCTTAATATTCAGAAGCCCACCGATAAAAGCGGCGGTTTTACTGACACGTCCGCCCCGGTACAGATACTCCAGATTATCCACTGTGAAAATATGCTCCATATGAAGGGCATGGAACCGGATTGCCTCGATAATTTCATCCTGGCTTTTGCCTTCTGCAGCCAGCTCCGCTGCCATCAGCACCACCAGACCGAAGCCCATGGAAGCGCATTTGGTATCGATAACCTCAAGCTTCACATCCGGGTAATCCTCAAGAATTTCATTCTTCGCCAGGACGGCGGACTGGTAGGTTCCGGACAAAGCGGAGGAAAATGCCACATAGATGCAGATATCGCCGTTTTCGGCATGACGCTGGAACACTTCCCGGAAGATTTGAAGTGGGACCTGGGCCGTTTTGTAAACCTTGCCCTCCCGCATACCCCGGAACATCTCCTGGGGGTTCATGGTTTCTCCGTCCCGGAATTCCTGGTTATCCAGGTAAACCATTAGCGGGAGCACTTCTATGCCATGCTGTGCCACCAGTTCCTTGGGAAGATCGGCAGCGCTGTCGGTTATAATTTTGACGGTCATTCAATCCATTCTCCTTCCTCGTCATGCGCGTTCGTCCCCTCAATTGTACACTAAACCTGTACGAGTGCGAAATAGCCCTTTCATAAATGTTGGCAGCTTCTGCCCAGGGAGCCGTTCTCGCACCAAAAACCCGGGCAGGCCCGGGTTTGGCAGACATCATTTGTAGAAAAATGGTTCAGGCTTCACCGGACACATGGCTCCGCCGTCTGGGCAGAATGCGCAGCCCTTCAAAATAGGTGGACAAATATAGATTATCCTTGTCGAAGGCCACATCCGTCACAGGGAAACCGGTGACCGCCGAGCACAGGTGGAACCGGTCCTTCCAATACAGAACCTGGTACAGGCCCCTGCTGGTGCAGGCATAAATCCGGCCCTCGCAGGATTCCAGCGAAAAAATCCGGATCCCCTTATAGTGGTGGGTATTGAAGCGCCCCCGCTTATCTCCGGCGACTAAATTCCCCAATCCGTCGGCCCCCAGTAAATAACCGTGGAGCACACAAAGGCTGGATACGGAGCTCCCCACCTTAAACTCCTCGGAGGACTGGGTGTACCGGTCAAACAGGAAAATGCCTGTAGAACGGGCCATGAATATCATCTGCGGCGTCATAAACAGATCGAACACCGCCTCTTCGGAGTAGCTGGTCCGTACCCAATTATCGTTGAACCGGTACCACAATCCGTTGCCCGTGGCCACATAGAGGACTCCGCCCTTGCTTCTCAGCCTGTAGCAGGGCACCGTTATCTTGGTCGTCCGCCAGCCGTCTTCCCGCAGCTGGAACAGTCCTTGCTCCGTGCAGGCAAAGATTTGGCCATCCTCTGCTTCCAGCCGGTTGACCGTAACGCCAGCCGGAAGCTCATGGGGAAGGCGGGACCAGGCAGCGGTATTGTCGATGCGGAAGATGCCTTCATTCACCGCGGAAGCGTACAGCCTGCCGTCTTCAGCTGCAGCAACGGAGGTCAGCAGCAGTCCGTGCTGGTTTTGCTCATGGAGGAGCGAGTGATTGGTAAGCATCTAGCATCTTTCCTTTTCACGTGGGATCGTTTCCTCCATGTTAATTGATAATGATTATCATTGTCAACAAATGTTTTCTGACAATTTCTCCTCTCTGGCCGACACCGCCTGGTTCAGCGCCGACAGGAATCCCTCTGCCACCGCCGCCAGAATATCGTTATGGATGCCGCTGCCCCGGAAGGTCCGGTTTTCCTCCGTACGGACGGTAATCTGCGCTTCTCCTTGGGCGGTTTCCGAGGCGGAGAGGGAATGGATCTCCATATCCGTCAGCTCCAGCGGGAAGTCCACCGCCTGCTTCATACAGGCCACAATCGCCTCCACGGGGCCGTCCCCTGCGGCGGCATAGGTGTTTTCCGCGCCGGTGCGGTTGTTGCGCAGGGTAACGGAGGCCACCTTAGCCTTGCGGTGGTTGGAGACCACCTGAAAATCCGTCATGGAATACGGCCCTGCGCCGCCTCCCGGAGTTTTGTCGAGAATCCGCAGCAGATGCGCGTCGGAAATCACCTTGCAGGCGTCGGCCTCCTCTTTGAACTGCTCGGTAAAACGTGCCAGCTCCGCTTCACCCAGAGTCACTCCGTACCGCTCCAGGCGATGCTTCAGAGCGTGGCGCCCGGAATGTTTGCCCAGTACAATCATATCCCGGGGGATGCCCATTCTTTCCGGGTCCATAATCTCGTAGGTGCTCCGGTTCTTCAACAGTCCGTCCTGGTGGATGCCCGCTTCATGCTGGAAGGCGTTGCGCCCGACGATGGGCTTGTTATACGCAATGGGCAGATTCATAATCCGGCTGACCATCCGGGAGGTCTCATAAATTTGAGAGGCATCGATGCCGGTCGAGAGCCCGCTGTCCTGGCCCCGGGTGGCGATGGCCATCGCCAGCTCCTCCAGGGAGCAGTTGCCCGCCCGTTCGCCGATGCCGTTAATGGTCACCTCCACATGGGTGGCTCCGCCGGCAATGGCCGCCAGACTGTTGGCCACGGCAAGACCCAGATCGTTGTGGCAATGGGCGCTGTATTCCACCCTGTCGCCGCCCCGGACATTGGCCCGCACCCTACGGAACAGGTTCCCGTATTCCTCCGGCAGGGCATACCCCACCGTGTCGGGAATATTAAGGATGGTGGCGCCTTCGGCAATCACCGTTTCCAGCATCTCATACAAGAATTCATCCCCGGAGCGGGTGGCATCCATAGGAGAAAATTCGATGGTATCCACAAATTGCTTTGCATATGCCACCATGTCGCGGGCGATCTGCAGCACCTGCTCCCGGCTTTTTTTCAGCTGAAAATCCATATGAATCTGGGAGGAGGAAAGAAACAGATGCAGCCGGCGTCGGTTGGCATCACGGGTAGCGTTCACGGCGGCGTCAATGTCGCTTTTCACGGCCCGGCCGAAGCCGCAGATTTCGGTACGCTGCAGCATCCTGGAAATCTCCTGAACGGCCCGGAAATCCCCAGGGCTGCTGGCGGGGAAACCCGGCTCGATGGTATCGATGCCCAGCCTCTCCAACTGACGAGCCAGAACAATCTTCTCCTCCGGATAGAGGCTTGCACCCGGCGATTGCTCGCCGTCGCGTAAGGTTGTGTCAAAAATGCGGATTCTGCGGTTTTCCATAGTTTGGTCATCCTCCTTGGGTGGGTTGGTTAGTTGTCTCTGCCGCAACGCCAAAAGGCCTGCCGGTCTCCTTCATGTCTGAAAGAGACGGCAGGCCATCATGTCCTGTCGCGGTACCACTCTTGTTGGTCCGGCGCTGATCCGGACCCGCTTAGCCGCAGCGGAGGCTCCGCTGCGCGCCCGGTAACGAGGGCTAGGCCGTCCGCATGTACTTGTAGTTAGCCCTCTTGGGGAGAGGGCAGTTCACGTTCCATGCGGCCATTCACGGGCGAGGAAGGAGCCGGACGCCGCCGCGTTGCACCAATTCCGCGGCTCTCTGTTAGGCGTCGGGGGCTCCCGCTCCCGGTCTTTATGTTTATGTTGTATGCGGGAGGAGTGGCAGAAAAACATCAAAAAGCCTGCCGCCCCTCCCCGTGTAGGGAAGAGACGACAGGCTTGTAACCGTCGCGGTACCACTCTTCTTGATTTGCCCTGAGGCGCTCTTCATGGGTTCATGAAGCACCGGCAAATCCGCTTTGTGCGGCATCATGGCCTCGGCCATAATCCCGCCATCCCGTTACGGGGATGAACCGTCGGCATATACTGGTTTCCCAGGCGGTGAATTTGCCTGCTGAAACGTTCCATACCGCCGCTCCCGGATGAGTCTTCCGGTTCTTCACCCGCCGCGTTGCACCGTGTCGCGGCTCTCTGAGGGTGTGAATGTCCCGTACTGATTCCGATCATAGCGTGTATTGTTATGAGAATTTTCTCATAACTTTAGCATAGTCACAAGAGAGTGTCAACCCCTCGTTCATTGGTGGAAGGCGCATGGCATGGAGGATCTCCACTGCACAGCACAGCATAGCCCAGTTCACTTCATTTCAGTTCCGCAGGCGCCCCTACCGTATCTTCCCCGTTCACGCCCTTTCCGTCCATTATCCCATTGGCTCAGGTTTTTCAACTGTTCCTGAGCTAGTGGGATAATGCCCGACAAGGGGGACCAAGGGCGTAGGGAGAGCTGTGTGTGCCCCTTTCTGTCACCATCCCATTGGCTCAGGTTTTCCAACTGTTCCTGAGCTAGTGGGATAGTATCCAACAAGGCAACCGGAATAGCAGCCTTCCAACCGTTCCTGAGCTAAGGGGATAATGCCTGACAAGGGGGGGCCGTAGGACATAGTGGCGGCCCTACCCAGCCCGCCCGCCTGGCGCCCCTTGTTAGTCCCGGAGCCGGACCAGGAAGGTCCGGATTTCATATGGTTTGACAGACAGCAGCAGCTCGGGGCCTTCCATCGGCTCACCCAACGAGCGCTCCAGCAGGTCGCATTCCTGGTATGACAGCACACCCCAGTCCCCGGTCAGCCGCACGGGACCCCGTTTGCCGGCGAATTCATGCAGACGCACCACTATATCGCCGGAGTCCTCCGCTTTTTTCACTGCATCAATGAACACGTGGGACGCATCCGTGCGGAACAGAGAACCCTCCGGCACCCGAAGCGCTCCGGGAGCGCAGACCAGCGGGCTGTTCAACGACCACGCCTCTTGGACGGTGCCTCCCTCATACCAATCGCCATTATGGGGATACAGCGCATAGGTAAATACATGCTCCCCCTGATCGGCGGTTTCATCCGGCACCATGGCGGATTTGATCAGTGTCAGCTGCATGATGTTGTCCTTGATGGCGTAACCGTACTTGCAGTCGTTCAAAAGACTGACCCCATAGTCCCGCTCCGACAGGTCCGCCCATTGGTGGCCTACCGTTTCGAAGCGCGCCCAGTCCCAGCTTGTGTTCCAGTGGGTAGGCCGCTTCACATTACCGAACTGGATGTCGTAGGTAGCCTCAGTTGCCCGGATGTCCACAGGAAACGCAACCTTCAGAAGCTGCCTGGACTCATGCCAATCCACATGGGTCTGAAAGTCCAGCCGGCGGGAGTAGCTATAAGCAACCAGGGTCTGCTCGATCCGTGAATCCAGATAGCGGTAGACAAACCGGATGGAGGCATACAGCGGACCACAGGCGGTTAGCTCCACAATCTCCAGGTGGGTGACAGGCGTCATTTTTTCCGTATAAAAAATGTCGATATCCCATGCCTCATGCCTGCCCTTGGGCCGGTCCTCAAACACCTGGAGCTGATTGCCCAACGCCCCCGCCGCCAGCACCTCGCGCTCCGCCGCCCGGTCATAGATCCGGGTCAGCTGCCCGGAAGCGTTCCACTCCAGCAGATAAAAAGGCGTCTCCAAGCTTCCTGCCTCATAGGTAAAAGGCTGCTGCAGATTACTTTGTTCTCGGGTACCATCAGACTGCTGCAAATCACCTCGTGCTTCGACCGGGGCTCCATCCGCTTGCATCAGCTTCACCGCCCCCATAGCCGGAACAGGGCCGGCTAATACAGCAAGCACTGCTCCCTCCCGCTGCACCGGAAGCGCCCGGCCGCCGCCGTCCACATAAACGGGAGTCTCATCACCGGGGGATGCCAAAGGAATCCTGACCACCTCCTGCCTCGGGAAAGAAGCACTGTTGAGAATGGTGTACGTCTCCGGCCCGACTGAATCGTTGCTGTGGGCAGACTCGGCCAGGGGCTCCAGCGCGGCTTGCTTGACAGCCTGCCCCAGGGCTTCCGCCTGCGCATATTCCATACGGCTGTCCTCGTACACCTCCCGGATGGAGGAGCCGGGGATAATATCGTGGAACTGGTTGCGGAGAATAATCCGCCACCCCTCAGCCAGATCCGGCTGCAGGAAACCTGCCCAGTTGCCGGACACCGCCCTGGAAACCGCCCCCAGCCATTCCGCCTCCCGGTAGTCCAGCTCCAGCTTGCGGTTCATCCGTTTGTTGTACGCCTGGCTGGTGTAGGTGCCTCGGTGGAGCTCCAGATACAGCTCCCCGTCCCAGGTATGAACATAGGCGGGGGAGGCGTCCAGCGTTTCTTTCAGCTCGCGGAAGTATTCATCCGCACGGCCTGTGGTTACCTTCGGCAGCCCAGGCATATCCTCCAGCCTGCGGCGCACCTCCAGCATCTCCCGGTTGACCCCGCCTCCCCCGTCGCCGTACCCGTAAGCCAGCAGCAGCTTCCGGTTCAGCTCCTTGTTCCGGTAAGCCTTCCAGATGCCCTGCACCGTATAAGGCGTGATTAACCCGTTGTAGGTGTAGAAAAAAGAGCCCTCCTGATGGCCCGGATCAGGGGTGGTAATAAAATGGGCGGGAATCTCCGTACCGTCCATCCCCCGCCACAGAAAGGTATCATGAGGCATCCGGTTGTACTGGTTCCAGCTGATTTTGGTGGTCATGAACATCTCGATGCCGCTTTTTTGGAGAATCTGCGGCAGAGCCCAGCTGTAGCCGAAAACATCCGGCAGCCACAGGTACTTGCATTCCACCCCGAATTCATCCCGGAAAAACCGAGTCCCGTACAGCAGCTGCCGAACAAGGGACTCCCCGGAGGTCAGATTGCAGTCCGCCTCCAGCCACATAGCCCCTCCGGCCTCCCATTGGCCTTCCGCCACCCGCTCCTTGATGCGGGCATAGATGTCGGGATAATCCTGCTTGATGTAATCGTAAAGCTGGGGCTGCGTCTGCAAAAACAGGTACTCCGGATACTGCTCCATCAGCCGCAGCACTGTGGAAAAGGAACGCGCCGCCTTCTCCCGGGTATGCGCCAGCCGCCACAGCCAGGCCACATCAATATGGGTGTGGCCGACGCAGCGAACCTCCACCGGATGCTCCCGTTTCATCCGGCCTAGCCCCTCCGCCAGCACCGTATTGGCCTCGGCCACAGAGGCGTAGAAGGCCTCGGACCCGGGCCGGGACCAGTCCAGGCGCAGGAAGGCAGCGTCCAGCAGGGACAGGAGTGACGCGTGGTCCGGATTGTCCTCGGAGAGCTGCTTTACCGTCTCCAGAGCCGACCACGCGGTAAAAAACAGGTCATCCGCCGCTTCATCCAGCCAGCACAGCTCCGCCCGATTCAGGCGGTGCTCCGGCACGGCGTTAGGCTGGTATCCGCCCAGCCCGGACCACAGGCGGAAATCCAGGCGAAGGGTTTCACCCGGAGCCGCCTCCGTCAGAAAAACCTCCTGGTGGTTGCTGTCCACCCCCTGCCAGGGGTCGCCGTTGACATACAGGAGAGATTCGAAGCCGCTGTTGTTGCCGCCTCCCGTCTGCCCAAAATCGAAGCGGCCCAGTACCCTGCGGCCCTGCCACTCTGCGGGCACCGTTACCGAGGCCGACAGCCACAGATAACGGTCCCGCCCGCTCCAAGCGCTTCCTTGTTCCACGATACGCCCGGGCTCCCCACCGGAGGGGATGGCTGGAGCTTCATTGTTCCCGGCGCCTGCTTCACGCGGACGGGCCCCAATCTCCCCATGGGGATCCTCGGTCAATATCATTCCTCCGATCGCCCGCGCATCCCTGTATCTGAAGGGATCAAGGGTCCGGATGCGCTGCTCCAGCTTTTCCACTGTCCAAAACATGGCTTTATCCTCCTTTGATTTCACTGAGTTTGTTGAGTCCTACACACTCTCACCCGGCGCAAGGCGCGGGGGGATCCAGATTTTGGGCGGTGCATCCGATGGCTCTCTGCCCTCGGCCAAACGGATGACCCGTTCAGCGGCGGCCGCCCCCATCTGGGCGTAGGGCACCTCAATGGAGCTGAGACTAGGCACCATGTAGCGGTTGGCCTGGGCTGTGTTGTCGGCGGACATGACATACAGGTCCCGGCCAACAGCCAGCCCCAGCCCGGCGGCGGCCCGGTACACCAGAGCGCTTGCTGCAAACCAATTGCACAGCACCGATGATGGCTGAGGAAGACCGGCCATCAGCTCGGTCAACGCTTCCGGCTCGTCTAGGCTTAGCCGGAAGATCCGGGGAGATTCCCCCCTCTCCCCCATCCAAGCCTCATAGGCCGCCAGGCGGTGGCGGTCCCCCCAGCGGGGCTCACCAGGCTTGCCGTGGTAAGCCGCAATATATACCGGGTAACCTCCGGTTCGCTGCCAAATATAGTCCAATGCCATGCGGATGCTTTCGCCGTAATCCATCAGGATGGACAGGACATTGACTTCGTCCGGATAGCCCTCCACGGAGATGAAGGGCAGGCCCGCTTGCTGCACCAGGGCGGCGAAGGCTTCATCCGCAAAGCCCGTAGTATCCTTGGTCAGAAGCCCGTCGATCCGGCGTTCCTGATAGAGGGCCAGCAGCTCCTCCTGCTCCTGGGGCTGGCCGTTTTTGCCATAGAGAAGGAGTTGGTAACCCGCTTGCATGCAGCTCTGCTGTGCCCCCTGGAGCACCTGCAAAAACATCGGATTGTCCAAATTGCCGTAAGCGGCAATGGTACGGCTGCGGCCGGTGCGCATCCCTCTGGCCTGGGCATCCACCCGGTATCCCAGTTGGGCGATGGCATCCAATACGGCCTGGCGCCTGTCCGGACTGACGCGGATGCCCGGCGTCCGGTTCAGCACGGCGGAGACTACCGCCCGGGAGACCCCGGCCAGCTTGGCTACATCTTGGCTGGTAGGCCGTTTCATGGGTTTAGCTCCTTTGTATGAGGATAATGATGATTACTATGTGCGGTGGCGGTGACGGTGGCGTAACGGAACGGAGCGGACCTTAGAAGGCAAAAATGGAGCTTCGGCAGCTGTAACGGAACTGAGACGCCGTTAAACGCCTGAATTCGCTATTTTTCCCGCAAAAGTTTGCTCTAAGAGCCTCTTGGTTCCGTTAGAATCGTAACGGCTCGATTTTGCACCGCTAAGAGCTTCTGAGTTCCGTAAGCTTGGATCATAACATTCCCGAGTGATAACACGTGTACTGATGAGCCTATGATAACACGTGTAATCACCCTCCGTCCATCCTTTTACCCAAAAGATGTCCCCGTGTAGTTTTATCATGTTAAGCTTATCCACAACTCTACTAAAAACTACATTTGTCCATATGTATCCTGCTTCGCTCCATTCGAAAGCGGGCCGGCGCCGGATATAATGGAGGTGACGCGATACTTTGCCAATTGCGGCGTGTTCTGAGATGATGCGATATTTTCCAAATACGCTTACGATGCCGGCTTTCCTGACGGAATGCCCAGTTTACGCTTACGGTGCCGGCTTTCCTGACGGAATGCCCAGTTTATGCTTACGATGCCGGCTTTCCTTGCGGAAAGCCCTGAGGAGGTTTCCCTGTGTCCATTTCTTTTGACCGCGAGAGCAAGCTGTTCCATCTGCAAACCCGCACCACCAGCTACGTCATGTCCCTGATGGAGGGCGGTTATCTGACTCATCTCTACTGGGGCAAAAAGCTCCGTTCTCCCCAATTGTCCGATCTGCTGATCTTCAAGGACGTGGCGTTTTCCCCCAATTTGACGGATAACCGGACGGTTTCCCTGGATACGATTCCCCAGGAGTACCCGGCGTATGGAGCCGGTGATTTCCGCGAGCCCGCTTACCAGGCTGAGCTTTCGAACGGCACAAAAATTACCGAACTGACCTATGTGTCCCACTCCATCCAAAAAGGCAAACCCGCTTTGGAGGGGCTGCCCGCGGTGTATGTGGAAAACGACAGCGAAGCCGATACGCTGGTTATCGTCCTGGAGGACAAGCTGGCCGGACTGCAAGCGGAGCTTTCGTATACGGTTCTGGAGGAGCTGGATGCCATTACCCGCTCCGTCCGGTTCAGCAATACCGGCTCCGCCCCGTTGAAGCTGCTGCGGGCCTTATCCCTCAGCGTGGACTTTCACGGCGCGGGTATGGAGCTGATCCAGCTCTCTGGAGCATGGGGGCGGGAACGCCACATTGTCCGCCGTCCGCTGGTATACGGCTATCAGGGCGTCAACAGCAAACGCGGGGCCAGCAGCCATCAGCAAAACCCGTTCCTGGCGCTGGTTTCCCCCGGAACCGGTGAAGAGCATGGGGATGCCTACGGACTGAACCTCGTGTACAGCGGCAATTTCACCGCATACGCCGAGGTGGACCAGATCCAGAATACCCGCGTGGCCATAGGTATCAACCCCTTTGGCTTCAATTGGCTCCTGGAGCCGGGCACCGCCTTCCAGACTCCCGAAGCCGTGATGGTGTATTCCGCGGAAGGACTGGGCGGCATGTCCCGCACCTACCACCGCCTGTACCGCACCCGTCTCGTCCGGGGCTTCTACCGGGATGAACCCCGTCCGGTGCTGGTCAACAATTGGGAGGCCACCTACTTTGATTTTAACGCCGACAAGATTGTCGCCATCGCCGAAACAGCCAAGGAGCTGGGCATTGAGCTGATGGTGCTGGATGACGGCTGGTTCGGCAAGCGCGATGACGATACCACCTCTCTGGGAGACTGGGTGGTGGACACCAACAAGCTGCCCCAGGGTCTGGACGATCTGGCGCGGCGCGTCAACGCACTGGGCCTGCAGTTCGGCCTGTGGTTCGAGCCGGAGATGGTATCCCCGGTCAGCGAGCTGTACAAGGCCCATCCTGACTGGTGCCTGCATGTGCCGGACCGGCGCAGAAGCACAGCGCGGAGCCAGCTGATTCTGGACCTGAGCCGTGAGGATGTATGCACCTATATTATTGAGGCCGTATCCGCCATTCTCGACTCCGCCCCCATCTCCTATGTGAAATGGGACATGAACCGCCATATGTCGGAGGTGGGCTCCGCCCTTCTGCCCGCAGAGCGCCAGGGCGAAACCGCCCACCGCTACATGCTGGGGTTGTACAAGGTGATGGACGCCATCACCACCCGCTTCCCGAAGGTACTGTTCGAAAGCTGCTCCGGCGGCGGCGGACGGTTCGACCCGGGCATTCTCTACTACATGCCGCAAACCTGGACCAGCGACAACACGGATGCCGTGGAGCGGCTCAAAATCCAATACGGCACCAGCCTGGCCTATCCCGCCAGTGCCATGGGCGCCCATGTTTCCGCCGTGCCCAATCACCAGGTGCACCGGACGACTCCGCTCTCCATGCGGGGCGACGTAGCCATGTCCGGTAACTTCGGGTATGAGCTGGATCTGACGGTATTTACCGAGGAGGAAAAAGAAGCGGTTAAGGCCCAGGTGGCTTTCTATAAGGAAATCCGCACCCTGGTGCAGCAAGGGGATATGTACCGGCTGAAAAGCCCCTTCGAGGGCAATGTGACGGCATGGATGTTTGTATCCGCCGACAAGAACGAAGCCCTGGCCGGTTACTTCCAGGTGCTGGCGGAGCCCAATGCCCCGCGGGCAAGGGTCCGTCTGGCCGGGCTTGATCCCGAGAAGGACTATCTGTTGAAGGAAACCGGAGAGGTGTACGGAGGCGACCGTCTGATGTATGCCGGCCTGCCCGTCCCGGACCTGGGCGGGGACTTCAAGAGCAAGCTATACCATTTGACCGCAGTAGAAAAATAAAAAATACGCCAAAGCTTGGCGTATCATCAGGCAGCGTTCGTCCGGCCATCCGGAGAACGCTGTTTTTTCACTTTTATAACCCGGAATAATCTTGAATCATGGCGAGGAACTGGTCCACAGCGGGGTTGGACCTAATCTTGGGCAGGACGAGTTGAACATACACTGCGCCTATATCATCCGCCGGATAGGATTGAATCCCCTCTCCCTCTGCCTCCGGCAATACATTCCGGGGCAACAGGGAGATTCCCATGCCCAGGGATACCGCCTTGATGATTCCCTCCACAGTATCGTATTGAATGACAGCGGGCTGGCGGGACGTGTTTTGGACTATCCAGGCTTCGAGCAGCTTGCGGTAAGGACAGCCGTTGAGCTTGGCCGCCACAATGGGTTGATGGGGAATTTCTTCATCGCTTAGATTCTTGGGTGCAATAAGCACAAGCTCCTCTTGAAACGAAAACACCGACGCCAGTCCCGGATGATTGAACTCGGTATTCACGAAGGCACAATCCAAATGTCCGTCTGCAACGGACTGTATCAGATCAGCCTGCAGGCCCGTTGTAACGGATAGGCCCACTTGCGGATATTGTTTTTGAAAGGCGGACAGCCACACCGGCAGCCTGTGCGCTGCAAGCGTTTGAGTGGCTCCGATATGTAAGGTTGGCGGGCTTTGTGCAAATTGGCTCTTGGCATTATCCAATAACCGGATCACTTGATCCGCATAGGATAATAACCGTTCTCCCGCTTCGGTAAGAGAAACTCCTTTGCTGTGGCGGATGAACAGCCCGGTGTTTAACTCCTCCTCCAGCCTGCGGATATGGGCGGTTACATTGGATTGGACATATCCCATTTTTTCCGCCGCTCCGGATATGGATTGGGCATAGGCCACCTCTCTAAAAATGCGCAACTCCAAGCTTTCCATAGGGGTTCCTTTCATCATCGAAACAGATGGATGGTATCAGTCCTAACTATTATACAGTACCTTCGGAAAAGATATAATAAAGGCATAAACTTTAGAAAAAAGAAGGTTATATCATGGATATGAAAAACAAGGTTGTCCTTGTAACCGGAGGCGGGACTGGAATTGGTAAGGCCACCTGCAAACGATTTGCGGAAAGAGGAGCCAAAATCGTACTGAACTATAACCGATCGGAGCAGGAAGCGGTCCTAACGGGAAAGGAACTGAAGGATAACGGTGCGGAGGTTCTGCTGCTTCAGGCAGATGTGTCTTGCGATGACGAAGTCCGCGAAATGGTAAAAAAAGCGGCAGACCACTTCGGGGGTGTCCACTTCCTGATAAACAACGCAAGCATAACCAAGCAAATTGAACTGTCCGATCTGGAAGCGGTGACCGATGATATTTGGCGTAATCTGCTGGATGTGAATGTAAAAGGGATGTTTTATTGTGCGCGGGCGGTTGCACCTGTGATGAAGCAGCAAAAAATGGGGTCGATTTTGAATATGGGCAGCATTGCCGGCATTACCGGCTCCGGCTCTTCTCTGCCCTATGCCGTATCCAAGGCGGCTGTCCACGGACTGACGAAATCACTGGCCCATGCCCTTGCCCCGGAAATACGTGTAAATTGTATTGCCCCCGCCGCGGTTTCGACGCGTTGGTGGAAAGGGGAGGAGGAGAAAATGAAGCGGTTAAGCGGACATCTTCCTTTACAACGGATATCCTCACCGGAGGATATCGCGGATTTAATATGTGCTATCGCTGCTCAAGATTCTATGACCGGACAAATTATCAGCCCGAATAACGGGATGGTCATATAAAGGTGAACCAGGAAGTGCCGGAGGACGGGTAGAACGCCGAAAAACCCGGCGCCTTCCCCCCCGGCATCAGCGGTTGGAGATGGCATCGAGCAGATCGCCGATATTGATTTCCTCCAGCTCCTCCAGCAGCTTGTCGGTTTTGGTTTTCCGCCGGAGGGTTCCGGTGAGGACAATCTGCAGGTCCTTGTTCCGGTCCACCAGCACCGAATCCACCTTCAGGGCATTGGACAACAATGCTGTAATCACCGCCAGCTGCTGAGGCGAAAGCTTGCCTAAGGAAAGGGGCAACCCTGTCGGGAACAGAGAGCCTTTGTCCGGTTTGCCGTTCTTTCCCCGCTTGCCGTTGCTGCAGCCCTTGCCCTTCTGTCCACCGCTGTACGCCGCCACTTCTGCCTGCCCTCCCTCCAGATCCAACCCCTCGGGAATACCGGATTCAGCGGGAACGCCGGTCAGCCTCCCGGAATTATGGTTTCCGTAGTGCCACCGGGTTTCCCATAGCCATATAAAAAAGAGAGTATCACCACAATGCCTACCACCAGCAGCAGCTTGCGTTTGAATTCATCGCCGTTGTCCACGGCATCCCCACCGGCCATTGCGGCAGCCTCCTAATCATCCCCGTCGTAAAATTCCGTCGCCCGTCCGGCAAACAGCAGCGTAAACACAACCACCGTCGCAATGATGAGATAGGCGTCCTGAAACTGCTCCTGGCGTTCCTCGTCCATACGCTTGCCCCGCTTTCGATCTTTTGCACAGGCTGTTTGTATATCATAAGCGATCTGCACCGCAATGTTGACGGTTTCGGCGCCCAACTTCTACAGAAACCGGACCCGCACCTCCTGGAAAACCTCCGCCTCCTGCCGGCGGGGGCAGCGCACCTCCAGCACCCGGTCCTTCAGGCTGGCCTTGACACTGCCTCCGTCCACCTCCGACGGCAGCGGGATGTACATGCTGCTTCGTGTGGGATCCTGCTCCACCTTCAGCTGCATACTGCCTGCATATAGACGCACGTTCTTCACCTGCACATCCTCCGGAACGGTGATCCGGACGATGACATTATTATGAGTTTCGAAGGTTTCGTAATCATAATCCAGCCCCTGGCTCGATTCGGAGGTTTCCGCGCGGGCGCTCTCCTCGGGGAAAAAGGACCCTGTCCGCTGGGAAAAAGACTTCTTCAGCACATCCTGGACATACTCCTCCACCCAGTCCGTGCCGCCCGCTCCCATTTTCTTTTTGATTTTATCGTTCATGAACGGGAAATGCCCGCCCATAAACTGCTCCATTCCGCCCCAATCCGGGCCGCTCTTTCCCCGTTGTGCCATGGTGCCCCCCCATTTCCGCATTCTGATGGAATTTTTGGCCAGAACAGCCTTCATCTTAGATTATTCTATGCGCAGAATGGGCATATGCCACACTCCGCCGGGCAAAAAGCGGCACATCTGGGCGTTCACCCACATATACTAAGTCACAACGTATTTAACGCCAGCGCGGAAAGGAGAATGCTGCATGCCCGCCATTGTCGGTTATGTCAAAATCGTGAGCGTAGGCTCCAGCTCCATCGTCCAATTCGGTGACGCTGTGTTCCTCTCCCCCACCAGCAGCACCAAAACCTTTGCCGGCTCCGGCTCCTTCATAACAGGTGACCTGCCGGTCACCAATAACGGCTTGAGCTCCACCAACACCAACGACCCCGATCTGGTAGATGCCTCCAACAGCAAGGTGGCGTCGCCATGATTGTGAATGTGTACCAGACCATCACTATCCGCAGCCTGACCATCAGCTCATTGGCCAATTCCTCGGTTTTCCAGGTCGGATCGGCCGGTCTGGTCAAAAGCTTGTCCAACAACTTCAACACAGGAGGGTTCACCTCACCGGCTCCCGAATTGGGGGACACGGTTTCCGCGCCCCAGTCGGCGCTGCCCTCCGTGCCCTTGGTGCCCCTGCCTGCGCTGCGTTACCATGAAGCTCCGATGAAGTAATAGTTCCCGCCTCCCGGGCGTACACATGAGACGAGGGGGTGTTGGGATGGACCCGGTGCTGCTATGGCATCTTCAGGAGATCCTGCGGCGGTTGGGATGGATGGCCCAGAAACAAATCCAAACCGAAGAACGGCTGGCGGGACTGGAGCAGTCCGTAGCCGGTTTGTCGGCGCAGCTGAAGGCGGTGGAACGGGAGTTGGCCCGTCTTGCCCCCGCCTTGGACGGACTGGAGGCAAGTGTTACCGACCTTCAGAATCAGCCCTCCACCCGCATCGATAAAATCGAATACAGGTTCGAGCAGCTGAAGGTGGATACGCTGTCGGGCTCCTTACATATCGGCTTGGCCCACGGAGCGCAAGGGCTGATTGAGGATCTGCAGGCAGCCAATGTGGATGCCAAGGATCTCCAGTTGTCCGGTCCAGCCTCCCCCGACCAGGCATACACCCAGGCTATGGCTTCCATGCAGGACTATCTGCGGCAGGATTTACCCCGGGATATTGAAGAGGCGGCGGACGAAGCCGGCATTCCGCTGGTTCCGGAGCTGCGGGAACGGATTATCGAGGACCTGTCCCGGCAGGCGGAGCAGCGCTTTATGCTATATATAAAGGAGCATCCCTTTGCTGAGAATGCGGCGGCAGCGGATGCCGCTCCCGTCGTGGAGAAGGTCAGACAGGATGTGCGCGACGGTCTCAGGAGCTTTTTTGCCGGATATGGAAAGGAGAGTCCTTCATGATTGAGATGAATGTGACCAATAACGGGCTGCAGGTAGGCAGCATCCATATCGTCGGGGTGGGCAGCGCCTCGGTGGTGCTCATCGGGGATACGGAGGCAATTACCGCCTCCTCCGTTTTTGACACCCCTGCGGAGTCCCTGATTATCGGCCCGCTGGTGCCTTTTGCCTCGGAAGGGTCGACCTGACCATGCGGACCTCCATAGTCGGCGGGGTCCGGATTATCTCCAGCCAAATCAGCTCCATTGTGCAGTTCGGGGATTCCCTGGGAATGGCGGCGGCGTCCCGGGTGCTGGCAGTGCAGCAGGAAACAGCCAACTTTCGGGGCAGCGAGGGGGATGACTGGAGCGGGTATCCGTTTTATAACCGCGAGTTCCCGGTCATTACACCCGGTGGAGAGGTAACGATGAACAGACGGGATGCCTGCCGGGAAATCCGGGTGGGCACGGTGTCCATTTACGGGTTATCCGCGGCGGCGGTTTTGCAGATTGGCAGTTCCAAGCTCGTCGATCTGGAAAACCGGACCTACCATATCCGGCAATATGATACAGCCGAGGAAGCCAAGGAGCAGGAGCCCTACCAGGGGCTGGCGGAGTCCGGAGGAGGCACCAGCGCTCTGGCCGGGGAAGCCTCCACCGGGCAGCCGGGTGGGTAGATATCTTACGGTACAACCGCCCAAAAGTAACAGCAGCCCGCCAAACCGGGACAGATAACCATGCACAGGTGCCTTCCTCCGCATAAGATACAGCAGATCAAGAACGAAAGGAGGAAGGAACCATGAGCGCAGCCGCCGGGCTTTACACCTCGACTGGATTTATTCTGGTTCTGTTCATTCTGCTGGTTATCATCTCCCGCCCGTTTATCCTGTAATGTATAAACCGGTAAAGCGGCTTGCCTTCGGGCAGCCGCTTTTTCATATGTCCGGTGAAAATACCTGTAAAGGAGCTAAACAGCCATGATCAGCAAAAAAGAAGCCCGTGATGCCATGAAGGGCATGACCACGCTCAGGAAGGAGCTGGAGAAGGAAAGGGCCAGGCTGAAGGGGTCCATGAAAACCCTGCGCAAACATGCGCGGGCGGGGACGGCTCCAGACTGGTCCGAGGATCTGATGAAGCTGTACGGATCCCCGGACTATTCCTTCGGCAAGGTGCTGAAGCTGATGCGCAAAAACAAGATGCTGTAATGAAGCCGTGACATCGGTTAAACAGACTGCCAAATGTGTTCGGGATGGTAAGCTCCGCTTAAATACCCGCCTGCCGCTTGCGCCCGATGATCGCCCCATGCTCAAACAAAGCCTGGTTAGCATTCATCAATTCCTCGTAACGGCGGGCGGTTTCCCATAAGGTGGGGAAACGTCCCAGATCCCGGTCCGCAAACTGGTGGGTGTCCGGAAACATCACAACATCCTCCCAGAGTTGGGGCGTCATGGAACGGTGATCCCAAATTCCCGTTTCACCGAAGCCTGTTTCCTCCAGCAGCCGCCTCCATTCCTCCGCTGTACGCAAATGCCCGATCCCGTAGCTGCCTGCCAGCTCCGCCGCCAGCTCTCCCGGAAGGGGCCCCGCTGCCAACAGCTCCCGGTCCAGCAGTAACCCTCCCGGCTTCAGAACGCGGAGATATTCGGAAACCGCCTTCCCCGCGTCCGCAAATACGGTTACCGATTCCACCAGCACCCGGTCAAAGCTGTTGTCAGGACAAGGCAGCCGCTCCGCCTCTCCCCGCAGCCAACAGATACGGGCCCCCTCCGCGGCGGCGCGTTTCTCCGCTTTCTCCAGCATGACCGGATGGCTGTCCACCGCTGTTACATGACAGCCCAATGCTGCCAGGCGGCAGGCCGTCCGTCCGGTTCCGCAGCCTACCTCCAGCACGGACTGGCCATGCCCGAAGCCAAAATGGGTGATAAGCCGCAGGGTCCCTGCATACCCGCCGGGATGGGCATTGCCAATTCCCAGCTTCGCCAGCATATCCATATAATCCATTGCATACCCTCCCGAGCACAAAAATGCCTCCTCCGCCCGGCAGCATGCCTCTCCCGACTTCGTTCCCTGCGCATGCGTGGAGCGTTCTTTAATATATGCGCCCATCAGCAGGAATTGAATGAAAACCTGTAGGGAAACGGAATACTGTGTTGGGTTGACATCCGTCCTTGTTATAACTATACTAGTTACAACGGTGGTGACATACATGAAGCAAATAAGCACACGGTTATCCATGGCTGTCCATACCCTATGCCTCATTTCGATGGTGCCCCAGGAATGCACGGGGGATTTTATCGCCGGTAGTGTGAACACGAATCCTGTGGTGATCCGCAGAATTATGGGCATGCTGAAGAAGGCGGGGCTGGTGGATGTTAGGCCCGGCGTAGGCGGTGCGTACCTGCTGCGCAGTCCGGAGGAGATTACCCTATTGGACGTATTCCGGGCGGTGGACGCGGCCGAGGAGGAGCAGCTGTTCGGAATCCATGTGAATTCCAACATCAAGTGCCCCGTTGGACGCAATATCGAGAACGTCCTCCAGGCCGAGTTCCAAGCGGCGCAATTGGCTATGGAGCGGCAGTTATCCGGTGTTACTCTGGATCAGCTTGTATGCCAATTCCAAGAGTAAGCTTAGAACAGAAGCGGTTATTGCCGCGGTCCGTTATCATGAAGAATGGTTTTGCCAAAATGCTTCTTTGTTGAAGCATTTTTTATAGACTTGTTGTAACCAATCAAGTTATAACAAAATACACCATCATATTTTAGGAGGAATAGAAACATGAAAATTCTTGTGACAGGCGCAACCGGTAAACTGGGCTCCAAAGTGGTGGAAGCTCTCTTGAAGAAGGTTCCTGCGGATCAACTGGCCGTCAGTGTCCGCAATCCGCAAAAAGCCGAGGGACTCCGCAGCTTGGGGATTGAAGTGCGGCATGGCGACTTTGACCAGCCGGAGACACTGGAGAAGGCCTTCGCCGGCATTGACCGGCTCTTGATCATCTCCGCAGACGGGGACAACGAAACCCGCATCCGCCAACATACCCATGCCGTTGAAGCCGCAGCCAAAGCCAAGGTGGGCTTTATCGCATATACCAGCGTGGGCAATGCCCAGGAAAGCACTCTGTTCCTGGCCCCGGTCCACAGCCACACGGAGAAGGCTATTCAGGCCACCGGCATCCCTTACTCCTTCCTGCGCAACAACTGGTATCTGGAAAATGAGCTGTCCAGCATCCAAGGTGTGCTGGCGGGAGCACCGTGGGTAACCTCCGCAGGCGAGGGCAGAGTTGGATGGGCGCTGCGGGAGGATTATGCGGAGGCAGCAGCAGCTGTGCTGGCAGGCAGCGGGCATGAGAACTCCATCTATGAGCTGTCCGGCAAGCCGCTGACCCAAGGGGAATTTGCCGCTGCTTTGGGAACCGTGTTGGGCAAGGAGGTTCCGGTGCAGCAGGTGGATGACGCCACTTACGGCGAGATTATGAAGGGCGCCGGTGTGCCGGACTTCGTCATTCCCATGCTGGTGGCCATCCAAGCCGACATCCGCAAGGGCTCCCTGGACGGAGCCAGCAGCGACTTCGAAAAGCTGCTGGGCCGTCCGGCCACTCCCGTGGCGGAGGCGCTGCCCAAGCTGGTGGCGGAGGCTAAGGGCTGAGGGTAAGGGCAGCTGAGGGGCAAGAGCGGGCGGCTGCGCCGGAAGCGTGGACCGGAGTGCAAGAGCGGATGGCTACGCTGAAGGCGTGGATCGGATGCTGGCAACGGGAACTTGGAGGCGCGTCCGCTAACTGTATCCGGTAAAGCACATGCGAAGGTCAATAGCGGAAGGGATTCTTCCGCTATCTTCAACCGACAGGCCTGCGAAGGGTTATAGCGGAAGGAGGTCTTCCGCTATTGAGCCCACCCAAGGCTCTGCGAGCATCAAAACAAGCGAATAGCGGAAGATACCCTTCCGTTATTCGCTTGTTTGCTGTTTATCGGGCAAAATAGCGGCCATCAGCCTTCCGCTATCCGTTATGCTGCCGCGGCGGGGTCCTTAGCTGCAGGCTGCGCTGGGCCCATAGCGGAAGCACCTTTCCGCTATGAGCCCCCACGCGGCCCGCGGCCCTGGAATAGCGGAAGCCCTCTTCCGCTATTCCCTCCCCCATGGGCCGGCGCCCCACCAAAAACGGGGGATAACGGAAATGTGCTTCCGTTATCCCCCGTTTCACAAACCAAGGATTCGAATAGCGGAAATCCGTTTCCGCTATTCGAATCCCCTCTCCGCAGCGGGGGCCAACCCCGCCGCTGCGCGCCCTACACCCTAACGCCGATGTGTACCACCTCGGCGTACTCGCCGCCGTTGGTGCCGGCGACGGTGAGACGCAGCCGGCTGGTTTTGGCCTCAGCCGCCAGCCGGTGCACCCGGTTGCGCTTGCGGTTGCCGGCTTCCTCCGCCAGGACCACCCACCCGTCCCCTTCGGGGGCGGGAACCTCCAGGCGGTACGCCCGGGCCAGCTCCGGAATAACCGGGAAAGGGGTGAAGTGGTGATGCAGGTTAATCAGGTCCTCATTTACATCATCATTAAAAATCACCTGAATTTCGTTAAAACGCACCGGCTCCGGCCATACCAGCTCCAGCCACGCCTCTCCCTCCTCCGCCAGCGGGGCGGATACCCAGGAATGGGGGCCGCCATACGGACGCAGATAACCGTCGGTAACGGAGGCTGGCGCATAGGGTGAAACAGCCGCTGCCGCCTCACCGGCCCCAACGCCCTCAGCAGTCCCCATGGGCAGAGCCCGGAAGCAGAATGCCTTGCGCACCAGCTGCCGCATGCTCCATTGGACCACCGGCTGGTCGGGCTGATGGTCCTCCATGGCGGAGGAAACCCGGGGTTTGTCACCTTTGAGGAAGGTGAGCACACCGGTCAACGTCCCGTCTGCATGCCGCAGGGAAACCGCATCGTTGGCCCGGATAACCACAAAGGCATTTTGCAGGTGTTCCGGCTTCCACGAAAGCGGCAGCGCCAGCCATTGTCCCTCTCCTGCAGCAGCTTCAACGGAAACCTCGCCAACCAAACCGGCCGGTACGTAGTTCTCGGGTTTCCCTGTATCCCACAGCTCCACACGAAGCACAGTATCCGCCTTCACATCTGCCAGAAGCTCCAGCTTGCCAAGGCCACAAGAGCCAACCGGGAACAAAAGCCCCGTATCATGGGTCAGCGGGTGCGCTTCAGCACCGGGCTTTTCCAAAACAGGGTACGCCAATGTGGAAGAGGCGCGGACCTCGGCCGACCGGGCCAGATCCTCCGGATCGTCCAGCGCCAAACCGATAATGGAGGCATCCTGCCGGAGCATGGTCCGCTGCAAATCAGCCAGATGCCGCTCCCCAACCTCACGGGGGGTGATGCCCATGAAGGAGGCCAGCGCTGCACCGGTGCCTGCCGCTTCACCCATAATGGCGCAGGTCGCCATCACCCGGAGGGTGCCGAAGGCCACGTGGGATGCACTGACATTCCGTCCGGCGAACAGCAGATTGGATACATTCGCAGAGTACAAGGAGCGATACGGAATATGATACACCCCGTCCGCATGGAGATGCTTGGAGCCGCTCTCCTCGGAATACACCCCTTGGGGCGGGTGGAGATCAATGGACCAGCCGCCGAAGCCGATCCGGTCATGAAAAGGCTCCTGGGCGATAATATCCTGCTGCTTCATTACATAATCTCCGACGAAGCGGCGGTACTCGCGTTTGCCCGGCACAGAGCCTATCCACTCCAGAGTCATGTTGTCCGCGTCGAATTGGCCGGAATTTTTGATATAATCCCAAATCCCGTAAATCACCGACCACAGCTCATCGCGGATACGCTCATTCTGGTCCACAATATCCAGCTCGCCGCCCCATTCGATCCACCAATAGGCGCAGCCGTTGTCGCCGCTCCGGATAACCCGGCGCAGGGGGATATTGGTTTGGGTAATGTCCTTGGCGAAGGTTGGCGGTACATACTTCACCGGCTTGCCCGTGTCCTTGGTATAGAACAGGAGGGTGCTTCCCAGCGTGATGCTGTCGGAAACCTCCGGCGCCCAATCCTCGCCGTATTCGCTGAACGCCTCCCGGCCGATCCGGTATTTGGCTCCCGCCAGGAACCCCACCAGACCGTCTCCGGAGCAATCGAGAAACATGCTGCTTTCAAAACGGATCCGCCGCTCGGACCCCATCATCCAGCCGGTGACGGAACGGATCACCCGGTTGTCCGCATCTCCGTCCGCCTCCACCTCATGCACATCCGTATTCAAAAAGAGACTGATGTTCGGCTCCGCCCGCACCGTTTCCAGAATGGTCAAATCCCAAAAATACGGATTCCCCTCCGGATTACGGTACTGATTCTCCGTAAACAGCTCTCCCATAATCCCTGTTTCCCGGGCATAACGGTTGGTACCGTGAGCCGTGGCTCCGCATACCCACACTCTTACCTCGCTGCTGGAATTGCCGCCCAACACCGGACGGTTGTTAATAAGCGCCACTGTCTGTCCCAGTCTGGCTGCCGCCACGGCTGCACATACTCCCGCCAAACCGCCGCCGACCACCGTAATATCTGAGCGGACCACTTCTTCCCTCATTGCAGGATCACCCCGTAACAAGTATAGTATTTATCCTCCATTTCATTGTAAATCAGGAGTTACCCTTTTAACATACACATTCTTTATTCGGACCATATCCTTTATTTCATTATTCCGATCCCCATAAAAAAAGGCCTGCCGTTTTCCGGCAAGCCTTACTTCGGAGATGACCCTCAAATCAGCCTCATCGCTTGCAGACATGTAACGTCAGCAGCCACTCCGTCCGTTACATTTTGTCCCCCGTATCCCGTCTGGGGCCGCAGTAATAGATGCGGGGATAACGCAAGCCGCCCAGCAGCTCTATGCATACGCTTACCGCCACGAACGACACCAATTGCCAATCCAGCTGGCGCAAGCCGCTCATACCAACGCCTCCCTTGTCTTTTTACTACTTTATGAAAGAGGGAAGTCGTCCTATGTGCCGCAGTGTCCCGGCCGGAGGTCACTACAAGATCAGTCCGCGAAGCGTTTGTTCAATGCCTGCTCCGCCCGGTAGTCCGCCAGATTAAAAGATTGCCAGTCCTTTTTCTGGCGGATCAGCTCCAGCTTACGGCGCAGGCGTTCCTCGAAATCCGGAGCAGCCGTACTGTCCAGCTTCGACAGTCTGGGCAGGGCATCGCTGGACAAGCCCATCAGATAGTCCGTGTCCAGCTTCCCGCTTTGCTCGTAACGCTCTATATTCAGCCTTGTGATTATCGATTCCATCCCGATGTAATTCAACAGTACATAAGCGCCCAGTCCCAGCACAATATAACAGCGCATGAGTGGAAAACGGGGCAGTCTTACCCGGATGGCGGCCAGCACCAGCAGGAGCGCCAGGAAAATCATAAAAGCATGGACCAGAAAACGCAGCACCGTGTAGCCGTAAGCCTCCTCGTACAGGGCAAGCCTGCTGTATGCCGAATACAGCATGACACAGGAACAGCCTACCAGAAGATAAAGCATCCACCGGTTGAAGCGGGCAGCCCCTTTGGCGGGACCATCTGCGGCAGTCAAACTGGCCAGCAGGAGAATATAATTCAGCGCCGTAACCGCCACCAGCTCGCCGAAGCCCTTGCGGGCATAATCCGCATAGGTGACCCCTTCCGGCAGCACACCCTCCCATGCCCCGAACAAATAGCTGAACTGAAGGGCCACGAACAGCACATACACCACATTGATCATAGCCAGCACCGTTGCCGTTGTAACAGGGCTTATTCTAAAGTCCATAAGAAGCCCGTCACGGGTCTCCCGTTCATCCCGGACAGCCGTCTCCGTTTCCTCTTCATCCCCCCGGTCAGGCTTGAGGAAGCCGTATACATATCCGAATAGGCCCAGCCCCAACAGAACCGTCCACAGCAGCCTAATGCCGCCTTCAGTCAGGGATAATCCGGCGAACCAGCCGGGAATGCCGCCCAGCACCTGATGGAAAATACCGTCGGCAGATGCCAGCAGGGATACCACTACCGCCAACAGCGGGATAGCAATAGCCAGCCCAAGCAGCACCGCCTTCAGCGTTTCCCGGCGTTTCGCCTCCATCCTTCCGGCCACAGAAGCAAAAAGAAGCTCCATCGCGGTTTTCCAATGCCGCAGGTTCTGGGTGATGACATGATCGAGGGCAATCAAAATCAGGCCGGCCCGGCCCCAATCCGGACGTCTCCAGTCCAGGCAGTACGCCATGTGGACCAGCGCCAGCCCGGGAACAGCCAACGCATTCAGCCCCCTGAACAGATCCGAATCAATAAACAGGAAGGACAACGCCAGCAGCCCCACCACAACCCCCAGATAACAAGCGAATCCGGTTACAGGGCGAAGCTTGTCCTTTGCCCCCGCATACATAAACAGATAAAACAGCAGCACAAACAACGGAAACGAAACTCCGGGCTCATGCTCAAAAAACAGCCACTGATGCACCGCTCCCACCAGCACCGCCACCAGCAGCAGCGCAAGCGGTTTGCCGTAAAGCCGGCTGGCCGCAGCCTTCATGGAAATAACCTCCTAATTCTTTCTATCTCCCATCTTACCTGATAAAATAAGAAAATAAATAGAAAGCTGGGCACGGTTTATTTCGTATTTTAGGAACAAGGACTATAAAGTCCGGGAGGGTTGGATCCATGAAGCTGCATCCCCAATTCTTGAGGCTCCATGCCCATTACGGCGGCTCCGGCGCCAAAACGGAAACCACTCTGGACGAAATCGCCCGGGTGCTGGACTGCACCCACCGTCACGCCCTGAATGTGGTTACGGCCATGGTGCGGCTGGGGTGGATCGTCTGGTCTCCCAAACGGGGACGGGGCAGCCGCTCCGGTCTGGAATTTGCGGTCGCCGCAGAGCAAATCGCCGTTGAGGCGGTGACAGCGGCATTAAGCGGCCGGGAGCTGGAGCAGGCGGTGAGGCAGATCCGTGCATATGTGCAGACCCCCCAGCTGGAGCAGGCGCTTCAAAGCCGGTTGTTGGGTTTTTTCGGTCATCACCGGGAAAGCGGGCCAGACAGCCAGGTTGATACCCTGCGTCTCCCCCTCCGGCAAAAGCTGCATACCGTTGACCCGCTGTATATGAATCTTACGGCAGAGTCCTTTGTGGCGAGCCATGTTTTCGACGGTCTGGTCCGCCGGAACGGGAGGAGCGGGGAGATTGAGCCCCTTGCCGCCCATGCCTGGGAAACAGACGGCAGCCGCACCCGCTGGGTTTTTTATCTGCGCAAGGGGATCCAGTTCCACAACGGGCAGCCCCTGACCTCCCGGGATGTGGTGTATTCCCTCCGGCGCCTGTCCGGCAGCGGACGGCCGCTTCTGTACAGCTCTATTGTCAAAACCCTGCGCAGGATCGAAGCCTTGGGTCCCTTGGCGGTGATGATGGAGCTGGCGGAGCCCAATGAGCTCTTCCTGCCGTTTCTGTGCACCAGCCGGGCTTCCATCCTGCCGGAGGAGCTGCATGGGACGGATGAGGAGGCCTTCGGACTGAAGCCTGTGGGTACGGGGCCGTTCCGGGTAGCGGAGCTGAACGGCCGCCACTGCATTCTGGAGGCTTTTCCCGCCTACCATTTGGGCAGGGCCCAGCTGGACCGGGCGGAGATTATCCATGTCCCTTGGACCGGCGGCGATCCTGCCGGACCGGAGGTGGAGGGCTCTCCCTTCCACCTGATCCACAACCCGGGAGCAGAAGCGGAAACGGGCTGGAGCCGGATGCATTCCCATGCGTCCATCCGCAAGTTCGTCACCTGCAATACCGGGTCGGGCGGGCCGCTTCAGCAGCCGGCGTTAAGAACAGCGGTTATGCAGGGGATCCGTGGCGGGGAGTTTGATGGGGCGGGTGATACCGGGGACATCGGAGAGGTGAAGGACACGGCTCTGCCGCTTTTGGCGGACAGGCCGCTGTTAATTGCCACCATCCCCCAGTACCGGGAGGATGGTGAGCTTGTTGCCGCCCGGCTTCTCGGGCGGGGCATTCCCAGCCGGCTGCTGCTTCTGGAGCCGGAGGCGTTCAAGGGGTCGGCCCGGCTGCAGGCCGACCTGATTATCTTTTCGCTAATCCGGGACCAGGACGAGGAACTGCGGCTGTTCGACCTCTACCATACGGTGAGTGAGCATATGGAGCCTTCCATCAAAAGCAGGGTCCAGAGCCTGCTTTCCGGGGTGCGGCATAAGGCAGATGTGAAGGAGCGTGCCGGGTTTTTCCGGCAGCTGGAGGAGCTTCTGGACGAGGAACGGCTGCTGGGGATTCTCTATGAGAAACCCTTGGAAACCGCCTATCTGCCCTCTGTCCGCGGGCTGTCCTTCAACAGCCAGGGCTGGATTGATCTGCGGCAAATCTGGTTCCCGCCGGAGGCCCCATGTCCATAGGTTGAAGAAATGGGGTAAAGATATGGAGAGGTTCTTTTAATCCTGTTGTCCACACCATGTACACACAAGGAGGCATCATGATGAAGCTTCAATATTCTGCTATCGCCGCGATTGCCCTGTCCGCAGCCCTTGCTGTATTGGCCGGCTGCAATGACGGCAGCACGGCCGCTCCGTCTACGGCTCCGTCCGGCGCTACTGCTCCGGCAGCCTCTGTCCCGGCAGCATCGCCGCCGGTTGCCGCTTCGCCGGGCGCTTCTGCCGCGGCCTCATCGAAACCGGCTACAGCTGCGCCGACCGCCTCCCCTGCGACGGATAAAAAACAGCTCCTCCACGAGGTTCTGGAGCTAGCCAAACAAGGCAAGGCGCCGGGGGTGGAATTCGCCGCGCATACCAGCCTGATCGAAGATGTGGAGAAGGCTTGGGGCGAGCCGGACAATAAGGATTCTGCCGGTCAGGGCATCTACTCCACCTACAGCAAGAAAAATACCGTATTCGGCTTCAATAAAGGCAGCAAGATTTTCGATGTGCGCTCCAGTGCCCCTAACCTGCAAGAACTGAAGCTGGCCGACATTGAAGCAGCCCTTGGCAAATCGGAGGACATCCGCAAAAACGGCGACGACACCATTTATGTCTACCCCGCCGGGAAGGACTTCGAGCTGAAGTTCATTATTCCGGCGGCTACCGGCAAGGTGAGCCACATCTCGGTGTTTTCGCCCCAGGACTCAAAGAATAATATGGCGGGCTGACAGCCGGAGCCGAGGGATACCAGATTGGTCGGTTAAGCTAGGGTTAGACAGAGAGGCCGGCTGGCCGGTTGGCGGAGGTGTGGCCAGAGTGGTCGGTTGGCCGGCTGGCGGAGTGTGGCCAGAGTGGCCGGTTGGCCGGCTAGGGGGGAACCGGCTGAGCCGGTTATCCGCTAACGGAACCAGGAGGCGCTTAGAGGCCGAAATCGGCTGCCTTGGCGCTCTAACGGAACTAAGAGATGCTTAGCCGGGGCAGCTAGGGCAAATTGGGTGCATAATGTGCGCTAAGAGGCGCAGGGTTCCGTTAAAAATCAAATTGGTCCCTTTTCAGCCGCTAAGCGCCTCTGAGTTCTGTTAGCGGTCCGGCGTATCCCCGGAATGCTCCACCAGTCTGCTGCTTCAGCCACCCAACCTGCCCCGCTACCAGCGCTGTCCTGATTCTAACGGCGGTGAGCGCCGCTATTGGGCCCAAAATTGTCCTTCCCAAAATCTAACGGCGGCCACGGACGCTATTTCCTCATTTTTGGGCCATCAGCAGGCCAAAAGGGTCAAATAGCGTCTGTCACCGCCGTTAGATTTTTTTCGGAGGCAAATCCGGGGAAATAAGGGCTCCTGCTGCCGTTAGCCTCAGCTCCAGTCCGGCACCAACCGCTGCTGCCCAGTTTCCACTTACCTCCATTTTGCATTCTGCTCCTTATTGCTCGTTTTCCAATACGCCGCTTCCCATCACCATGCTACACTCGCGGTCCCCGCACCTTTCTCCCGTCACCACGTACTCCCCAGTACCACTCCGCCCGCTCTCTGCCCGTTTACTGAGTGGACATGGTTGGTCTGTGTGAGCTGGTTAACATCGCCCACTCCTACTCCCGGAACAGCTCGTCCAGAATCCGCTGTGGATGCTGGAGGAAGGCTCGAGTCAGGGTGTAATGCTCCGTCTCCTCATAAGGCGTTAGAACAGGCCCGTCCTCCCCCAGCACCAGAATATCCGCCCCTGGGTAACCCAGCAGGATCGGCGAGTGGGTGGCGATAATAAACTGGGAACCGTCCTCCACCAGGTCCCGCATCCGGGCCATCATGGCCAGCTGGCGCATAGGCGACAGGGCTGCCTCGGGCTCGTCCAGCAGGTAGATGCCCTTGCCCCTGAAGCGGTGCAGCAGAAGCGACATGAAGCTTTCCCCGTGGGACTGGCGGTGGAGGGAACCGCCATAGCTCTCCCACAAGGCCAGCCGGTCCACCTCGGATGCCACATTGTAGAAGCTTTCCGCCCGCAGGAAAAAACCATCCTCCGCCCGGTAAGGTCCTTTCCACAGGGTAAGAAAATCGCCCAGCGGCGAGTGGGTTTCAAACGTGGAAAAATTAAAATTTTTGGAGCCTCCCTCCGGATTGAAGCCGTAGTTGACGGCGATGGCCTCCAGGAGAGTGGATTTGCCCGTACCGTTTTCCCCGACCAGGAAGGTAACACGGCTGCGGAAATCCAGCTTGTCCAGCGTTCGGACCACCGGCAGACAAAAGGGATAGCTCCCCCACTGATCCACCTGCTCCCGCTTCAGCACCGCACTGCGGATGAACAGATCGAATTGCGGCATAGCGTGTTGTTTCACATTCACCCTCCTCTTTTGGTATGCTTAGACATGAATCCATTTTACCAGAGGGGGTGCTTGTTTTGAAAACGATTGGCATGGCAAACGGCGCGCTTCACGCCTCGGAAATTTCCCTGGGGTGTATGCGGATCACGGAACTGGATGTAGCGGAAGCGGGGGCGCTGATTCAGACGGCGCTGGCGGAGGGAATCAATTTTTTTGATCATGCGGATATTTATGCAAAGGGCCAGTCCGAGGAATTGTTCGCGGAGGCGGTTGCCGGGGAGGGCATTGGCCGGGACAAGCTGCTGCTGCAAACCAAGTGCGGCATCCGTCCGGGATTTTTCGATTTCTCCAAGGAGCATATTCTCGCTTCCGTGGAAGGCAGCCTGAAGCGCCTGCGCACCGATTATATCGATGTGCTGCTCCTGCACCGCCCGGACACGCTGGTGGAGCCGGAGGAGGTGGCCGAGGCCTTTGACCAGCTGCACAAAAGCGGCAAGGTACGCCACTTCGGCGTCAGCAACCAGAACCCCATGCAGATCGAGCTTCTGGCCAAATACGTCAAGCAGCCCCTTATTGCCAACCAGCTTCAGCTGTCCATTACCAATACAGGGATGATCGACGCCGGAATCAACGTCAACATGAAGATCGACCGGTCCATTGACCGGGACGGCAGCATCCTGGACTACTGCCGGCTGAAGGATATCACCATCCAGCCTTGGTCTCCGTTCCAGTACGGCTTCTTCGAAGGGGTGTTTCTGGACAACCCCAAGTTCCCGGAGCTGAATGCCAAGATCGATGAGCTCGTCGAAGCCAAAGGTGTGCCCAATACGGCCATCGCCATCGCCTGGCTGCTTCGCCACCCGGCCCGGATGCAGCCGATTGTCGGCACCACCAGCAAGGCTCGGCTCACCGATATCTGCCGGGCATCCGACATTACACTCACCCGCCCCGAATGGTACGAGATTTACCGGGCGGCAGGCAACAAACTGCCCTAATTGCCGTAACAGCTACAAGGCCGGCTTTGCAGAGCAGCGGGAGACAATTCTCCCGGCTGCATCTGCAAAGCCGGCTTTTTTTTGAATTATTTTACCCGTTAGCTCCAGGTGTACTACTCCAGCCCGCCAGGAATACCTCCAGCTCCTCCGGCGGCAGCGGACGGCTGAAATAATAGCCCTGAATCCGGTCGCAGCCCTGCTCCGTCAGCCGGTCCAACTGATCCCGGGTTTCCACACCCTCCGCCACCACGGTCAGATTCATCCGGCGTCCGATGCGGATAATCTCCTCCACCAGCGAACCCTGGGGATCATCTGTGGACAGAAGATCGATGAAGGACTTATCAATTTTCAGCGTGGTAATCGGCAGATTGGTCAAGTAGCTCAGGGAGGAATAACCCGTTCCAAAGTCATCCAGCGCAATCTTCACCTGGATGCCGCGCAGCGCGGCCAGCTTAGGCAGAACATGATCGTACGACTTCAACAGAACCGTCTCCGTCAGCTCCAGCTCCAGATCCTTGGGAGACAGTCCCGAGGAGGCAAGCGTCTCCAGCACCAGCTCATAAAAATCCGTCTGCAGAAGCTGGGGCATGGAGATGTTCACGGACATGGTCAGCTCCGGGAAGCCCTTGTCGTGGAGGGACTTCAAGTAGCGGCAGGCCTCCTCCAGAATCCACGCTCCCAGCGGGATTATAAAATGAGTATCCTCGGCCACCTTAATAAACCGCACCGGGGAAACCTGCCCCAGCTCGGGGCTGTTCCAGCGCACCAGCGCCTCCAGGCCCGTCACCCGTTTCCCCGCCGGATCCACTTGAGGCTGGTATACCAGATGAAATTCGTTGTTCTCCATGGCCGCGTAAAGCCGGTTTTCGATCCGCATCCGCTCCGAGAAGGAGTCGGTCAGCCAGGACTCGAATACGACATAACTGCCCTTGCCTGCGCTTTTGGCCTGAAACATGGCGATATCCGCATACTTCAGCAGCTCCTCGATATCCTTGCCATGCTCCGGATACAAGCTCATCCCGATGCTCATGCTGATCCGCAGCAGACTTCCGTCCACATCCACCGTTTCCTTAAAAGCGGACAAAATTTCTGCGGCAGCCTCATCCGCCTCTTCCCGGGACATAGCAAGCAGCACGATAAATTCATCGCCGCCGAAGCGGTAGATGCCGCCCCTCTCCCCGATAATCTCCTCCAGGCGCTGTCCCGCATGTTGAATCAGGCGGTCGCCGAAGGCGTGGCCCATGGTATCATTGACATATTTGAAATTATCTATATCCACGAACAACAGTGCAGCCCGGGTTTCACCCGTCTCCAGCAGCTCCTTGCCCGCCAGCTCGAACAGCGCCAGCCGGTTGGGCAGCCCCGTCAACGGATCATGGTAAGCCAGATGCTGCAGCATCTCCTCGCTCTCCGCCAGCCTCCGCTGGTTCTCGATGAGCTGGCTGTATTGCATCCGAAGCTCATCCTCGGTGGCGATGATTTCCTCATAGGCGGACTCCAGCCGCTCATGGCTGCCCACCGCATCCTTGTAGGCCAGCTCCAGAAACGTCTCTTTGCGCTTAATTTCCGCCAGCATCCGGAAGATCAGGCTAAAGATCAGCACGGCTGTAGTAAATACAAAGAACCAGCCCTTGATCATGTTGATTTTGGTGATCCACTGTTCATCCAGTGCCAGGGCGGATACCGCACGGTCGGTGAACAGAATCCACAGAGAGCCCAAAACCAGGTAGACCAGCGCAATCCTGCCTGCGCCCTTCCAGGGGCTGAAGGCTTGTTTGGACAAGGGAGCCAAGGGCAGCTCGCCGCCCTTTTTTTTGTTCTTCATGTTGGGCTGATTATCATTTCTTTGAATCCGCAGCATGGACTCCCTCCACATTTGACGTACATTTCTCGCATTCTCCCCAATATTCTACAAAAATTTTCAATTTCCTCTATTTGTTATGCATTTTTTTGGAAAAATAGAGGAATAAGGGGAGAATACATCTTATGTGTCGGGGGCGGTTTCCATGCTTAACGGATCAGCAGCAGGTATAGAAAAATAACTGCGATGGCAGCAGTTGATCCGATTGAAACCAGCTTAAAAAAGGTTTCCAGGGTGAGCTTCACCAAAAGCACCTCATTACATGTTATAGTTGCGGGTGGTTCATACATTAAATGTAAAATTTTCTTAAAAATACAACGAGACATCCCGTTTTTTTCACGGAATGCCTCAAGTATTCCCACACGATAACATACAGTGTCAGAGCTGTCAATCGGATTTCCGCCCGTTTTCCGGACCGGCAGATTGCGCCTGCAGACCCGCCAGAAACAAACCCACCATTTCGGCAAAGCTCTCGTTAAGGTCAAACGGAAGCCCGAACCCGCCATGCCGCTCCAAAGAAGCAAAACCATGCAGCAGGCTCCGCAGAGCACGGGCGGTATGAATAGCGGCGGCCGGGTCCAGCCGGTAGGACTCCAATGCCCGGACCACCAGCTCCGCAATCCCGTTGGCCACCTTCGCCCACTCCGCATCCTCCTGTTTGGAGGAGAGCAGCGTGAGCTCATACAGCCCGGGATGAGCTCTGGCAAAACCGAGGTAGGCGTAGGCCATAGCCCGGATAGCGCCCTCTCCCGCCCGGCCAACGGCGGCATGAAGCAGCTCGGACCGCAGCTCCTCCAGACCATGGAGAGACAGCAGCCTGCGGAGCTCGGGAAGTCCGGCGATGTGGTTATACAGGGAGGGGGAGCGGATGTCCAGCCGCTGGGCCAGAGTGGCCAGAGTCAGCGCCTCCACTCCCTCCTCATCCGCAATGCGGACCGCTGCGCGGATAATCAGGTCGGAATTTAATCTGGTTTTGGAGGTCACAGCCGCTTGCCCCCTGTCTGGGGAAGGAATCCGGTGTCCGCTTCCGCCTCTGCGATGATCCGGTCCAGGAGGGGAATCGGCTGCTGCAGCATCCGCCCATGTCCCACGGCCAGCAGCGAAGGCTCCAGGCTCCGCAGCTTGCGGGCGCTGGCCAAGGCCTCTTGTTTGCTCCAGGTGGCCATGGCCGGAAAGGGGAATAAGGGCTTCAGCTTCCCCGAAACGGCCGCACCTCCCCGCACCTGAAAAGCATCCCCCGCAATAAGAATCCGGTTGCGCGTATCCAGAAAAGCCATAGAGCCGGGAGTATGCCCGGGGGCCGCCACTGCCTGGAGGGAGCCGACCATGTCCCCGTCTTGGAGGAGAATGTCGGGCTTTGTTTTGATCCCTTTAGGCACACTTCCCCGGATGGGTAGATTCGGCTCATGGGACATCAGGGAGACATCCCCTGCCAGCAGCCGGGAATCTCTGGCGGAAATATATACCTTCGCGTCAGGCAGAGCAGCCTTCAGACCATCCAAAGCCCCCACGTGATCCTGGTGGCCGTGGGTGAGCACAATTCTGCGGATGGGTTTTCCCAAACGGGAGGCAGCGCTTAGAATCCCCTTTTGGCAAAAGGCCATACCGGAGTCAATCAGGGTCAGTCCATCCTGCTCCTCCACCAGGTAGCAGTTAATCGGGAAAAGCCGCGGCAAAAAAGCCAGTTGGGTGACGGTTTGAACCGTTGTGCTTTTCATCGGGGTTCCTCCTCCTATTGATTACTCACATTAACCGAATAAATAATTATATTAACATTTTAACTAATATCATTAGTTTTTGCAAATGATCTTTCCTCTGCCCGTCCACTGTGGACAGAGGATTCGTTATTTTGCCAATTTGTCCTCATCCATCTTTTCCAGTAGAATGGGCTGTTTTAATATAGCAGGCAATGATGTCAAGAGCTTGTCTGATCGGAAGAGATCCGTTCAAGATCAGATCCGCCCGCCATTTTGTAGGCTCTACATATTCGTCATGGCGATAGCGGACCATGTCCAAATAGACATCTGTTATTTGATCATAGGTGAGTCCCCATGTCATATTGCGGCGGATTCGCCTGACAATTCTTTCATCAGCCTTGCAATCGACAAACAGCTTCAAATCACAGGCTTGATAAATATCCTTATCCCACAGGGTGAGCAGTCCCTCAATAATAATTACATCGTATTGCTCCTCCAGTACCGCAAAAAAATCCTCCTTCAGCTTTGCCAGATCAACCGTCTCCGGATGATTGTCATCCATATATATCTTTCCGGTTATGGGCGCCTCGGTTACAGGGCGGTTTTCTTTAGGCTTAAAATATTTATCCATATGAAAGGTTTGAATCCTTAAAGTTTGAAGCTCCTTTTCCAAGGAGTCCGAGAAAGTAGATTTCCCACTGGCACTGCCACCTGCAATTCCAATTACATATGCTTTTGTCATGGTTTCATCTCCCCTTTATTCACGCCTTCCTCAGCGTTTCTCTTTTATGAAAGCACAAAAAATTATTAAATAAAAGAATTCCTTTATACCATCCAAAAAAAGAACCGGAGGCATCCAGCCCCCGGCTCTTCCAACTAACCAATTCCTTACACCTTGTACGCCTTCATGGCCTTGCGCAGCTCCTTCATGGTGGGGCGTTTGCCGTACATCAGTACTCCGGTGCGGTAGATCTTGGCGGACAGCCAGCCCAGGCCGAAGATGGTGCCGCAGAGGATGGCCAGTGACAGGGCCACCTCCCACCAGGCCGGGTCCGTCAGGCCGATCCGCATGAACATCAGGAACGGCGAGAAGAAGGGGATAAAGGACGATATCACCACATAGGTGGCGTTGGGCGTAGTCAGCCCGAAGATGGCCAGGTAGAAGCCCGCCAGGGAAAACAGCGTCAAGGGCATTACCGCCTGCCCCAAATCCTCCGTCCGGCTGACAATGGAGCCCACCGCCGCGTACAGCGTGGAGTAGAGGAAATACCCCAGCAGATAGAAGATGACTGCAAACACGATCAAGAGCGGATCGATCGCCCCCAGATCGATATTCAGATCCTTCAGCGTATCGATATTATGCGGCAGCGTCAGATTAATCACCGCCACACCCGCGATCAGCAGGATTTGACTTAAGCCCACAATCAGCATACCGACGATCTTGCCGAACATCTGCTTAAGCGGTGACACACTGGTGATCAGCACCTCCATGACACGGGAGCTTTTCTCCGCGGTAATTTCGGTTGCGATGAGCTGGCCGGTAATCATCACGCCCATAAACAGCACAATCACCAGAATATAAACCATACCTGTGGCAATCACCACCTCTTCGGCGGATTTGCCGTTTTTGCCCACAGAGCCGGCGCCTCCGTCTGTAGTGGATATTTGCACATTGTCGATAACCACCGGGGCCATCAGCTTTTGCAGGGTTGCGGGAGGCAGGCCTTTGGCCGCATCCTCATTCTTTACATATTGCAGGCCGGATTGCAGCTTGTTGGTAAAGCCGAAATCCATGGTTGCCTTCGACTTGTAGGCCACCTTGGGGAAACCCGAAGCCGTGTCCATTTCTCCCAGCTCCAGATAACCCTTGATTTCGCCTGAGGAAATCCGCTCCTTCATCGCCGCTTCATTAGCGGCAGCGGAGCCCTGGTCCGGGAATTGACGCACAATAACCTCCGCCTTCTCCTGGGATCCGTAAAACTGGTCCAGCCGCGCGGCTACATCCCCCGCCACCATACCAATTTCCGAAGCTTCGCCCGATTGGAACTTGGAGATGATATAGGGCAGGTTGGAGCCGACAATCACCAGCAGCGCCAAAATCACGGAGGTGACAATAAAGGACTTGGAACGGAATTTATTGCGGACGGTAAACCCCATCACCGTAAGAAAGCCGTTATTCATGTCCATCGCCTCCTACTGTTTTGATGAAAATTTCATTCAGCGTCGGTTCCTTGACCTCAAAGTGGTGCACATCCGTCTGGCTTAGCGCCAGAGTAATAATCTCCCGCGCCGCTTCCGGGCGGCTCACCCGCAGCTCGTAGCCGTTCTCGTGGCGGAGGGCGGCCGTCACGCCGGGAATAGACGCCAGACCGTCCACCTCCCCTGTGGTAGAGAGCAGCACTCTTTCCTTGGGGAAGCGGTTCTTGATGTCCCGGAGATTCCCCTTCATGACTGTTTTGGACTTGTGCAAAATGGTAATGTTGCGGCACAGCTCCTCCACATGCTCCATCCGGTGGGTGGAGAACAGGATGCTGACGCCGCTGTCCCGCAGCTCCTTCACCGTACCCTTCAAGATCTCCACATTCACCGGGTCCAAGCCGCTGAAGGCTTCGTCCAGAATAATCAGCTGCGGCTCATGAATTACCGCTGCAATAAACTGGATCTTCTGCTGGTTGCCCTTGGACAGCTCCTCCACCCGCTTGTCGTAATACTCCGGCACACCGAAGCGTTCCAGCCAGCGCTTGAGATTGGCATCCGCCTTCTTCTTCTCCATCCCCTTCAATTGGGCCAGATAAACCAGCTGCTCGCTGACCTTGATCTTGGGGTACAGTCCCCGTTCCTCCGGCAAGTACCCCAGCATCCGGGTAATGTCATTGGTGTAGGGCTTCCCGTTATAACGGATGGACCCGGCATCGGGATAAATCAGTCCCAGCACCATCCGCATGGTGGTGGTTTTGCCGGCACCGTTGGCGCCCAGGAGTCCGTAGATTTCCCCGCGCTCCACCTGGAGACTGATGCTGTCCACCGCTGTTTTGTCGCCGTACTGCTTGCTTACATTCGAGACATCCAGCACACTCATGGCTTCATTCTCCTCTCTATTACATATCCTTGCCTTTATTACGTACCACATGCCAAAAAAGTTCATCCCATTCCAACGGACGTTCATCCGTCACAGCAATCCCCAGCTTCTCCAACGCCTCCCGGGTTGCCCCCGGCGACCGGGTGACCAGCCGGTGGGGTGTTCCCTTCTCCACGGCAGCGGCACCGGGAAGGGCCTCCGCACTGGCCGGCAGTTCACTGACCCACAGCGTCCGCCAGCTTTCGGACAGCGCATCCTTCTCAAAGGGGCCGTGCACCTTCCCATTTTCCAAAAAGAGAAGATAGTCCCCCAGCCTCCGTATTTCCTCTATGATATGGGTGGCCATGAGGATGGTTTTGTCTCCGGCGGACATAAAGGCGGACAAGTCTTCCAGCATCATTTTCCAGGAAAAAGGATCCAGACCCGCCGACGGCTCATCCAGCACCAGGACCCGGGGAGACTGGGACAGGGCGATAATAAAGGCAGCCAGCTTTTTGGTGCCCTTGGACGACTTCCGCATCGCCTTCCGGTCATCCAGACCGTAACGGCCAACCAGCCGCCGGTAGCAGGCATCATCCCACGCCGGAAAAAACGGGAAGACGGCATCACGCCAGTCCCGGAGGCTCCAGCCCAAATCGGGAATATCCAGCTCATCGGGCATATAGGCGATCCGCCGCCGCTTTTCCCGCAAAGTCTCAACCTCTGCGGAGGCAGGTGTTCGATTCTCCGGGGCGGCAGGTCTGCTGTTTTGCCCGGAGGGGGCTTCCGTCACTGGAGCGGCTGCTGCCGGGAACCATTCCAGCATTCCCCTCTCCGGCTGCACAATGGCATTCAGCATTCGGAACAATGTTGTTTTACCCGAGCCGTTGCGTCCCATAATCACATAAACGTAGCCTTCCTCCAGCATCATGCTCACAGGACCCAGCTGAAACTCCCCGTATAACTTGGCCAGATTCTTCACTTCCAGCACCGTTTGCTCACTCATGGGCATGCTCTCCTTTCCCGTCCTGTCTGCTCTCCAGCTTCCGCTCCGCAATAGCCTGCTCCAGCAGCCGGCGCATCTCCTCGGGGCTGCAATCATAACGGGAAGCCGTCGAGACGGCCTCCCGGAAGGCCCGGCTCACTGTCTCCAGCCGATTGCGCTCCCGGTCCTCCGTCTCCACTCGAGCCACGAAGGTGCCCGTGCCCTGCCGGGTCCGGATTAAACCCTCGTTCTCCAGGTCCTGGTATACCCTTCTGATGGTAATCACGCTGCAGGACAGGTCCAACGCCAGCTCCCGGATGGAGGGGAGCGGTGTTCCCTCTGTCAGCTTGCCTCCCAGTATCAGCCCCCTTAGCTGCACCTCGATCTGGTGGTACATGGGCTCAGGACTGGCCGGGGATAATTGTATCGGCAGCAGCATAGGCATTCCTCCTTCCAGCTCTGCTTCATAAGGGTATTCATCATATGAGGTCGCGTGAAGCCAGCCTTCGAACCATCAGCGGAGCCATTCCCCAGGCAATGGCTCCGCCAACGGCCACCCCGGCCAAAGACGCCCATAACCCGTAGCTCCGCACTAGGGCCAAGCTGCCGGCCACAAGATGAATGCCGCTCAAATTCAGAAGCACGATAACCAGCAAAAGCACCACCATCACCAACAGAGTCATCCGCATATAGGTTTTGCCGGCCATCCCCAGCTCCATATACATAAATCCCGCCCCGCCTGCCAATGAGAATCCCAACCACAACACGGCAGCCTGGACAAACTCGGTCCCAGTAGCCAAATGCTCCAATCTGACCGGGAGATATAAAGCGGCAAAATAGCACAGCGCCATGGGCAGAAGGGTGATTAAAAACACCAGATACCGCGCTGCCACAATTTCCTTATCCGTCACCGGCAGCTTGCGGTAGAAGGCCAGCTTCCGGGAGAAGGCATCGGTCCAATAATGGCTGAGATACTCCTTGGTAAAAGCAAAGCCCAAGGTGCTTGTCATGGATACGGTCACCAGATCCGCCGCGGTGTGCCGTATGATCCGTATTGCCCCTTCCATCAAATCCGGGTCATTCTGCCCCAGGTACATAATCCCCGTAACCGCACCCAGGAATGCGAAGAGAATCCCTGTCAGAATAGCAGGCAGCAGCAGCTTCCGGGTTTCTTGCTTCACCAGCATGTAGACATAGCCTTTCGGCATATCCTCGCCTCCAGTGTTATTCTGTATATATCTATATACACAGTATACACGATGTTCTGGGATTGGCAACCTATTTTGTGCCGCCGCCCCTTTCCCCAATCTTCCTGTTCCTCCAAATCATACGCTAACCGCCTCCCTCACTTACACTCGCCAAGCTAACTCTACTCCTCCATGCGCTAACGGAAATCAACGGCTCTTAGCGCTCCAAAATCACACTTTTTGCTCTATAACGGAACTGATTGATCCTTAGAGCTGAAAAATGCGCTGCTTGGCGTCTCCCCCCTCCTCTAACAGCCTCTCAGTTCCGTTAAATCTGCAGCAGGGCCAATTTCCGCTGTAAGAGTCACTGAGTTCCGTTACACCATCCAGCCCAACGCATCGCCTGATCACATAGCATATTTTTGACATTAAAACCCTAAATTTGGACGAGTATCCCTGATTTTTAAACAATAATGTCGGTTTTTTAGAATGCAATATTTCCCATTTTCCCTATACTAGGGGTATACAACAAGAAAATCCATATATTCCCACAACCTCACGGAAAGGAGGCTGCAATCAGCCACGTTCTGCTCAACCGGAATTTTTGTAATCGCTTACTTCAAAAAACAAAGGAGGAATTATGATGAAATTGCGCCAATGGTTGAACCCCCGGAAAGCAGGCTGTCTTCTGCTTGCCGCCGCCCTGCTGATCCCCTTGGGACTAAGTCCCGCTCCCCAGCCGGTATCCGCCGCAAGCGCCCGGCAGATGGAAAAGCTGAACCGGGGACTGGTAGCTGTACAAGCAAACGGCGGTGTTTTTGTAAGCTGGCGCCTTCTGGGAACGGAAGCTCTCAATACAAGCTTCAACGTATACCGCAATGGCACCAAGCTGAACTCCGCCCCCATCACCAACAGCACCAATTATCAGGATGCCGGAGGCACCGCCTCCTCCACCTATTATGTGAAGGCAGTGGTGAACGGCGCCGAACAGGCCGCCTCGCCTACCGTCACCGTGTGGGCCAACAATTATCTGGATATCCCGCTTCAGAAGCCGGCCGGCGGCACTACCCCTGACGGTGTCGCTTATACCTACAATGCCAACGATGCCAGCGTGGGTGACCTGGATGGGGACGGCGACTATGAAATCATCCTCAAGTGGGATCCCTCCAACTCCAAGGACAATTCCCAATCCGGGTACACGGGCAATGTTTATCTGGACGCGTACGAAATGAACGGCACCCGGCTGTGGCGCATTGACCTGGGCAAGAATATCCGGGCCGGGGCCCATTACACCCAGTTCCTGGTGTATGATTTCGACGGGGACGGCAAAGCCGAGGTGGTCTGCAAAACAGCGGACGGCACCAAGGACGGCACAGGTGTGGTCATCGGCAGCGCCTCCGCGGATTACCGGAATTCCAGCGGTTATGTTCTGAGCGGCCCGGAATTCCTGACAGTATTCTCCGGCACCAACGGCAAAGCCCTTACCACCGTGGATTACCTGCCTGCCCGGGGCAATGTCTCCGATTGGGGCGACAATTACGGCAACCGGGTAGACCGTTTCTTGGCCTGTGTCGCTTATCTGGATGGGGTACATCCCAGCATCGTTATGGCCCGGGGCTATTACACCCGCTCCGTAGTGGTGGCGTATGACTGGCGGAACAATACCCTGACCCGCAAGTGGACCTTCGACAGCAACAGCTCCACCAACTCCGGTACCGCCGGGCAGGGAAACCATAACCTCAGCGTCGGCGATGTGGACGGAGACGGCAAGGATGAAATTGTATACGGCGCCCTGACGATTGACGACAACGGGGCCAAGCTGTATAACACCGCCATGGGCCATGGGGATGCGATGCATATGGGCGACCTGAACCCGGACCGGGCAGGCCTGGAGGTGTTTAAGGTGAATGAAAACACCTCGGCGGCCTACGGTGCGTATATGTTCGACGCCAAAAACGGCACCGTGCTGTGGGGTGTCAAAACCAGCGCCGATACGGGACGCGGCATGTCCGCCGATATCGATCCCACCTACAAGGGTGAGGAGGTGTGGGCCTCCAACGGAGTTGGCCTGCGCTCGGCCACAGGCACGCTGATCAGCTCAACCATTCCCTCCTCCATTAACTTCGGGATCTGGTGGGACGGCGATCTGCTTCGTGAGCTCTTGGACCACAGCTCCAATGTGGGCAAAATCGATAAGTGGAATTACACCGCCAAAACCACCGGCAACCTGCTGACGGCTACCGGCACCAGCTCCAACAACGGCACCAAGGGCAACCCCTCCCTGCAGGCCGATCTCCTGGGCGACTGGAGAGAGGAAGCCATCTGGCGGACAGCCGACAGCAGCGCGCTGCGGGTTTACACTACTACAGCGGTAACGACCAACAAGATTTATACCTTGATGCATGATCCCATCTACCGTCTGGGTGTGGCTTGGCAGAATGTAGCATATAACCAGCCGCCGCATACCAGCTTCTATTTGGGAGACGGCATGGGCGCTGTCACCCAGCCGAATATCTACACCGTTCCCTAGGCTGTGTTTGCAAACCCTAACGGCAATTTTTATTAAAACGGAACTCGCCTCTTTTCTTCTTCCTTTTGCCATACTATGCTTATCGGGCAAGGGAAAGGAGAATGCGCATGAATGGTAACGAAAACGAAGCGGTCCGCAATGACAGCATCGTCATCAAACAATATATTACCCACACGCAATTTGCGGAGATTAACCGGCTGGAGGCGATCTGCCACAGCCAGGACGGCACTAACCTGAAGCTGGAGACGGACTACCGGCTGCACCGCCCCAAATCCGCCGAACCCGGCATTAAGGAGCTGAACGAATTCCTGTACTATGCAGACGGAGAGCTGGTGTCCTATCTGGGCATCGCCAGCTTTGGCGGCAATGCTGCCGAGCTCAACGGCATGACCCATCCGGATTACCGGAGGAAGGGGATTTTCACCCGGCTCTGCGGATTGGCTTTGGAGGAATGCGGTAAACGGAGCTTCGACAAAATTCTGCTTCTGTCCGACGGGAAATCCGAATCCGGCCAGGGTTTTATCCGCTCGGTCCGCGGGGTGTATGACTTCTCGGAGTACCGCATGCGGCTGCGAGGGCAGCCTGCGGCGGAGCGTTCAGGTCTGGTGACGCTGCGGAAGGCCAACAATGGGGATGTACCGGGGCTGGAGCGGCTGGATGTGGCGATTTTCGGCGGAATCGGGGAGGAGAATGTTCTTCCGGAGGAAGAGGAAATACGCAATGAGATTACCTATCTGATAGAGCGGGACGGAACGGATATCGGCCGGATCAAAATCACCTATGCCGATTCATCCGCCTTTATCAGCGGCTTCGGCATTGTGCCGGAGCTGAGGGGTCAAGGCTTCGGCAAGGCGGCGCTGCGGGAAGCGCTGCACCTGATCCGGGAACGGAATATTCCCGAAGCGGAGTTGGATGTGGAAGCCAAAAATGCCAACGCGCTGCACATCTACACCTCCTGCGGCTTTCAGGAAATGTCCGTGATGGATTATTATCAGGCCCCGTAAGTCTGTTAAGGTTTGGCTCTCTAAACAAAAAGCCTCCGCTACTATTGGCGGGGGCTTTTTGAACTTGTGTCATTTTTGTGAAACCCTCCTGCTTCCAAATACGTATGTCATAAAAAGGAGGAGGAGCTTATGCAGAAAAAATCGTTGGCACTTGCTATTCCTTTTGGTGTATCCTTTGGTCTTCTGTTTGGCATGGTTCTAAAGAATGCCGCTTTGGGGATTTCCATGGGCATTCTGTTCGCGGTTATCTTCTCCCAAGTGAAGGGCCTGGACAAGAAGGACAAGGAAGAATAGCCGAAAACCGCATTTCGCAGGCGATGGGCTTACCGGAAAATGGCGTCAATCATTGGTTTGGTGGCGCCGCCCGGATACAGCAGATACAGGAGCACATAGACCATAATCCCGGTGGGGGCGGTGAACAGCCACAGAACAGCGGCAATTCTTCCCAGCTTCCGGTGCCGGACGAAATTCTTCTTGTAGGCCTGGTACAAGGTGACAAGCCCGAAGGCACCGGCCACCGTCGCCAGTACAATATGGAACAGCAGGAACACGTAGTATGCATCCCTCACCCAAACCGGCGCTTCCTCAGAGAACGAGGTATTCCCCACAAACACAGTCCGCCCCACATATAAAAGGAAAAACAACAGAGCCGTCGCGGCGCCCCAAAGCATCAGCTTCTGGTGCCGCTCCCGGCGGCCCTTCACGATGGCATACCAGCCAAATCCCACGAAAGTGGCGCTAATGGCGATCAGCAGTGTACATATTGTCGGAAGCACATTTTCCATATCCGAATGATCCCCGTCCGTTTCATGAAAAGTAGGGCAGCGCTGCCGAGGCTGTGATTGCTTACACACCCTCCGGGACAGGCGCCTTCCCTTCTTTCCTAACGATACCATTTCATGAAGCCGCACGCCAGTCTCAGATCCAAACCCAATACAACGCCGCCCCCATGGCGACAAGTGTGAGAATGGTTCCAAAGGCCAGGCTGAGGATAGATAAGAGGTCGTTCCGGCTTTTCAGCCGCGTCCAATGGATCAGCTGCAGAAACAGCTGGAGTGCAGCCATAAGCATCAAAAACGGCACTAGCAGATCCGCCGGCAGCTCTCCGTACAGAGCGGCCCCGAAGGCCAGAACGGTGAGCAGCACAGAAACCGTGAAGGAAAACAGATGAATACGGCTGCCCGTTTCCTTACGGGTGTCCGGGGGAAAGCCGGAGGCAGCCAGCTTCTCCCTTTCCCTTCCCACCGTTCCGCCACCCCATTCCATAACCTGACCCTCCATTGCCGCAGCCATTGTCTGCACCGCTATCTGCGGGCCTGCAGACTCTTCCCTGTTTTTATGCTCGAGGCTCACAACCATCCCGCCTTTCCTCCAATATGAGCCGGTTAACAGCCTTTTTCCTGACGGCTGTTTCCCAAAACGAACTCTCTTGCTCCCGCCAAATGGAAAAAAGGAAGAGGCTTTCATCAAAGTCGGAGGAAACGTCCCCCTCCGATACCGGCGCAGAGGATACCGGGACTAAATAATCATCTAACGCGCCGGATAGGAAAAACAGTCCAAAAAGCACCTGCCGCTGCCGCTTCTGGAATTATTGCCGGCCTTAATTGACCAACAGGATTCTCTGCCTATGGGAAGAAAAAATTATTATCCGAAAATTTTGCCGAAAAAGGTGAAAAAATCTGTACAACCGACCGAATAATGAATTATTCTAAATTGATAATTTGAATAATCTCCTTCACGGATAACTATAAAATTGTTACAGAATTTTGTCAATGAAGGAAATTCAGCCGGAAAAGACGGTTTCCTTTTTCCAGTGAAGGTAGTTCTCCAAAACGAACAATTATGGTATACTGTAACCATCTTGGTAACAGCATGAGGAGGCATCAGCTATGATCGGGAAACGGATTCAGAAGCTCCGCCTGGAACGGGGATTGTCCTTGTCGGATGTGGCCGACAGGGCGGGCGTGGCAAAATCGTATCTCAGCACCATTGAACGGGACATTCAGAAAAACCCCTCCATTTCGTTTATTGAGAAGGTGGCTGCGGTATTGGGGGTTGCTCCCCAGGACCTGCTGCAGCATCATGACGAGGAGCCGCTGGATGCGGATTGGGTGGCGATTCTTCAGGAAGCGCGCAAAAGCGGCGTCACCAAGGAGCAATTGGAGGAATTCCTTGCCTTTACCAAATGGAAGCTGGACAAGCAAAAAAGCGCCGATGTCTTGTGACAGCCCGGTGCTGACATCCATGCTTGCAATCATATAGAGATGGGAGTGGAGCAGCCATGGGATTTTTTGTAGTGTTGATGGTGATTATTGCGGGGGCGGTATTCGCGGGCCGAAGAACAAACGCCAGGAACCGGTATTACAATGGCGGCGGGGAATCCTCCGGGTTCTACCACGGAGGAGATTCTTATGACAGCGGCCATCGCCACAGTGATTCCGACAGCCATTGGGGCGGCGATAGCTGCAGCAATGATGGCGGCTCGTCGGATTCAGGCGGAGGCGATTGCGGAGGAGGCGGCGGGGGCGACTGACCTGCTTCCTCCTCCTGTTGCTGCTTGGCCAATGTTACTTGGCCATTATTTGCTCTTGATCAGCAGATCAACGGCATCCTTCACAGCCTTATTGGCTTTGCTCCCGGCTTTTTCCTCCAGAAGGGTTTTCTCCAGATTGGAGGCCACTACATAGGCTACGGTTTTGTCCACGGCACTGCGGACAGCCACCAGCTGGCTGACCACATCCTTGCAGGACTCCCCCTCCTCCATCATTTTGAGCACACCACGGACCTGGCCTTCAATCCGCTTCAGCCGCTTCTTCACGTCATCGTCAAATTTCATCCCGGCATCCTCCCATTCTCTATAATCAGACATCATACCTGTATAGGTATATTATGGGTGGGGATGGGCCGGGATGCAACTGCAATCCTGCGTTTTCACGCCAGCCTGCGTTTTACAGCGTTTCCTCCAGAGAGGAGACACCGGCCAGTGAAGCTCCGCTGTTTTCCGGGACGGCACCGGCTGTCTCCCGGCCGGCGTTCCAGCCCCCTTGGCTGGCTGCCAGCCGCGGCAGCTTCCACAGGTACAAGGCTGCCGTCAATATCAGACAGACGCCCACCGCCGTATAAGCGGCCTCTAGCGTCATATATTTCGGGAACAGTACGGCAATCAGACCCAGAGCAGCCGATTGCGATGCCATCATAATAGGGTCGGTCCAGGCGTTGACTCTGCCGCGGATGCCGGAATCAATAATCCGGGGCATCCAGCCTCCAATGGCTACGTTCAGCGGACCAATAGTAAGGCCAACACAAGTCGTAGCCGCCAGATACACCCAGACGTTGGTTGCGAAGAGCATTCCCACCCCCACAATCCCCGATGCCAGAAGACCTGCTATCATGATCCGGATAAACCCCCATTTGCGGATCAGCCAAGCCCCTGCCAGACTACCCGGAAAAACACCGATCCCCAGGAAAATGGAAAAGAGCGAGCTGTAGCGCTGATAATCGTCAGGAGCCAGCTTGTATTTCATGGTAAACATCGGCAGCACCGCAAAGGATCCGTTAATGAAACCAAGCATAAAGAAGCCGGTAATCAGCGCCAGCAGCAGCTTATTGGTCCAGATATACCCGATGCCCTTGCGGAAATCCTCCACGATCAGCGGCAGCCCGATATCCTTCCAGCGTGTGCGGCCGTTAGGCAGCCGGTCCTTCTCTTCAATCCGCATGGACTGGATCAGCACCCCGGATATGAGAAATCCGAGACCGTCCACCAGAACGGCTCCTTGGATGCCGATGTAATGATAAGCCAAAGCCCCCAGTCCGGTTCCGAACAGCATAAACAGGCTGAATACCATCTGATTCATACCCGCAGCCGTGGTGTAATGCTCTTCCTTCAGAATGCTCTGCATCAGGGCCGATTGAGCAGGATAGAAGAATTTGCCGACGGCACTCCGGATAAATAACACGAGAAATACCAGCGGCATCCAGCCTGCCGTCACAGCTCCCAACAGCCCCACTGTCAGGCCTGCCCGGATCCAGTCGCTGTAGGCGCAGATCCGCTTGCGGTCCATCCGGTCGGCGAGAACTCCCACCAGGAAGAAAACCAGGAGCGTCGGTGCGGAATACATCAGCTCCGCCAGAGTGGCATAGAAGGGTTGGGTGGAGAAACGGTCCAGCAGAAAGAACGCCAGCGCCATATTCCCGATGGTATTGCCCAACTGGGACGTGACTCCCGCAGCAAATAGCTTGATAAACCTGGGATTCTTGAATAAGTCTTTCATGAACACACACCTGCTTTGCATAGGTAATAAAACAATAGCTTCACTATACGCGCCAGATGCGGTTCCTCGTAGTGATAACAGTCATGGCGGAAGTCACAAAATAAGTCATATCTGCCTCCTCCTTCCGCTGAACCTCCCTCTACAGCCGCGGGCTTCTCCAGCCTGCTCCTTAAGCCCGACCGGGAGTCTCCTCCCGTGGTCTTAGGGCTTAGGGGATGAAGACACTCCCTAGCGGAACACCTTATCCTGCAGAAGCTTCAGGGCTGCCCCAATCTCCTCCAGCTCACTGTCCCCGATGCCTCCTATATGGGCCGCAAACCGCTCCTCAATCCGCTGGAATGCCTGCCCCATCATCTCTTCTCCTGCTTCACTTAGGCGGAAAAGCTGCTTGCGCCGGTCCTCCGGATCGGTAATCTTCTGGCAAAGCCCCTTCTCCGTCAGCTTCCTCAGCTCCCGGCTGGTATTAGGCAGGGACATATGCATGCAGCTGCTGATTTCACTCAAGGTAAGCGGCTGCTTGATGGAGATATACTCCAGAATCTTATATTGGGCCTGGGTAACGTCCTCGGACCGTACCCCCTGGGTCAGCTCCTCGGTTATTTGATGGACAGCCGCCGTAAAAACAACAAACTGCCGGAACAATTCATGTTTGTCCATGGGATCACCTCACTTACTGACACCATACCAAATTACTTATCTATATACAATTATCAATTTATAATTATCATTTGACAACAATGTGTTTCCCATGCTACCTTTTAGTTATCCAATGATAATGAAAAGGAGTGAACGGCATGAAGCTGCTGATTATCTACACCCATCCCAATCATGAAAGTCTGAACGGCGCTTTTTTGCAGCAGGTGATAAAAGGAGCAGGAGAAAACGGGAAGATTGAGGAGGTCCGGGTAACAGACTTGTACGGGGAGGGGTTCAATCCGGTGCTGGTGTTCAACAAGCAGAAGCGCAGGCGGGATCTGGACAAGGACCCGGAGCTGGTTCCTTATTGGGACAATATCCGGTGGGCGGACAAAATTGTATTCATCTATCCCATCTGGTGGGGGCGGCCGCCGGCCATGCTGATGGGCTTTATCGACCGGATCTTTGTTTCCGGCTTTGGGTACCGGTCCAATGGCGGACTGCTTCCGGAGGGGCTGCTGAAGGGAAAGTCTGTTGTTTGCATTTCCACCATGATGGGACCGGCCTTGTACCTGCGCCTGTGGCTGAATAACGCCCACAAAATGCTGATGCGCAAAGCGCTGTTTAACTATGTCGGCATGAAGGACGTGAGGTTTTTCCAATTCGGGAGTATGGAGAGCCCCAAGGGCAAACAACAGGCGAAGCTGGAGCGGGTGTACCGGTATTTCCGCACGGTTCAATAAATAATCCCATAAACAAAAGGGCGCCCCGGTGACAACGTCCCGGCAAGCACCCCATATATATTTTGTCAGATAAACAGCTGCATATCCGAATCCAGCGCGTCCTTCAGATAGGTTTTGGCATCGATTATCTCCACCTCGGGCAGAAGCTCCTCCGGCTTAAAGCCCATCACCTCCACCGAAAGGCGGCAGGCATAAAACTTGATGTGCTTCTTCCGGGCTCCCTTCAAAAAATGGATCAGCTGCGGCGCTTCATCGTCCTTCAGCATCTCCTCCAGCATGTGCTTGCCCAAGCCGGCATAGTTCATCCGGGACAGAGGCAGCTGGTCCGGCCCTTTGGGTGTCATCATGGCAAACATTTTTTCGTAGAGCGTTTTGTCCTCCAGGGTCATATGCTCCGGGTCCCGCACCAGACACAACCCCCAGAAGGCGAAGAACATCGTCACATCCACGCCGATTTCCTTGGCCGCATTGGCTAATATTAAGCCGGCCATGGCTTTGTCGTATTCGCCGGAGAACATCAGCAGATTCATTTTTTTGTCCATGTGTCCGTTTGCTCCTTCTTTTCCTTTGGCTTACGAATGCCGTTAGGGTCCCTCCTCTGCAGTCCATTTATGTGCCGGAACGGCAAAAAGCTCCTTCCCCCGCGGGGAAAGGAGCTTTACTTATAAGACGTGCCTGTTAGAACCGGCCCGCCAATTCAACCGCCTGATCTACGCCTTCCTTGACGATGGCTTGGGAACGGTCAGGGAACTGGTTGTGGCCTTCTATCACGATGGTTTCAATATCGGTGATGCCCCAGAAGCTCAGGACATTGCGGACATAGCTCAAGGACATTTCCAGAGACTGCATGGGCTCCACGGAATAAACGCCGCCGCGGGCGTTCAACAGCAGGGCCTTTTTGTTGCCCACAAGACCGACAGGTCCCTGCGGGGTATATTTGAAGGTTTTGCCTGCTTGGCTCAGGAAGTGGAGATAGCTGACCAGCTGTGCCGGAGCGGAGAAATTCCACAGCGGGAAGGCGATAACCACCTTATCCGCGGCCAGGAATTGATCCAGATAACCGTTCACCTGTGCGGCAGCCGCTGTTTCTTCTTCTGTCAGCCCGTAACCGTTGGCCAGTTTATACATGGCGGTCATATGTACGGTATCGTAGTATGGAGGCGGGTTTTGGAACAGATCCAGCTCGGTGACTTCATCCCCGGGATGGGCTGCTTTGTAAGCTTGCAGGAAGCCCTCATACAACTGAACTGTAACAGACTGATCGGCAGGGCGGGAATTGGCTTTAATGAACAATACAGAACTCATAAATAACGCCTCCTAAATGAAAATGATTATCGCTTTTTATATTATACAATTAGACGCTTATTATTTTCAAGAAAAGTAAATAAAGAAAGTGAAAAAAAGTGACCGCGGCGTGATCGGGGTCTCGACCATGCCGTAATTGCAAATCGGGCCCGCCAACTTCTAACGAATATGAGACTGCTTATTTCGGCAAAAACACCCGGTTGAAACATGTAACGAATTTGAGCCGCGTTATTTCGTAGTCACCGGGCTAATGGGAGCTTCTTTCTGCGAAATAAGCTTCCACAGATTCGTTAGTACAGAGAAAAGAGGCGATTGGCAAAATAACGTTGCTGAGATTCGTTAGGAAGCAGCCGATGGTGGTGGCGATGGTGGCGGTAGCTCAGTCGGGGCGATACCAGTATCGACTGCGGCAGTCCGCGTCCGCCCGGACGGGCCGTGAAGGCTTCAACAAAAAAACGTTGACCCTCACGGTCAACGCCCAATTGGCCAAAAGCCCCGGCCAGGTTTCGATAGCAAGAGGAGACCGCTATGCGATCTCCCCTTCTTCCTCCTGCGTATAGAGCCGGATCAAAACCCGGGAAATGCGGAGATGGTCCACCTCCTCTACCATCAGCTCACACCCACCCGTCCGGATGCGCTGGTGCCGGTGGGGCGGGCTTTCCAACTGGGCGTACAGCCACCCACCCAGGGTATCGTAATCCTCCGAGATGAGGCTGAGGCCAAGCCGCTCATTCACCTCCTCCAGAAGCAAAAGACCGTCCACAGACCATATATCGTTTCCCGCCGCCTCCACGGCAGGCCGCTCTTCATCAAATTCATCCTGGATTTCCCCGACAATTTCCTCCAGAATATCCTCGGCGGTCACCAGACCAGAGGTTCCTCCATACTCGTCGATCAACAGGGCGATCTGGGTTTTGCGCTTCTGCATCAGTCCCAGCAGGGAGCTGATGGGAATGGTCTCCGGAACGCTGATCAGCGGCCGGATGACGCTGCGCAGGTCCTTCTCCCCCACACCGGGGCGGAGCAAGTCCTTAATATGGATAAACCCGATAATATTATCCTTATCCGGGTCGCATACCGGATACCGCGTCAGCTGTTCCTCCAGGGCAATGGCCATATTCTCCCGGTAAGGGAGCTGGGCGAACAGACAGACCATTTCCGTACGGGGAATCATCACCTCCCGGGCACTGGTTTCCGAGAAGCTGAAAATATTGCGCACCAGCGTAAACTCCGTGTGGTCCAGCGAGCCGTTGCCGCGGGATTCCTCCACCAGAAGGCGGATGTCGGTGCTATTGTGAAGGGCTTCCACATTTTTTTCCGGCTCCATACCCGCCCCTTCCGCAATTCGCCGGAAGCCGGCGGTCAACAGCCGATAGGCCGGATGAACGATCCGGTAAATGAAGGTCAAAAGAACCGCACAATGGAGCAGCATTTTTTCCGGGTTGGATGCGGCCACATGCTTCGGCAGCTGCTCTCCGGCCAATAGATGTACCGGCAGCACCAGAACCATACCGATTAATGCGGCCAGCATGCCGGAATCCAGTACCGGCTGCAATAGGGAACCAACAGCAAGCGCGCCCCACAGCCCCATACAGAGGGAGGCCAGGGTGACACCCATTTGACAAACGAACAGAAAGCCTTTCGGATTATCCCCGATTTTGCCGGCGCTCCGGCCAGAGAGAGATCCAAGTTCCTTCAACGCATGAAACCGTCCGGGCCGGGTTCGGCCAATGGCTGTTTCGGCCGCTGCAAAGAAGGCATTCATCAACACAAGAAGCAGCGCAAGCAGCAGGCTTATGCCAAGCGGCAACGGAACGGAATCCAACACCCCTCCTGCCCTTGAATATTCAAGCGGCAGGCCCACCTCCTTTTTGCAAGTAAATTTCCTCGGGGCTGTTTTTTTATAACCCATGCGGGAGCTGATTGTGCCGGGTTGTAGAACAGTCCCTAACCTTCCGGATAGTTTCATATGTATTCCTTTCGGCTTGGCAATTAGTACTGCTTTTGGTCCCTCCGGACGGCAAAAAACGGGCCCGGTTGAAGAGGCCGGAAGCCCGTTTATGCAGGAAATGCCGATATGGTCCGCTGCTTTCGTCAGATCCAGAGGAAAGGAATGGCGAAGAGCAGCGCGATCAGAGCCAGATCCAGTCCCCAAGCTCCGCCGCCGTACCCGAAGCCGCCGCCGTAGGGATAACCGCCTAATGCCGAGGTTTGGGCGGTTTTTTGTTTTTTGGTCAGCTGCGCCTTGGCTTTGGTGCTGTTGGTGGAGACAGCCTCGCCGCCCGCAAAGCAGGATTTCAACATCAATTGTTGGCCGTTCAGTCCGTCCAGGGTCCCGTAGATGGTGGTGCCGTCCACCAGCACAACGCACACATGTTTACCCATATGGGGACGAAGCTTTTCGTCGCAAATGGGGTTGATCAATTCCATACCTCTTGTGCCTCCTTTGCCCTGTTGTGCATGGATACCAGGGGTTCATCCCATTATATGGAACTGCAGCTTGAAGGATATGGACATCCGCCCGGATGACACGGATTTTTTCAGGGCCAGCACCTCCGATACAAAAAATCAACGATGCAGGCATGAATCGTCGATTGTCTTCCGCCCCCCGCTTCCGCAATGATAGAAAATGATACTTCTAACGTATAAAGGAGGACGGGACATGATCAAAAGAATATGCCTGTTTTTGGCAATCAGCCTGGTGGCCGGAATGTGGCCCGGCATTGTTCCTTCCGCCAAAGCCGGCGGCGGCAGTGGGGGTCAAAATTTGATTCCCAATCCCGGCTTTGAGGAAACGGCGGCCAATTCGGCCTGGCTGAACGGAGCAGCGCCTGAAGGCTGGGGCGTCTGGTTTGCCACCGCCGGAGGAGTGGTATCCGTGGATCAGGCGGTTTACCGCAGCGGACAGTCTTCGGTGAAGATTGATCAGACCAAACAATCCCGCACCAACGTGTCCGTTAACGGAGGTGTGGCGGTTCAGCCCGGCGGCAATTACAAGCTGGGCATCTGGATGAAAACGGATCAGGTCACTTCCTCCAGCGGCGTCATATTCCGCACGTATTATTACAACGGCAGCACCAAAACCGGCAACGGCCCCACCTTAACGGTGAAGGGGACAACGGACTGGACCCTTCGGGAGCTGTTCGTTACCGTACCCTCCACTGCCAACAATGTCCGGGTGGAAGTCATGTTCGAGACGGGAACGGGAGTGGTATGGTTGGATGACGCTTCTTTTGTGCAATTTGACGGACTGACAAGCATTGCCTTGCCGGATTCCTTCCTGGAGCTGCAGCAGGGCGGGCAAATTCAGCTTACGCCCATTCTCCAGCCGGCCAACGCCGCAGACAAAACCGTGGTCTGGAGCTCCAGCAATCCGACGGTGGCCGGGGTGGTATACGGCGCGGTAACAGCCCTGTCCCTGGGGGAGGCGGTGGTCCGGGCGGCTACTCCGGACGGTGCGTTGTACGCGGAATGCACGGTGGTGGTGGAGGCTCCTGCGGATATTGCCGCCACAGCGGACCTGAGGCTCCGCTGGTATGACCGGCTTACAGGCAACAGCCTGTACAATCCCGGCGATCCTGACATGAAGGAGACGGTCATAAACGCCGTCTACCAGATCACCAATCCCGGCGGAACAGGCCGTTGGGACACCTTGAACAAGTCTGCCAACCGGACCTATCTGTGGCAGGACAACAGCTCCACCACCTTGTCCGCCCAGCTTTCCAACACCTTCGGTCTGGTCAAAAATATGGCCTTGGCCTATTCCTACACCGGGTCGCCTCTCTATCAAGATATACAGCTGCGGGATGACATCATCTCCGCTCTGGATTGGCTTTACGCCCAGCGCTACAACGAGAATATCGCCAAAATTTACGACAACTGGTACCACTGGGAGATCAGCATCCCCAAGGCCTTGGGGGATACCATGGTGCTGATGTACGATGAACTGGGTCCTGTGCGGATCGCCAATTATCTCCGGGCCATCGACCGGTTTGTGCCTGATCCGGTGAAGCGTAAGTCCCTTAACGACGACTTCCGGGAAACGGGAGCCAATCTTTTGGACAAGGCGGTCGCCGTTACGGTGCGGGGGATTGTCGGCCAGTCCCCATACAAGATCGTCCAGGGCAGCGCCGCCATCGGGCCGGAGTACATCTACACCAAGTCAGGGGACGGCGTGTATGAGGACGGCTCTCTGGTGCAGCATTTTAACATCGCTTACACAGGCGGCTACGGCTCCGTATGGCTGAACAATACGGCGGACATCATGTATCTGTTGAAAGGGTCCAAATGGGCCGTGTCCGATCCTAACGTGAACAATGTGTTCAACTGGATTTCCAGCACCTTCGAGCCGGTGATCTACAAGGGCCTGATGATGGATATTGTCAATGGCCGGGGCATGTCCCGGGAGAGCAGCGGCAAAGCCAAGTCCACCATTCTCTGCATCCTGAGGCTGGCCCAGTCGGCCCCTGCCGGGCAGGCGCTGGAGATGAAGCGGATGGTCAAGGAATGGTTTCTTACGGATACTACCGTGGAAAATCCGTATACGGGATTGTCCTTGTACGATATGGTGCTGCTGAAGGCCATTATGGATGACCCCGGCACCGGACCCCGTGGCGAGCTGGTGAAAAGCCAGGTGTTCGCCGGAATGGACAGAGTGGTAAACCTGCGGGAGGGTTATGGTTTCGCCACGGCCATGTTCTCCGACCGGATTTCCGCCTTCGAGTTCGGCAACGGCGAGAATCTCAAGGGCTGGTACACCGGCTTGGGCATGACCTACCTGTACAACAGTGACCTGACCCAATATATGGATGATTATTGGCCTACCGTGGATTCGTACCGCCTGGCCGGTACCACCACCGACGGCTCCTACCAGGCTCCGGTAGCCTGGGCCGCCTATTATAACCCGCAGAATTGGGTAGGCGGTGTGACCATGGACAGTCTGTACAGCGGAGCGGGTATGGACTTTTCCTTAAGCGGAAGCACGGGAAGCTCCTTGGCCGGCAAAAAATCCTGGTTCGCCTTCGACGACGAAATTGTCGCTGTTGGCTCCGGCATCAGCGGCGGGGACGGCCGGACGGTGGAGACCATTGTGGAGAACCGCAAGCTGTCCGGCGACAACAGCAACACGCTGACTGTAAACGGGACTGTGAAGGATGGGTCCCTGGGTTGGTCGGAGACGATGGAAGGCACCCGATGGGCCCATCTCTCCGGCAATGTGCCGGGGGCGGACATTGGTTATGTATTCCCTGAAGCCCCGGCGGTGAACGGGTTGCGTGAAGCGAGAACCGGTGCCTGGAAGGACATCAACACCACTCAATCCGACACACTCAGGACCCGCAATTATCTGAGTCTGGCCTTCAATCATGGGAGCAATCCGCAGAATGCCGGGTACTCCTATGTGCTCCTGCCGGGCAAAAGCGCCGGCGCCACTGCAGACTACAGCGCACATCCCGATGTGCAGGTGCTCAGCAGCAACAATGCTGTTCACGCCGTAAAGGAGAGCAAGCTGGGGCTGACTGCAGCTAATTTCTGGCAGGCGGGAACGGTAGAGAGCATCACCGCCATTCAACCGGCGGCCGTGATGGTGAAGGAAAGCGGCGGCGGAACTGTGAAGGTGTCCGTAGCTGATCCCACACAGCAGCAGGCTTCCGTCACCATCACGTTAGCCCGTGAGGGGCTGGAACTGGTGGAGAAGGACGAAGGCGTGGACGTAGTGGTGGATGCGGACGGCGTCCACTTGACGGCGGCAACGGATGGAGCCGCGGGGCATACCTTCACAGCAGTGTTCAAGAGCGCAGCCGCAGGTGGAGATGGCGGCGATAACGGAGGCGGCTCCGGGAACGAACCCGGAACGGGCAGCGGCTCGGGGAGCGACACCGGGTCGGGCAGCGGTTCCGGCAGTGACTCCGGATCGGGCAGTGGTTCCGGCAGCGGCTCCGGATCGGGCAGTGGTTCCGGCAGCGGCTCCGGATCGGGCAGTGGTTCCAGCAGCGGCTCGGAGAGCGGCTCCGGCTCTTCTACCAGTGGCAGCGCTGCTTCCACTCCCTCTGAAACCACTGCGTCCTCCCAATCCTCCATTCTTTTGGAGAAGGGGCAAATTGCCGCCCAGCCGCTGGCCGGGGAAGGCAAAGCTCTGGCCAAGGTGGAGGCGGCCCTTCTGGAGCAAGCCTTCAGCCAAGCGCCCCCTGGTCCGGCAGGTGTTAAGGAGACGGTTATCCGCATCGCGGAGGCAGCCGGAGCAGAGCGGTATATGCTGGAGCTGCCTGCTGCAGCGTTAACCTCCGGCGGTTCAGACCGCCGCATCAGGGTGGAAATCCCGGGTGTAGATCTGACACTGCCGGGCAACATGCTGGAAGGTCAAACAATTGGCGTGCCGGTGACCCTGAGCGTTTCCAAAGTGGCACCCGAAACAACAAACCTGCAATTGGCCACCCTTACCGGGAAACGCCCGGTGTTGGAGTTCACCCTGTATGCAGGCGGGAAAGCCCTGTCCTGGGACAGCGGACAAACCACCGTCAGACTAGCTGTGGCTTATGAACCGGCGGCTGCCGAGCAATCCATGTTAAGCTACCTGGGTGTCTATGCGCTGTCTGATGGAGGAAAGGCTGTGCCCGTACCCAGCGGCCGCTACGATGCGGACACCAAGAGCATCGTGTTCCGTCCCGCTCACTTGGGCACATTTGCCGTTGTGCTGGCTGAACCGAAAAACTTCCCTGATCTGGGCAGCTACTCATGGGTCCAAGAAGCAGCGGAGGTACTGGCGGCTAAGGGGCTTTTCGAAGGCGGAACAGACGGGCGCTTCGATCCCGGGGCTCCGCTGACCCGGGCGGACCTGGCCCTGGTACTCACCCGCCTGCTTCAACCCGCCGCCGCTAATCCGTCAGCCTGGGCAGAGCCCTTCGCCGACGTCAGTGCCTCCGCGTATTACTACGAAGCACTAGCACAAGCCCGCTCGGCCGGATGGATCGAAGGCCGGGAGAATAACCGTTTCGCCCCCGATGAGTCCGTCAGTCGCCAGGAGATGATGGCGCTGTTCTATCGGGCCTTGGGCGGCCAAGCGCTCACAGCGCATGCCGCCTCCGCTCCGGCAGATAGAGAGCCGCTATCAGCCTTTGAAGACTCGGCCCAGGTGGCCGGTTACGCTCTCGAAGCAGCAGGCGCCTTCATCAACGCCGGGCTGATCGAGGGAGATGGCGCCCTGCTTCGGCCCCGGGACCCGTTGACCCGCGCCGAGGCTGCCGTCCTGCTGTACCGGATCTACCGGCAGCAGTAACAAAGGAACACCGTTGATGGTGTTCCCTCTGCTTCTAAACGCATCGGCTCACTGACGCAGCCTGTTTCCTTCTGCGGCTTACCCGCTTCCGCAGCCTGACCGCTTACGGCACTGATTACTTACGCAGCTTGCCCGCATCCTTCCAACCGCGCGCGGTTTGGTCCGTATGAGGCTGACTAACACCCCGCGGCCTGATCACTTACGGAACTGAGCGACTCTTAAAAAAGTAAAATCGGCTTATTGGAATTTTAACGGAACTCAGAGGCTCTTACAGAAGCAAACTCAGCCTTAAGGCCGCTCACATCCCATCTAACAGTCTCTCAGTTCCGTTAACGCTGGAGCCAGCCGATTTTCTCCCTATAAGCGCTTCTCAGTTCCGTTACAGTTACTGTGGATGAACATTTCGAGGATCCAGGCGGATTTTCCGGGTTGTAGCGGACGATCGAGGACGGTCGAGGACGGTCGAGGACAGTTGAGAACAGTTGAGGATAGTCGAGGACGTTTCGCCAGTCGCCGTCTCCCATCGCCCATCTCCCACCCTCACATCTCACATCAAAATAGGCCCAGCTAATAAAAAGACCCGCATCCGGCAGCAGAACGCAGCCGTGTGCGGGTCTTTCAGTTTGTTTGGTGCAATGAAAACGGGCAGCCGCCCAATATATGCAATTGCGCTACGCCTCCACAGGCTCCTGCCAGTTCAGGCTATCGCCCCGGCCCATATCCACCTCGAAGCCGCTGACCTTGATACGCATCTCGATGCAGCCGCGGCAGTGGGCCGCTTCGTCACCGGTGCAGATTTTATTCTCGTAGAGGGCGTATTTTTCCCGGACAGAGGTAGGAGACAGGTTGGGCATCACCACGTTGGCTCCGGCCTTGATGGCCTTCTCCCGGCCCTGCGGGTCCAGGCTGCCCATAGCTGTGGTGGCCGGCAGATTTGCTTTGGGCACCAACAGACGGGCAAATGCAACCATCACCAAGGTATTGTCCACGGTGCCGCCCTTCGAACCCTTCAAGGGGGTATCACTGTGGGGGATAAACGGACCGATGCCGATCATATCCGGCTGGAAACGGTGGAGGAAATCCAAATCCTCCGCCAGATGCTCAAGGGTTTGTCCCGGCAGCCCCACCATAAATCCGGCGCCTACCTGGTAGCCGATTTCCTTCAACATACGCAGGCATTCCATCCGGTTATCGAAGGACATGTTTGGATGGAGAGACTCATACAGCTCCCGGGAGGCCGTCTCGTGGCGGAGCAGGAACCGCTCAGCGCCAGCCTTGTACAACGCCTCGTATTCACTGCGGCTGCGTTCCCCAATGGACAGCGTAACCGCGGCGTCGGGGAACTCCCCCTTGATCATACCCAGAATATCCGTAAGCCGGTCTACCGTGTACCACATATCCTCCCCGCTCTGGAGCACGAAGGTGCGGTAGCCCAATTCATATCCCTCCCGGCAGCAGGCGAGGATATCCTCAGGGGCCAGGCGGTACCGGTCCGCATTGCGGTTGCCGGCGCGGATGCCGCAATACATGCAGTCCCGGCGGCAGTAGTTGGAGAATTCCACCAGCCCCCGCATAAATACCCGCGGCCCGTAGTGGGCAAGACGGGTTCGGTTAGCATAATCGAACAGCCGCGATTTATGCTGCGGGTCCTCCATCATGCGGAGCGCATCTATAATCTCATCCTTGGTAAGCGAATGGGTCTCAAACAGCTGATCCAGCAGATCCGTCATGATGTTATCCTCCTTGCCGGCCGCTCCATGTGGTGCACAGGCCTCCGGCTGTCTCTTTTCCCCACCGTAGCACGGGAAGCGAGACGGGAGATATGATTTTTATCATATTATTGTGAAACTTTTCACACCCAGTATCGGAGAAGTCCGTATACAAGAAAAAAGCAGCACAGACGGCTTTCCCGCCAAGTGCTGCTTCCCTGTTTTCACCTGTTTCAGACTACGTCGTAGCCTTGGTCTTCAATAGCATTCTTCAATGCGGCTTCATCCAGCTTGGACGCATCATATTCCACGGTGACGGTTTTGGCCGCCAGGTCCACCGTGCCCTTGGCTCCGATATTTTGCAGGGCGCCCTCTACGGATTTTACGCAATGATTGCAGGACATGCCTTCTACCTTCAGAGTTGCTTGTGCCATGTTCAATCTCTCCTTTGAAAAATTATATTTGATCGCTGCCACCTTCAATTACCGCATCAGTTTGTTGACGGTGATCAGCAGCTCATCCAGAACCTCATTGTCCCCTTCCAAAATACGCTCCACCACACAGGATTTCATATGGCCCTCCAGCAGCAGCTTGCCCACTCCGTTCAGAGCGGACTGAATCGCCGCGATCTGGTTCAGGACATCGTCGCAATAAACATCCTTCTCGATCAGCCCCTTCACACCACGGATCTGTCCTTCAATCCGGTTGAGCCGGTTTACGAGGCTGGACTTCATCTCCTGGGAATGATGGCTTTTGCGGGGCTGGGTGGAGTCGCAGCAGCCCGCTCCCTCATGGCCCGTTCCATGTGAAGGGCTGCAGTGGTTTTGGCTGTCCTGATTCATTTTGTCTTCCATTTTACTCGAGCCTCCTCTCTGGCAAAGTCCGTCCGCCGAAGCGGGGCGGCTCTGCTTTTTTTATGGGAATGCTTTAGAAAAGGCGGTTTCCTACAGGGGTTACAGCTTGATGCGCTGCAGCCGGAGAGCGTTCAGCACTACCGATACCGAGCTCATGGCCATGGCCGCACCGGCCAGCCAAGGAGCCAGGAACCCGGCGGCGGCAATAGGGATGCCCAGGGAGTTGTAAGCCAGAGCCCAGAATAAATTCTGCTTAATATTCCCCATGGTTCTGCGGCTCATGTAGATGGCGTCGGCGATGCCGTTCAGGTCGCCCCGGAGAAGCGTGATGTCCGCGGCCTCCATGGCCACGTCCGTGCCGGTGCCCATAGCCATACCGATGTCGGCTGTAGCCAAGGCCGGAGCATCGTTAATGCCGTCGCCTACCATCGCCACCTTGCGGCCCTCCTGCTGGAGCTTGCGGACCTCCTCCGCCTTGCCCTCCGGCAGCACCTCCGCCAGCACCCGGGGAATCCCCGCCTGCTTGGCAATGGCCTCTGCTGTGCGCTGATTGTCGCCGGTTAGCATCACCACGGTCAGGCCCAGCTTCAACAGTCGGTCCACCGCCTCGCGGGAGGACTCCTTCATGGTGTCCGCCACGGCCAGGACGCCCGCATAAGTCCCGTCCACCGCCACCAGCATGGCGGTTTTGCCCGCTTGCTCCAGCCGTTCCATCTCCCGGCCGGCGCCGCCAAAATCCACGCCGCTCTCCTCCAGGAGACGGCGGGTGCCAACGGCCAAACGCCGATCCTCTATCGTGGCGCGGATGCCGTAGCCCGGCACCGCGGCGAACTCTCCGGCGGCGGCCAGAACCAACCCCCGCTCCTCCGCCCCCCTGACAATGGCCTCGGCCAGGGGATGCTCCGACGGCTTCTCCGCCGCGGCCGCCAGGCGGAGCAATAGATCCTCCCCGCCCTGCCAGCCCGGGGCGGGAATCACATCCGTGAGCACCGGCTTGCCGTGGGTGACGGTGCCGGTTTTGTCCAGCACAACGGTATCGATGTGCCCGGTTTGCTCCAGATGCTCGCCGCCCTTAAACAGGATGCCCGCCTCAGCGGCACGTCCGGAGCCTGCCATAATTGAGGTGGGTGTAGCCAGCCCCAAGGCACAGGGGCAGGCGATAACCAGCACCGCGATGGCTTTCTCCAGCGCTCCGGCGAATTCTCCCGGTGCAATGGCATAATACCACAGAAGGAAGGTAATCGCCGCTAAAGCGACCACTACGGGAACGAAAATTCCGGATATTTTGTCCGCCACCCGCTGGATGGGAGCCTTGGAGCTTTGGGCCTCCTCCACCACCCGGATGATCTGGGCCAGCGCCGTGTCCCGGCCCACCTTGACCGCACGGACCTTTAGGGCCCCGTTTTTGTTAATAGTTGCCCCGATCACCTGGTGCCCGGGCGCCTTCTCCACCGGAATGCTCTCACCGGTGATCATGGATTCGTCTACCGCCGAGCTGCCCTCCAGCACCAACGCATCCACGGGAATTTTTTCACCCGGCTTCACCAGCAGCACGTCTCCCGCCACCACCTGCTCGATGGGTACCTGCAGCTCGGCTCCGTCCCGGATCACCAGCGCCGTTTTGGCCTGGAGTCCCATCAGCGTGCGGATGGCCTCCGAGGTCCGGCCCTTGGCCATGGCCTCGAAGAGCTTGCCCAGAAGAATCAGGGTAATCAGCACGGCGCTGGTCTCAAAATACAGCTCCGGCATATGATGCGCACTCCCGCCATCCGCCGCCCATACCCCGGTAAGGTATACACTATAGAAATAGGCCGCCGACGTTCCCAGCGCCACCAGCACATCCATATTGGCGCTGCCGTTCCACAGAGCCTTGGCCGCTCCTTTATAGAAGGGCCAGCCGATCCAGAATTGAACTACAGAGGACAACACAAGCTGTACCCACGGGTTCATGAAGGCATCCGGCACCCACAGGAAGGAGGTCCACGAGAAATGCCCCACCATGGACCATAAAAGCGGCAGCGACAGAACCGCCGAAATCCCGAACACAATCTGTTTGTGCCGGATATCCTTCTTGCGCTGGCCCTCCCGGTCTCCTCCCTGCGCTTCCTTCCGGGAAGCGGTATACCCCAGCTGAGTAACCTTGCGGATCAGGTCCTCCGCCGAGAGCTCTCCGCCCCACTCCACATGGGCCGTTTCCAAAGCCAAATTCACATTGGCCTTGGTGACACCAGGCATCCGGGCCAATCCCTTCTCGATTCTGGCGGCACACGCAGCGCAGGTCATACCGCTGATGTCCAGCTCCACCGACTGGCGGGCAATGCCGTAGCCCAGTGCCTCCACCTTGGATTCCAGCGCCTCGGCGGTCACCTTGGCCGGATCATATGCAACCGTTGCCCGCTCCAGCGCCAGATTCACATTAGCCTGGGTAACCCCGTCCATCCGGGACAGCCCCTTTTCGATTCTGGCAGCGCAAGCCGCACAGGTCATGCCTGTAATCTGAAAGGAGCTTTGGGCTGTTCCTGTCGTTTCCATCTGAATCACCTCATATTCCTGCTTTGTGATTACGATCCAATATACCCTGTGGGGGTATCTTCAACACATTCATCATAACATACCCCCTCCCCCTATGCAAGCGGAGATCGCAAGGGCAAAGTTTCATGATATTATCATTTTTCTCCCGGGGAAAGCACCCTATTTTTTCTTATAATGAGATTGTAAGCCCTATCCTATGTATAAATGGAGGATTGTTCCATGGAGTATCTCTCCAGTCTGTCCGGTCCCGATCTGGAAATTGACAGGGATCTGCTGGTAAAGGCCATCGACTTGTCCCAAGGCGACAGCCGTCCGGTATCCCTATTTTTGACAGGCGCATTACGCACGTACATTAACAAATCCAGACTGGAATCCATGGGGTTTAAGGAAACGCTGTTCCGCCTCCGCCGTTTCGAGGAGGTCAAACGCGTCTACTGCAAGCGCATCGCCCACTTCGAGAAAAAACAAGATGAGAATACACATTTGAACGACCCCAACTTCTGCGGCATCATCTACCCCTCAACCCTGACGGAAGTTTTCCTGACAGCAAAAGGGAACCTGATCGTCCAGAAGTCTGTGGCCAAGGAGGTCCACTACTGCAACGGCCAAGCGATTGGGGAAACCGTTTTCAGCTCTTCGGAGCGTTATCTGAACAGTGCGGAGGAATACCAGGCTCCGCGGGTAATGGACGTAATCGTCCACAACCAGTTTGACGCGGTGCGCAAGGATCTTCCCGAGTCCCTTCACAGCACAGTCATTTCGGCTCTGAACATCCGGATTACCCAACGGCTGTCCGAGCAGCTGGACCCGGAATTCCTGCAGGAGCTTGAACTGTAAGCGGTACCTTTCCTGTCTCTGCTTCGTTGTCCAGCCATATCCGCCGGAGAGGTTCCTTTTCTTCCGCAGCTTGAGCCTGGACCGGCTTTCCAGTGAGCCGGTTTAGGCTTTTTGGCTGTCCGCCCCAATAACAACGGGCTTTGCCGGCGGTTTTTTGCCGACCTCGCGGGCTGCGGCTTAGGGTCTGCCACAATCCGCATCAAGTTACCAAAAAAGGTCATCGGTCTACCCTGTTCTTCCCCCACCCCTTCTCCTACAATAAAGATAGTTGGTATCACTCCTATACATCTCTTGTAATATGAACGTCACTAAACTTCCCATGGAATGACCAAGGAGGATCAGATGGAACTTTCATTGAGCATGTGGAGCGTCCACCGGACCGTGAGAGAAAACGGCTGGACCGTACTGGACTTTGTAGATTTTTGCAATAAGGAAGGCATTAAGCAGGTTGAGCTGTTGAATGTATTCTGGAAAAATGCCGCTATTGAGCTGCCCACTGTGGTAGCCGCCTTGAAGAGCAAAGGCATCCGGGCTTCCAGCTATGCTGTGGCCAATGATTTCGCCAAGGAAAATGCCGAGGAGCGCCAAGCCGCCCTCCAGGAAATTCTGGATGCCATTCCGGTAGCGCAGGCGCTGGGTGTGAACGTCATCCGGGTATTTTCCGGTAATCTGACAGAACATGTAACCTACGACAATGCCTTGGGCTGGATTGTAGAGGGTTTGCGTGCAGCTGCAGAAGCGGCGGGCAAGGCAGGCATCACCCTTTGTCTGGAAAACCACGGCAAGCTTGCCGGAAGCGGCGTACAGGTGAAGGCGATCCTGGACAAAGTGAATTCTCCTTATCTGAAGTCCACCTTCGATACCGGCAACTTCCTGCTGGTGGACGAGGAGCCGCTGACGGCGCTGGATGTGCTGATCGGCGAGGTGGCGCATGTGCACTTCAAGGATTTTGTGCGGCTGCCTGATGGGCGTTATAAATCGCTGGCCGGGACCTCCTTCGAAGGTGTCAGCCTGGGTCTGGGCGATGTGGACCTGGCGGAGATTGTCCGCCGTTTGAAGGATCGCGGCTACGAAGGCGCGTATGTGCTGGAGTATGAAGGACTGGGCAGCGAGGCCGAAGGCATCCGCAAGAGCTACGAATATTTCGGCACATTGGTGTAAAAGAACCGCCGAGGGGTGGTACGGCGGGCACAGCAGCGGCAAAGCCTCCAAGCAGAGCGGGACGCTCCTGCTGTTGGGCGAGCTCCTGCCGAGTGCCGACTGGCGCGGGGGACACTCTCTCTCCCTGATGAGCGCACACCCTTCCGATGGGTGTACCCCTGCTGACGGACGTGCACCTGCTGTTGCACCCGCTCTGCTGACGAGCGCGCTCCTGCACTCCTAACCCCAACGACATCAGAGACCTTATTCCGCTCAAAATGACCTCCTTCGCATTCTAACGGACTCAGCAGCCGCTATATGGGACTTTTGAGCCGGATTCGTCCAGTTGATGCTCCATTAAGCGCGCTGGTGTCCGTTAGTTTCCGGAAAAGGCGCTTTTCAGCGGAATAGCGCTTCTGGAGTCCGTTAGCCAAACGCGCTCTGGTTCACTAGGCTTCTGCAGCCCCTGTCAGAGCAGCAGCCACGCGAAAAACGGCGGCACCATGCACACAATCGGCACTGCCGCCTACAAAAACTTGAACAACAACGGCCGGCGGTGAACGCCTCCCGCCTTCCGACCGACTATAACGTTTTGAGGCTGTCAGGAAATAAAGTATCGTTCATTTCCTGACAGCTCCTTACGGCAAAAGGAGACAGCTTGAATGGAACGTAACCTCTACGCGGACATTGCCATCCTGGGCGGCGGCACCGGCGGCGTCGCGGCCGCACTGGCGGCGGCCAAAGCCGGCAAACAGGTCATCATGACCGAAGAAACCGACTGGGTCGGCGGCCAGCTGACCAGCCAGGCGGTGCCCCCGGATGAGCATCCTTGGATCGAATCCTTCGGCTGTACGACCAGCTACCGGCTTTTCCGGGAGGGCGTACGGCAGTATTACCGGGACCACTTCCCCCTGACGCCGGACGCTGCCTCCAACCCCCGCCTGAATCCCGGCAGCGGCATTGTCAGCCGCTTGTGCCACGAGCCCCGCGCAGCCTTGGCGGTGCTCCAGGACATGCTGGCGCCCTATGTGCACAGCGGGCGCATCCGGATCCTCCACCGCTACCGGATTGAAGCGGCGGAGACAGCCGGTGACAAGGTGACGTCGGTCACCGTCAAGCACTTGGACAGCGGCGACACCGCCAAATTGTCGGCGTCCTATTACATCGACGCCACCGAATGCGGCGACCTGCTGCCCAAAGCCGGGATCGAATATGTCACCGGCGCCGAAAGCCGTGCCGAAACCGGCGAGCCCCACGCAGTTGACGGGGACGCGCAGCCGATGGATATGCAGAGCTTCACCTATTGCTTCGCGGTGGACTACCTGGAGAACGAGGACCACACTATCCCGAAGCCCGAAATGTACGATTTCTGGCGCAGCTACAAGGCCGACTTCTGGCCGGACCGGCTGCTCAGCCTCACCGGCGTAAAACCCTCCACCATGGAAAAGGTGGACTACGAGCTTTTTCCCAATGCAGAGGGGAAATTCCCCTTATTCGCGTATCGGCAGATTCTTGACCGCTGGCATTTCCGGCTGGGTCTGTTCAACAGCTCCATCTCACTGATCAACTGGCCCCAGAACGATTATTGGCTGGGCGGGATCATCGACGTGACGGAGGAGGAACGGCAGAAGCATCTGTACGAGGCGAAGCAGCTGAGCCTGTCCCTGCTGTACTGGCTGCAGACCGAAGCCCCCCGCCCCGACGGCAAAACCGGCTACCCCGGCCTGCGTTTGCGCCCCGATGTTACGGGCACCGAGGATGGTCTGGCTATGTATCCATACATCCGGGAATCCCGGCGGATCAAGGCCCAGTTCACCGTGCTGGAGCAGCATGTAGCCACAGATTGCCGTCCCGATGGCAAGGCCGAGGAGTTTTTTGACAGTGTGGGTGTAGGCTGTTACCGCATCGACCTGCATCCCAGCACCCAAGGTGTGCCGTATATAGATATTTCCTCCCTGCCCTTCCAGATTCCCCTGGGCAGTCTGATTCCAGTGCGAGTCACCAACGTACTGGCGGCCGCCAAAAATATCGGCGTCACTCACATCACCAACGGCTGCTACCGCCTTCATCCGGTGGAATGGAACATCGGTGAAGCGGCCGGCTACTGCGCCAGCTATTGCCTGGATAAAGGCTTTACTCCCAAGGACCTGCGGGATTTCGCACCGGAGCTGGCCAGCTTCCAGCAGTTGCTTGTCCGTGAGGGTGTAGAGCTGAAGTGGCCCGCACTGCGGCCGGTGTAAGCAGCAGATTTGAGCGTTTAGCATATCCGCTTCGGCTTGGCGGATGCATATATCTTTTAGAAGCAGCAATCCCAACCCACTAATTCATGAGGTGATCCACATGAGCGGCAAAATCCGCATCGGCGTTATCGGCGCCGGCTCTATTTCCGAAATGCACTTCAGCTCCTACTCCAAAAATCCCGACGCTGTCCTGAGCGCTGTCTGCGACCTGAAGGAAGAACGGGCCAAGGCCAAGGCTGAGAAGTACAATATCCCCAACATCTATACCGACTATCATGAGCTTCTCGCCAACCCGGACATCGACGCGGTGAGCATCTGCACCTGGAACAACAGCCATGCCGAAATCAGCATCGCCGCCCTGAAAGCAGGCAAAAACGTGCTGTGCGAAAAGCCCCTCTGCAAAACCGTCGAGGAAGCGCTGGCTGTAGAGCAGGCTGTGAAGGAATCCGGTAAAACCCTGCATGTCGGCTTTGTCCGCCGGTATGCCTCCAATACCCGGATCGTCAAATCCTTTATGGATGCGGGCGAAATCGGTCCCATCTACTATGCCAAGGCCTCCTGTATCCGCAAGCTGGGCAACCCCGGCGGCTGGTTTTCCGATGTGGAGCGCTCCGGCGGCGGACCGCTGATCGACGTGGGTGTCCATGTCATCGACCTGTGCTGGTACCTGATGGGCAAACCCAAGGTGAAGTCCATCAGCGGCAACACCTACAACCGTCTGGGCAACCGGGCGAATGTGAAGAACCTGCGCTTTTACAAGGCGGCGGATTATAATGCGGAGTTGAACACCGTTGAGGATATGGCCAATGCTATGATCCGTTTCGAAAATGGCGCTTCCCTCATCGTGGATGTGAGCTTCACCCTTCATGCCAAGGAAGATGAGCTGACCGTCAAGCTGTTCGGCGAAAAGGGCGGCGTGGAGCTGGAGCCCAAGCTGACTCTGATCACAGAAAAGCATGACACCATCCTCAATTCCACACCGCAAATCGATAATCTGTCCTTCGATTTTGTGTCCGGCTTCCAGGACGAAATGAACTTCTTTATCGAGGTGTGCCAAGGCACCAAAACCACCCTGAGCCCGGTGGAGGACGGCGTGGAGATCATGAAGATTCTCTGCGGCGTATACGAATCCGCCCGTCTCGGCAAGGAAATTTATTTCGACTAAGGAGCTGTGAGGAAATTAGTATCCGCTTTTGTTGATAAAATCTCCACGGTTTTAGGAGTTTTATCAGCAAATTAGCGGTACTTATTTCGTCACAGTCTCCAAGAGACTGCGGTGAATAAAAAGGAGGGTCATCCCATGGGGGAAACCAAAGTGCGCATCGGCAATCCCATCGGCGTTATCGTGGACAGCTTTGGCGTTGGTGTCCGTGAGGGACTGCGGAAGGCCAAGGAGGTTGGCGCGGACGGAGTGCAAATCTACGCCGTTTCCGGCGAGATGGACCCGGACAATCTGGACGCGGCTGCCCGCCAGGACCTAAAGGCATATATCGCTTCGCTGGGCCTGGAGATCAGCGCCCTCTGCGGCGACCTGGGGGGCCACGGCTTCCAGGATAAAACCGAGAATCCGGCCAAGGTGGAAAAATCCAAGCGAATTCTCGACCTGGCTCTGGACCTGGGCACCAACGTGGTCACCACGCACATCGGCATTGTGCCGGAGGATAAGGACAGCGACGTGTATAAGGCGATGCAGGAGGCCTGCAGAGAACTCAATGAATATGCCGTCAGCCGCAATGCCTTTTTCGCCATCGAAACCGGACCCGAGCGGGCGGCCCATCTGAAGGAGTTCCTGGATTCCCTGGGCGGCAACGGGGTATCCGTCAACTTCGACCCGGCCAACATGGTGATGGTCACCGGCGACGATCCTGTGGAGGGTGTTAAGCTTCTACGGGATTATGTGGTGCACACCCACGTGAAGGACGGGGTCCGGCTGAAGGAAATCGATCCCCGTCTGGTGTACGGGGCATTGGGCTTTGAGCCCATGGACCACGCCAAGATCGCCGTGATGGTGAGCTCCGGCGAGTTTTTCCGGGAGGTGCCCCTGGGCGAGGGCAAGGTGGACTTCGATGCCTACTTCACCGCATTGGCGGAGATCGGCTACAAGGGCTACCTCACCATCGAACGCGAGGTAGGCGCCAACCCCGGAGAGGACATCCGCCGGGCGGTACAGTTCATCAAGGGTTATCGCTGATTAGAGCAGCCAGGCGGCGAGGCAGTCGGGTAATCGGACTACCTTGGCCTACCTTGGCCTACCTTGGCCTACCTTGGCCGTCGGCTTTGGTTAAAAAAAGCTGTCCCGAAGCAGACATGAGTCTGCCGGCGGGGCAGCTTTTTTTGAGGATCAGGCTAGGCCAGGTCTCCTCCAAAGGTTCAGGTTATGACTGGAATTCCATTATCACCAAATACTATATCTCAAAAAGGGACTTATGAAATCAATCTTTCTTACTTTACAAATATAAAGTAAAAGGTCTTGAGGCTGTGCATGAAGTTCCCCCTATACGAAAGCGAACCAACTACACAAAATACCTTGCGGTTATAATATTGTTGACAATTTTACCATATAGTTGTAACCTAAACCCATAAAATAGAAATACTTCAATTATCAAGACGGGCCCGCCTTTTTATAAAATTAACTAGAGAAGGGTTGGAACGAACTTGAAAAAAGCCATCAGATCCTTTTGTGTATTTCTATCAATTTGGTATTGTTAGCGAGTTTACCATTCAGTGCAATTGCAGCCAAGACAAATGCTGAGATTATTGAAAAAACTCAGGTATTGAAAACTCTGGACGGAAACGAAATAGGTGTGGAACTTCAAACGTTAAACATTTCAAATGAAAAATCTAAAAACACTACCAAAGTTACTATTGTTGATATACGCAAATATACTCTATCACCTGGAATGGAAAACTACCGGGAAATATATAAGGATAAACAAACTACAACTGTCTTTGAGAAAAAACAAGATGGTAATTATTATGTAAATGGCAAACTCAACACATTGACCCTTACTAAAGAACAATTCCAAAAATTTGCTGGTACTAGCCCTTCAAATGGAGGGATGTCCACTATGGAGTTTGGTGGAACCAGAGCTTCGTGTTATTATGATAATTATGAATCTTCCCCAGGTGGAACTTATTATGCCGCTTGTTATGAACACTTTGATAGCGATGGTGTCGCTGGGGATAACATCTCTAAGTATTTTGCATCCACAAACACTTATGCCAGTGATTATAAAATGTATGCGAATGCTTTTGCTAACGACATTGATGATCTAAATGCTGCATGTGTAGCTGCAGCAATTGCATTAGGTTTAGCAATCCCTTCTATTTTTAATCCAATTGCGCTTATTGTTGAGTTAATTGCTGGTGGAGCCATTGGTTATGATGTTTATAGTGCATTAAATAACGCTGATAATGATATTAATAGAGCTTATAACACCTTATTTGTGATGTAGTTTTGCAAGCTAAGCAACAAGGGGATATCGTCTTGTTCTCTAATTGCAAATCGGGAGGATATTATGTTCAATTGGTTGCTCCTATTGCTTAGTGTAGAAATTGCGTATTTATTTCTCATCGTTAAGAGAAAGAAATTAATCAGTCACACTAAAAAAAACATTTCGTTCTTTAGCCTTACAAATATTATTGCAGCTTTAATAACATGGATGGACAAACATATTTTGTTCTAATTCTTGCCGGAATTATGTTTTTGATTAATCATTCTTTCATATTGTATATTTTAAATAATAATGAACAGCTACATAATCAAAATTAAGTTGAAGGCTGTCCAGAAAGCCAGTTAAAACTGACTGCTGGATAGCCTCTTATTCTTCAATTAGACTTATTCAGTAGCCACCACTTCATAATAAGGTACCTTCACGATTTCTTTGGCCACGGAAATATAATGTTAACTTCTTTATTCTCTATACTTCCCCCTCATACTCCTCTCCCAGCAAAGCCGCCCGCGCCACGGGCCAGTTGATCTGGGAGGCGTCGAACAGCATAACGCCGTCGGTGGCGGCGAGTCCGGCCTGGATGACCTCCCGCTGGAGCGCCGGAGCCGGGACATTGGTGACCGCGATTCCTGTATACAGCGGGATTTCCCCGTTGGTGACAATGTTGGCCAAGGTGGCGTATTTCTCCACCTCCTGACCGGTGGTCTGGTAGGCGCCGATCATCAGGAAGTCCAGATACCCGATGTAGCCCGTCTGGCAATATTCCGGCGTATACAAGGAGGCGTCCTGCAAACCCAGCCGTTCATCGAACCGGAAGCTGGGGCTGCCCCAGTTGACCCCGTTCAGGTAGTATATTTCGTACCAGGAGCCCACGTAGGCGGAAACCTGGATTGGGCGTCCGGTAGAGTTCCGGTATGAGTTAACCAGTTCCTTAATCTCGGCAAAAAAACGCTTGATGGTCCCCGCCCGGAATTCCCACCAGTCCTGGATCAGCGGGCCGTCCACCCGGATGGTGCCGTCATAGACAAACACATCTGCCGGCCAGTTCGCCAGACGTTTGCCCCTGGCGCGGAGAAACACCTCGAACTTGGCTCTGGTGACGTCACTAAAGTCCGCTGCTTCATTATCGTAGCGGCTCCGGTCATGAATGACCCCGTCCACCCGGTAATTCTTAATAATCTCCTCGAAGGTCAGCCGCGCATACTCCCAGACCTGGTCATGGGAGGGATTGACGAAGGCCACCGGTCCTTTCTTGAGACTTTCCCGCTGGCGCCGGATTTCCCCGTTATTTTCCGGTATGTAAATCCGTTCTTCCCAGTCTAAATGTTGGTCCAACACGGCATACTCATCCCGTGCAATGGAGCCCTCCGCAAACACATTCAAGGCCGCATGAATCTCCAGACCAAGTGCATGTCCATGGGTGATAAATTCCTCCAGCATGTCCAGCTCCGGGTTAGCCCCGGCCTTGGCTGGGGCCTTGATCTCACTCACGTAAGGGCGTCCGGTGAGATCATTCTTTTTGTAGGAGACGAACCCTTCTACCCCTTTTACGTCCAGCGCGATCTTGGTCACCCCGTTGTCCCTGGCCAACTGGAGAAAGTCCAGCACATCCGCACTGCTTTGGAACCTTTTGGCATTCACCGTCTGGTCCACCCAAAGCACCACTTCCTTCTCCGGAGCAGAACGGGGGCGGCTAAAGATGACCAGTTCCCGCGATGTCTCCTCCACGCCCTTCCTCAGCAGCTGCACCCGAATATAATTGATTCCCGGCTGAAGCGGAGAACAATGGGAAAAGCTGCCGTCCTGTGTTACCGGCGCCTCCACTCCATTTACGAAAAGCTGCATGCCGGACATATCCCCCGTATGGCGGATTGTTCCGGTAACCCAGTGATTCGCTTCCATAGCAGTCACCATGGGGTAATTGTCCAGCACCAGCTTAGCCGTGCTCCCCATCATCTCCTCAACAGGCACAACCTGACCGTTCCTGCGGAGCTTCACCAAATCGCCCACTCTAAACCTTTCCGCCAAAAAATACCCTGCACCTTCAGGCACCGTACCTTCATCCCCGGCAAAAAGCACATATCCCCCTTCAGGAATCTCCAATTCAACCGCTTCTGTTGTGGAAACACCGGCATCATTGCCGTCCGTTAATGAGGGAAGCACCACCTGTGCCACCTTGCTATCCGCACCAACCTGCACCGCCGCATAAGCTGAGGAAATGGACACCGTTTCTCCATACTCCCGCGTAAACAAAAGGATGCCCTCCAACTCCCCCCGCTCCCGGTCGATACCTGCAATGCTCCAAAGGGGCCCCTGCACATGGATGGTAATATCCTCCGGCGCCGCCTCCACCTCAATCCCTTCCGCCCGCGTTACCTCTTGCGGTACAGCATCATCCGCTTTCATGGAAAAATGCCCCCTTTTCTTCTATTTACATCTTCTTCGCCTTGTATAAGCACAGGGCAACAACGCAGCAGCTGCCGCATTGTTGCCCTTGAAGTAGAACTAGAACCAACGGGCTTCCAGATAACCCAGCAGCCGCTGGAGTACAGCTGCAGCTTCAGCCCGGGTGGCATCCGCCGCGGGAGCAAAGCCGTCGGTGCGCCCGTTAAGCAAGCCGCTGCTTACCAGAGCAGACACAGCATCACGGGACCAATCGGCAAGTTCTTCACCGTCGGACAACCCGGCGAGGGCAGAAGCATCCGCCGCAGGAGCGGTGTTTACTGCACGCAGCGCCCGGTTCAGCATCACCGCCATTTCCTCACGGGTGATCCGCGCCTCCGGACGGAAGCTGCCGTCCTCATAACCGTCGGTAATCCCGGCATTTACAGCTGCAAGTACAGTTGCGGAATACCAGGAATCTGCAGCCACATCCGTGAAGGTGCCGCCTGCCGCCGAAACGGAGGCTTCAAGTCCCAAGGCCCGCACCAGCATAGCCGCATACTGTGCCCGGGTCAGCAGGGATTCCGGCTGGAAGAGGCCACCCTCCATGCCGTCCACAACCAGCTTGGAGGACAACAGACCCACTGCCTGCTCTGCCCAATGACCGGTCATATCCCCATAGGAAGCCTGCTCCACTTGGGCCACCGCCAAAGTAACGGCTGCACTTTCCAGACGTACCTGGGCATTCACCCGGCCGGAAGCTGCCGCTCCAACCTTGGCCGGCACGAAGGACAGTCCGCCCTCCTTATTCAGCTTCATCACAGTAAGCTGAGCAGGGGCCGCATCTGTTACCAAAGACAAACTCAGCATACCTTTGCTGTTGGCAGGAAGAGAAAGCGTGCTAAGGGTTTCCCCTTCCTTCACTCCCAAGCTGAGCTCTACCGCCTCTACCAGCCCGGAAGCCCCCTTAGCCTGAAGCTTGCCGGCCAGGGAGGTTTGCACAGATTCAGAGACCGGACGCAGGCTGAGCTCCACATGTTTCCCTGCTGCTGTTTCCGTTGTCCACTGGGAGAGGACATTCACAGGCAATACAACCTCACCTAAATTGGTTTGCACCACAATTTTCCCGCCGCTGGGCAAAGTGCCAGCCGCTGCCGCAAATGGGCCAACCGGTATACTTACCGTCACAACACCCTTGGCAGCAGAGGCGCTATTGTCCGTTGCCGGAATAAGCAGCTCCTGCTGGCCGCCTGCCGTACCGGCAGCCTCCGCCAGCGTCTTCAGCTTGGCGGCCAATTGCCCTTCATCAATCCGGAAGAGCGTACCTGCAGTCCCGTCCGGAGTGGTAAATGCTGTTTTGCCCACCAAATCCGGCGTTCCGCCGCCTCCGCCATAGCTGGAGGAGCCGCCTCCCGGATTACCGCTGCCTGTGCTTTCGGTCCGGGTAATCTGGACGGTTTTTTCATTGGTTTTGTAGCCGTCCACATACACGGCCATGGTAACGGAGTTGGCACCCACCACCAGCGGAACAGTGGCCTGGAAGTCGCCGGTGCTGCTGACTGCAGCCGCTTTGCCCGCTACCTGTACCTGTGCAGTGCCCTTGCCCAGAACGTCAACATTGCCTTTCACCGCAAGCTGGCTGTCGGCTGTTTTCAACCCTTCATAAGGAAGGTAGCCGCTGAGCAATGCGCCACGTACAGTGTCACCCGCCTTAAAGGCATTGGCCACAAGCTGGCGTTTGGTCCGGGTGCCGGACGGGTCCAGAGTGGAGATGACAAAACCGTCGGCAGGAATCACACTGTTATTTTCCTCCGGAGAGCCCCAGCTCCAGTTAATGGCCTGGTTCCGGTTCAGAACCTTGGAAACTGTGCCGTCTGCCCCAACCACTACCTCCACCCCAAAACGGGAGGTGCCGGTGGAATAACCGAAGGAATCCGTATAGGCGTTGATATTTCCTTCGATCAGGTTAATATTATGGAAATTCCCCTCCAAAAACTGCTCCGGTTTGCCCGGCAGGCTGAAGCCCACCTGATAGTCCTTCACATATACCTGGTTTTTCAGAGCCGCAGAAGCGATGGGCCAGTTGACCTGGGAGGCATCGAACAGCATCAGGCCATTGGTGTTGGCCAACCCGGATTGGAACACATCACGCTGCAGCTCAGGTGCCTGAACGTTGGTTAAAGCAATTCCTGCATAAAGAGGAATTTCCCCGTTGGTCACAATGTTGCCCAAGGTAATATACTTACTTACCTCCTGCCCGGTGGTCTGATAGGCCCCGATCATCAGGAAATCGATATACTCGATATATCCGGTCTCATAATACCCCGGTGTATACACATATTCATCCTTCAAGCCCAATCTGCTGTCAAAACGGAAGTTGGGGCTGCCCCAGTTTACGCCGTTCAGATAGTAGGTTTCGTACCAGGAGCCCACATAGGCGGAGGCCTGGATGGTTCTGCCGGTAGAGGATTCGTAGGAATCCACCAGACTCTTCACTTCGCCGAAAAAGCTCTTGATGGTGCCCGAGCGGAATTCCCACCAATCCTGAATCAGCGGCCCGTTTACCCGGGTAGTGCCATTGTAGGAAAACACATCCGCAGGCCAATTTTGAAGCTGCTTGCCTTTGGCCTGGAGGAAGGTTTCGAACTTGGCCCGGGTCAGATCGCTGAAATCCGCCGACTCATTGTCATAACGGCCCCGGTCATGGACCACACCGTCCACATCATAGTTTTTGATGACCTCTTCGAAGGTCTTCAGCTCATACTGGCGGACCTCGTCATTGGACGGGTTTACAAAAGCCACCAATCCCTGCTTGGCGCTCTCCCGCACACGTTTGATCTGTCCATTGTTTTCGGGAACGTAAATCCGTTCCTCCCAATCCAAGTGATCGTCCAATACGGCATATTCATCGCTGGCAATGGAGCCTTCGGCGAATACATTAATTGCCGCATGGATTTTCAGCCCCAATGCGTGCCCATGGGTGACGAATTCCTCCAGGAGATCCAGATCCGGGTTTGACCCGGCCTTGGCCGGAGCCGTAATTTCACTGACATAAGGACGCCCGGTCAGATCATTCTTCTTATAAGAGGCGTATCCTTCCACACCCTTCACGTCGAAGACCACTTCCGTGACCCCGTTATCCTTGGCCTTCTTCAGGAATTCGTATACATGCTCGCTGGTCTGGAATTTCCGGGCATTGGCGGCCTGATCCACCCACAGGATTACACCCTTGTTGGAGGTAAAACCCGGCCGGCTGAAAATAACCAGGTCACGGCTTGTATTCTCCGCACCGTTTTTCATCACCTTCACATTGACATAGTTGATGCCGGCCTGAAGGGAATAGCTGTAGGAAAACGTACCGTCCGCCGCCACAGGCACAGGTGTGCCGTTAATCAGCAGCTGTACGGCAGCAAGGCCCCCCGCGTCGCTAATATTCCCGCTGATCAGCTCCTGCGCTTTCGTAGAGGTGACCATCTGGTAATTGTCCAGCGTCAGCTTGACCCGGCCGCTCATCAGCTCCGTAACCGGCACCACCTCGCCGTTCTTGCGGAGCTTGATCACATCCCCAACCTTGAACTTGGTAGCCAAAAACCGTTTAATGTTATTGTTGGCATAGCTGGTATCCTGGGCGTACAGCACATAGCCGCCTTGGGGAATAGCCAGCTCTGTGGGACCGGCCCAATTTGGGGCACCGCCGCCACTAGAGGCGGGGTTAACCACCTGCATCACCTTGCTGTCGGCGCCTACTTGCACCGCCACATTGAACTGGGGAATCGTGATGGTATCTCCGGACTCCCGGGTGAACAGAGCGATAATATTGTCGATGCCGGTGATGTCCTGATCGATGTAGTCGATATTCTTCCGGGGCCCTTCAATACTAACGGTGATATCCTCCGGGGCTGCTTCTACCTCCACCCCATTGCCGGCCACAACAGGCTTGTAGGTCACCGTGACCGATTCTGTATCCAAAATGGAAGCTCCGGAGAGCAGCTGGACCGTTAAGGTATTCAGCCCTGCCTTTAAGGAAACCGTGGCGGTGAAGCTCCCGTCCGCGCTAATGACAGCAGCCGTTTCTCCAACCATAACAGCAAGATTCAAGTCCGCTGCGTGATGGTCGATTTCCCCTGCTATCTTAAAGGTGGGCAAGGAGACTTCCGTACCTGAGGCCGTGGTTAACGCCAAAGCCGGTGGCAGGTTCAGAAAATCGGCGGCAGTCAGGGTTTGAGTCCCTTTGACGAGGGTTACCTGATGGCCGATCCGGTAGTTCATGTATAAGTTTTTGCGAAAATCCTTCTGTTCCCAATTATTATCATTGGCCAAAACAATATAGCCGCCTTGAGGAATGACTGCATATAGAGCGGGATCCCAAGCGGTTGGCTTGTCATTCGTTGTAGGATTCTTATTGGTGGGACCATATAGACCGCTAACCAAACCGGTTGCATCTACAGCAATGGCGATATTCCCTGCTTTTACAAAAACCTCATTAGGATGATCCGAACGGTTGGTGACTCCTGCTCCACTTGTGAACAGAGCCGCATAATCCGCTTTCTGCGGATCGGCGTCCGTATTAAAATTAATATATTTCATCTCAAGCCGATCATTACCATTCGCCGAAACCAAATAAACCGCATCAGTTACAGAATACACGTTTTCGGTAACACTGGTTATTCCTTGGGTGACAGCACCCTCTCCGTCCGGCTCGGCAGCCGAAGCGGTTAAGGCGCCAGCCGGGAAAATCGGGGCAAGCAAAGCAGCAATCAGCAGTACAACAGTCCATAATGCCATGGTTTTTCTGACAGAAACGAAGGTCATCATTCACACTCCTGACGGGATGGGATAGTGGTGCTGATCCCCGGCACAGGGCCGGGCTATGTTGTCCCGGCGTCCCAAACAGGTGAAATTCCTCCGATTCTAAACCACAGGCAGCCGCTTAGGAGCTGCGAGGAAATTAGTACCCGCTTTTGAAGACAAAATCTCGATGGTTTTAGGAGTTTTGTCGGCAAATTAGCGGTACTTTATTTCGTCGCAGTCTCTTAGTCGCGTGCTGCCTGTGTGTGCTGCCGATTCTATGCTGCTGCCGGAGTCCGCAGGACGCACGGGTCTGGCTGCTTATTTCTTGGTGGAATACCAGTCGTTGGCGGCCTTGATGGTTTCTGCTCCGCCTTCCGCTTTCCATTGGGTCAGGAACTTGTCATAGTTGGCAACCGGCTCAGAGCCGCTGATAAACTTGATGACATTGTCGTCCAGAAGCTTGGTGAGCTTTTGCTTGTTCTTGGAGATGGCGTCGATGGGCGGAGCAAAGGACATGGGATCCTCAACCAGCTTGCCTTCGGCGTACTTTTGGAAGTCCTCATAGAACTTCTGGAGAACGGGGTCCTTGCGCACCCGCGCCTGCCAGTAGATGGGATAGTTGGTTTCATCCACACCGGTCATGAACACACTGCCGTTGGTCAGGTCGTCATTGAATTTTGGCAGGATCGGGAAGTATTTACCGTCCTTCACCTCATGGTGGGTCCCTTGGATACCGATAGCCAGGCTCTTGAAGGTTTCTTTTTCCAGCTTGGCGTTCAGCAGCTTCATGGCATCTTCTTTATGCTTGGAGTACTTGGGAATGGCAATATACCAGCTTGTGCCGTTTGTGACGCTCAAGGATACCTTACCATCCTTACCCTTAAGGAAAGGCATAACGGATACCTTGGCTTCGGGGAAGTTCTTGGTCAGGGCGGTCATCGTGTTCGGTGCATTCCACCAGGCCAGCTTGTAGACGGCCGCTTTGCCGCTGGTGAATTTTTCGATGGCCTTGGCGGCGGTGTTGATAGCCAGCTCGGGGTCCAACAAACCTTCCGCATTCAGCTTGTTCATGTAAGTCAGGAATTCCTTCATCTCCGGCAGCTCGGCCTTATGGACCAGCTTGCCGTCCTTCAGTACCCAATCCGAGGTGCTGCCGTAGGGAACGCCGAAGGCGGCGGCAATGTCACCGTAGAGGGAGTCCTTGCTGCCCGTCAGCGGAACGATGTTTTTCTTTTCCTTGATGGTTTTCAGAACGGTATACAGCTCATCCGGGGTTGTGGGCATTTTGAGGCCCAGCTCATCCAGCCAATCCTGGCGGACGATCAGCTCTTCGCCTACGGAAACGCCGGAGCCGGTTTCGGGAATGGCAAATTTTTTGCCGTCGATGGTGGTGCTGGTCCAGGATTGGGGCTTGATAGCCTGATTGACGTTGGGGCCGAACTTATTCACCAGATCATCCAACGGCTCCAGGGCGCCGGAGGTGGCCAGCTTGAAGAATTGGGTAGCACTCAGCTTCATCACGTCGAATTCTTCCTTGTTGGCTACCATCAGGTTCAGCTTTTCATCATAGTTCTCGGCGGGAAGCATGTCGTAGGTGACGTCGTAGCCGGTTTTTTCCTTGATAAGGCCGGCGGTAAAGTCCTTGTTAGGGTCAAAACGCCCGTATTGCATGAGCATCCGCAACGGAGATTTGGGTCCCTCTGTAGCCGCCGGGGATGCGGCAGCACCTCCGGATGGAGCGGTAGAAGCGGTGGAGCCGGAATCCGAGGATCCGCCACAGGCCGTGCCAAGAACCGATAATGCCACTACACTTGCCAGTACAACTGATTTTTTCAACATGGACTTACCTCCCTAAGATGAATATAATCATTCCCCGCAAAGTGAAGCACAGGAGCTGTCCCCGGCTTCCCTTATGTTATTCCGGTTACTTTTGCAGGGACCCCGAAATCATAGTGTTGGTGAATCCATATTCATTCGTTTCATTCCTTACCGGGATAGAAGTGCCTTGGATGCTCAAACACGTTTTGTCGGCCTTGATTGAATGAATTTGAAGGGTTCAAAGCCGCCAAAAAACTCGCCCTCAAGTCACTTCTATCCCTTCCAGTCTCTTCACATGAATATAGATTCACCTTTTACTTTCGTCGGACAGGTTCTTCAGCCTACCCCTTCACGGAACCTACCAGCACACCCTTGACGAAATACTTCTGCAGGAACGGATAAACCAGCAGGATCGGGATGGTGGCCAGCAGGATGGATGCCGCCTGGATGGACTGGGGTGTGGTGTTCAGCGCTGCATCGATGTTGTCCTTCAGGAAGTCCCCGCTGGATGCAACCAATAGCTCCTTCAGATACAGCTGCAGCGGCTTCAATTCCGGATTGGTGATGTAGATCATGGATGCGAAATAGTCGTTCCAGTACCCTACGGCAAAAAACAGGGCGATGGTAGCCAGAACCGGCAGCGACAGAGGCAGCACCACGGATACCAGGACCCGGATGTTGCCGGCGCCGTCAAGCTTGGCGGATTCCTCCAGGCCGTCGGGCAAACCTTCAAAGTAGTTTTTGATGATCAGCATATTGAACACATTCACCATACCCGGCAAGAACAGCACCGGCAGCTTGTTCACCAGATGCAGGTTCTGCATGAGGAGATACATGGGGATCAAACCACCGCTGAACAGCATGGTGAAAATAAACATCAGCAGAAGCCACTTCCGCCCTCTTATGTGGGGCTTGGACAAGGGATAGGCGGTAATGGTGGTCACCAGCAAACTCAGGAAGGTGCCGACCAGGGTGAGAATAACGGAAATTTTGAGCGAATTGAGGAACATGCTGTCTTGCATGACGTATTTGTAGGTGCCGAATTGGATATCGATGGGGATGAGGTTTACTCTTCCCGATATAACGGCATGTTCACTGCTCAGGGACTTGGCGATCAGGTTCACAAACGGAACCAGCGTGGTGAAGCCCATCAGAACGAAGAAGAGATAATTGCATACTGTAAATATTTTTTCGGGAATGCTGCTCCGGATGCCATTGCGCCCGGTCCGCTTCGATCCCGCCGTGTTGGGAAGGGCTGTCGTTTCCGGTGCTCCTGCCTGGAGATTCAAGTCAGCCATCGGTCCGTTCTCCTTTCTTGATGCCTGTGTTTGTCCTCATCACCAGATGCCCCTGTCCAGATATTTCCGGGCCAAGGCATTGCCCGAAATCACCAGAACGAAGGCGATAGCGGACTCGAACAGCCCGACTGCCGTGGTAAAGCTGTAATCCTGATTGCCCAAGCCCATCCGGTATACGTAGGAGCCGATCACATCGGCGGTTTTGTAAACGGTGGGGTTGTACATGACCAGAATTTGCTCGGTGCCGGCCTCCAGAATACTGCCGAGGCGGAGAATGAACATAAGGAGAATCGTAGGCGCAATACCCGGAAGCGTAATATGCCAGACCTGACGCAGGCGGCCTGCCCCGTCCATCCGGGCTGCTTCGTACAGCTGCGGATCGATGGTGGAGAATGCCGCCAGATACACGATGGTGCTCCAGCCGGTTTCCTTCCAGCCTGCCGATGTGACCAGCACACCCCGGAACACATCATTGTCCATGAAGAAGGAGATGGGGGTAAATCCCATTGCCTCCAGCGCTTTGTTCACCAGGCCCCCGTTGGAGGACAGAATATCGATGAACAAGCCGCTGACAATAACCCAGGAGAGAAAGTGGGGCAGGTAAATGACGGTTTGAATGGTGCGTTTGAAGATCATATTCTTCAGTTCGTTCAGGAGAATCGCCACTACGATCGGCAGCGGAAAAAGAAAACCGATTTTCATAAAACTGATGATGATGGTGTTTTTGAAGACCTGCAAAAAGTCCGGATAGGTGAATAATTTGTGGAAATGCTTCAAGCCCACCCACGGGCTGGCCGCCATTCCGTCAAAAATGTTGAAATCCTTAAAGGCGATGATAATCCCGTACATCGGCGTGTATCTGAACAGCAGAATGCAGAGAATGCCCGGAACCAGAAGCATATACAAATCCCATTCCCGGCGAAGCTCACGTCCCAATCCTCTGGAATTGCCGCGACCCATTGCGCCTCACCCTCCTCTTGTCTCGTTTCGTCTGTACTTAAATTTTAGTGATTCCAGAGGCTTGTGAGTAGGTGAGGACCATTACTATTTCTGGTACTTTGATGTTGGATTTTACCCGAAAAATGAAAAAAGCCCTCCGCGTTTTCAAAAGAAAACGCTTCAGGCTAACAACTCATGTTATGATTTCATTTCTCCAGGTGTAACTCCCCAATATTTTCGAAAGACTTTGGTAAAATAGCTGACATCTCGATAGCCAACCAAGCGGGCAGCGTCATATACCTTGCCCCCCTCCTGGAGGATGGATTTGGCCTTTTCCATCTTGCGCTCCAGCACATAAGTGGAAAAGGGGACTCCCGTCTCCTGCTTAAACAGCCGGCTCAGGTAAGAGGAATTGACATACATCCGGTCCGCCACCATGTGCAGGGTAATATCCCGGTCGATTTCCTGGTCGACAATGGCCAGAATGGCCTTAACCACCTGATTGCTGGTGGTGCTGCGCTCCTTGCGGACGAAGGCGGCAATTTTCTTCACGGTGCGGGTAAGCCAGCCCCAGGTTTCCTCCCGGGTGCCCAGCAGGCGGACATGCAGGAATTGCTCCATGTCCCCCTCCACCACCTGCCGTACGGACCAGCCCTGCTTCTGGATCATCCGGACAAACAGGCTGCTCAGATACAGCACCGTCTCGTGGACCTCCTCAGCGGACACGGCTTGCCCCAATCCCGCCTCCCATAGCCCGGTCAAGGCTTGCATGGCCTTTTCCTCATCGGCGGTTTCCAGGGCGATCTCCAGCATTTTCTCCAGATTGGGCTGGGCCTCCATGGCCTTGTTGGCACGCCCCTGCTCCCGGTATGGAATGACGATATCAGTGCCGTATACCATCCGTTCCCGCAGGGCGCGCCGCGCCTCCAGCACCAGAGGCCCCAGCTCCTCCAGGCTGCCGGTGCGTCCGCAAACACCTGCGCTGAAGGTTGCCTTCAGCACCTCCTTGGCGTGGGACAACAATCTCACCAAGGAGGCCCCCACACGCAGCAAGGCCTCTCGTTCATCCTCCTGGGACGGCAGCAGGAAGATAAGGAGCAGCTTCCCCTCCATATCCCCGCTGGCATAACAGGCCGGCTCCGGCAGCATGTCCCGGGCCATACACTGGAGGGAGAAGGCCAGGAGCGGCTCATCATCCCGCCCGGCGCCATCCCCTTCCCCGTCCCCGGGAAGCGGGTCCAGGTCCACCACTGCGGCTGCCAGCCGGGCATCGGCGGACAGCTCAATGTTATAATCCCGGGCCCGGCGGAGGAGCTCCGGCGGGCTGTAGCCGCCATCCGCCCAGCGCTGGAAAAAGCCGTTCTGCAGCAGAGGCAGATGCTCCCGCCATTTCTCCTGAAGGGCTGCCTGCTTCTGCCACTCCTCCAGTTCACGCCGGAGCTCCTCTCCCGCCACCAGTACGGCGTCCAGAATTTCCTTCTCCCCCGCCGGCTTCAGCAGGTATCGGGATACCCCCTGAGCCATTGCGCTTTGGGCAAAGCCGAAATTATCATGCCCGCTCAGGATAATAAATTTCATAAAAATCCGGGTTTCCTGCTTCTGCCGCAGGGTGCGGACCAGCGTCAGTCCGTCCATACCCGGCATCTGTACATCCAGGAGCATAATATCCGGCCGCTTGCGTTCTACAATGGCCAGTGCCTCCTGGCCGTTGCCCGCAAGCCCCACCACCTCAATGCCATGCTCCTCCCAGGGAATATTATTGGCAAGGGAATTGCGCAGCCTTAGCTCATCCTCTACAATCAACAGATTCATACCCTTGTCCTCCTTGTCGGCTATTACCGGCCATACCTATCACACACCGCTGCCGGAATTAGCCTCCGGTCAATCCCTCGCGCGCAGGATTCAACTCCTCTGTCACCAGCTGCAGATCGCTTCCGCAGCGGTCCAGAGGCAGCGAAACCGTCACATGGGTGCCTTGGCCTTCTACACTATCGATGACCAGCTCCGCTTCCTTACCGTAATACAGCTTCATCCGGGCGGTGATGTTGCGCAATCCGAACAGATCACGCACCTCTTCCTCGCGTTTGATCCGGTAATCCAGCCTGCCCGCCTTCTCCAATTCATGCCGCATATACGCCAGACGCTCGGGGTTGATCCCGGGGCCGTTGTCCTCCACCCGGATATTGAGCCGGGTCCCTCCTTCGAGCCAGCTGGAAATCACCAGCAATCCGCCGCTGGCCCGGTCCTCCATCCCGTGGAGAATGGCGTTCTCCACCAGCGGCTGAAGCAGCAGCTTCAGCACCGGAATGGCCTTGGTTTCCTCCTGCAGCCGGTATTCCACCCGGAAATTGTCCAGAAAACGGATCTGCTGGATGCGGATATAATAATGAAGATGCTCCATATTTTCCTGGAGGGTAAAAACCTCCCGGCCCTTGTTCAGGCTCAGCCGGAAAAACCGCGACAGATTCAGCACCATCTCGCTGATTTCCGTGGCTTCGTAATTTTGGGCTGACCAATAGATAGAATCCAGTGTGTTGTACAAAAAATGCGGATTAATCTGGGACTGGAGAAATTTCAGCTCCGTCTTCAGAAGCTCCAGCTCCTGCTCATAATGGTCCTGGATCAGATGCCTCTGGTAAGCTACCATCTGATTGAAGGATTCCGTCAGATAGCCGAACTCGTCCTTCTGCCGGTTGTGCAGCCGGATGTTGAGATTGCCTGCCGCCAGCTGCTTCATCCCGCTGGCCAGCTTATGCACCGGTGAAGCAATGCCGCTGTACACCACCCAGGAAATCCCCACCGCCAAAAGCACGCTGACCGCGATGATAATGTAGGTGAACATCCGCAGCTTGTCCGTCTCCCGGTACAGCTCGGCTTCGGGCTGCATCAGGGTCAGATGCCAATTGGAATAGCCCGAATCCACCGTTACCGCCATCTCCTTGCCGGAAATCGGTGGCAAGCCCCCGTCCGCTGCCGTTTCGCCGGTGCCCGCCACCACCCGTCCCGTCTCCGTATGGAGATAAATTTTGGCCTGGGAGGAGGGGAGCTGGGACTTGATGACGTTCAGCAGCCGGCTTTTGTTGAGGGTAATCATGAGTATATTAGGCTGGCGGTTCACATTGTACAGGTCCATAGAGCGGACCAGCGAAATGCTGTCCGTGCTGATGACGCTGCCGAAGGTGGTGCCGGATACGGACTCGTCGGGGAGCAGGTAACGAATGGCCGTACCTTTTTCCCGCGCCGTCTGAACCATCCATTCCTGCATCGGCTCGGAGGTCAGGCGCCTGCCGCCGAAATTGGTGGAGATCATCATATGGGACGCGTGGTGGTAGATGGTAATCTGGGATACGATATGATTCACGGCATTCATATTGGACAATTGCTTGAGCATCCGGGAGAACTCCACAATGGACTCAGGAGGCAGCTCCCTGCCCGTTTTGTTCAGCTGCTGCACCACAGCCGGGTCGGTGGCAATGAGTGCGGAGAGCTCTTCAATATTTTGAAGCGTCAGATCAATATAATCCATAGAGGAGGACAGGGCCAGCTGGGAGCGCTCCACAGCTTGATTGTACAGAAGATCCCGCGAACGCTCCACGGCAAACAGGCTGATAACAACAAGGGGCAGCAGAATCAGGAGAAAATATCCTGTCAGCCGCACCTGAATATGTCCGGAAAACTGGCTGCGGACCCAGCGCCACAGGGCCCTCATGGGAGAACCCTTCCGGCTGCGGCGTTTTTCTCCTTGTACCAGGCGTTGACCTCTTCGGTTATCAAAGCCCCGCCATTGGCCATCCACTCCGCTACGTACCGGTCAAATGCATCAAGCGGCTCTACGCCCATAATAATCCGGGTAAAGGCCTCCTGCAAATTGGGCAGCTGGCCGGAAAGCCGGCTCATGGCAGGGGTGGGGGAGCCGTAGAATTCGTTGGTGATCAGATTCTGCTCGATCATCTTCAGATTTTCGTACAAGTGGAAATCCCCCAGGGAATCCAGCCGTTTCTTATTCAGCTCAGGGTCCAGCACGTCCACCATGGACTGGTAAATCCCCCGGTACAGATGCTTGTCATGCTGGGCGAAGTCCGTGACCATTTTGCCGTTTTGCATGCTCCAGATCTGATTCTCGAAGCCCAGCTTTAATGTGGTATAACCCTCATCGCCGGCCAAAAATTCCAGATAACGGAGGGCACCTTCGGGATTGGCGGCTCCTTTGGGAATGACATTGTAGCCCCGGATCAAGTCCTTATCATAAACACCCTTCTGCCCCCGCGGACCGGTTGGGTACTCCAACGGCATCCACTCTGCTCGAGGATTCTTCGCCTTGTTATTAGCGATGGCACCCCGGGTGTCGTACCAGGTGGCCGAATAGAGGCCAACCTGTCCGTTCTCAACTTTTTGGGCCAAGCTGGTGTTACGGTTCAGGACAAATTCGGGGTCCAGCAGTTTTTCCTTGTACAGCTTGGCGAGAAAAGCCAACGCCTCCTTGGTCTCGGGCATCACGCTGCCGTATTGGAGGGCTCCGTCCTTCAGAATCCAGCTGTCCAATTGGGTGCCGAAGGCGCCGAAGAAAGGGGCGGAGCGGATCAAATTTTCCCCCATGGTCAGACCGTAGGTGTCATTCTTGCCATTGCCGTCCGGGTCCTCCAGGGTGAAGGCCTTGATAACGTCGTAATATTCATCCAGTGTAACGGGAGCCTTGCGCCCCACCTTATCCAGCCAGTCCTTGCGGATGTACATCAGCTCGATGCCCCGCACCTCGTTGAGGCTGGGGATCGCATAGATTTTCCCGTTAAAGCGGACCCGGTCCCATGCCTCCTTGGGGATCCGGCGCTTCAGATCAGCGCCGTACTTGTCGAGCCAATCGTCCAGGGGGGTCAGGGCGTCCTGCTGGAGATAATGGTCAAACCAGAGAGGTCTATAGATGTGGACCAGATCGGGAAGGCTGCCCGAGGACATAATCAGGTTCACCTTCTCCTCATAGACCTCCTCCGGCGGGGCAATCACATTGATATCCAGGCCGGTGCGGTTTTCGATAAAGGAGAGGTAGGGATTGTTATTCTCGTCTGTTCCTGTCGGAAAGTTCATTCCCAGGTTGTTTACCACAATGGAGACGGACTTCCCCTTGACTGCTTCGGCCTGGGCTCCTTCTCCCGGAGCCGCCCCCTCGCAGCCCGTCAGCACCACAGCCCCCGCCGCCAAAAAGCAAAGCGCCCTTACTGCTCTCGATGTCATTGTCCTGTTCTCCCCCTCCCGCTTTACCTGATTCAAAAAAACTGCGCCTTACCTTAAATTGTTCCGAGCAGCGGGGACAGCTGCGGCAGGAGCGCCGCCGCTATCAGGGAAAAACCCAGGTCGGTAGGATGCGTGCCGTCCACTGTGCTTTCCGCATATTGCTCTCCCAATAGCTCATAGCCGTCAATGGCGGAGATGAACCGGTCGCCTTCCCGCTGCAGGGTCTCCACCAGCTCCAACTGGTAAGTACGCCGTGCCAGCATAGCCTCCCGGAACTCCGCGTCCCAGTCCGCCTTGGGCGGTCTGATCCGGGTTATTACCACAATCGGCACCTCGGGGTGCGCCTCCCGCAGAATGCGGATAAAAGTGGGCATGGTCACCTGCAGCCGTTCAAGCCCGTCGCAATTGGCTTCATAATCCAATACCAGACAGGCCGGGTCGGGGATGGATGCAATCACCCGCGCTACCTCCGGCTCTCCCTTGCCGCTGCCGGAAAAGCCCAGGTTCACCATTTCCCGCTTCATGCCGCGGCCGAGGATATTGGGATAGGCCATGCCGGGACGGGAGGCGCAGCCCCCTTGGGTGATGGAGGTGCCGTAAAGCACCACTGGGCGCTCTGCAGCAAAGGGCAGCGGCTCCAGCAGCTCCGCGTCCTCCTCCAGGCCTATTAACACCTCCTGCACCCCTTGGTACAGGGGAAAATAGAGGGTATAGCTGCGCAGCTCCCGCTCCTTAAAGGAGGTGAGCCGGGCTGTATATTCAGGTTCCTCCGGGCGGAGGGTGGCTGTGCCGGCGAATTTCTCCTCCCCCGGTCCGCCGATATAGCAATCGAAGCCGCATTGGCCGGTTGGCGCCATATGGTACATATTGGCCCGGTCCTTCAGCTTCACCCGGATGTGAAGCTCACGGGAATCCGTCCGGAAGCGGATATGGCCGCCTGCGGTATGGTCCGCCAGCCAATCTACAGCTTGGGGCAAGGGCTCAGCCGGATGAAGCGGCATCCGCCGGTACACCCCGTCCTGCCCGATCCAGGGAAAGCCGCCCAGCCGAAAAGGGGTTGCCTTGGGATCAAACCAGACCAGCCCCTCCTCCCGGGTGCCGTTCATGCGCATATTGCGGTCAAATTGTTCCAGTGTGGAGCTTTTTTTCTCTTCCAATTCCGAGGACCTCCTGCGTCAACATGTTGTAGGGGTGTTCCGGCCGGGACATTCCCGCATAGGGGCTCACCGACATTCCCCTAAGGTTCATGTCACATTATGTTACATTATAGAATTCCATATCGGGGATGGCAAGGTTTTTTATTGGTTTCATGTCAGGTTTGTGGACTCGTTAAGCGCTTACATTTACCTGCAGCCTGTCCCCTTCATCCCTCTTCTTGAAGCATATTCTGATAAATCCTCAACATTCCTCATTATACCGGATAATGTCCCGGCAGGCTACGTTACTTTAGGGGCGGGGGAGAAGCTACCGGCCAAACGGGGACGGGATGGGGGGTATGGTGGCGCGGGCTGCGGGATGGGAGTGGGATGGGAGTGGGATGGGGGCGGATGGGCGAGATATGATGGGATGGCGAGAAAGGAGCCGTAAGGTGGCGGCATTGTGATTGGAGTGTGGCAGAAGGAGGAGAAGGCGCTAAACTCGAAATTTCGAGTATAATGTGCCCCTCCGAGCCCCAAACGCAGAATTATACTCGAGTTTTCGAGTATAATGTGCTACTCCGAGCCCCAAACACCGCGTTATACTCGGTTTTTCGAATATAATGTGCTCCTCTAAGCTCCAAACACCGGTTTATACTCGGTTTTTCGAGTATAATGTGCCCTTCCGAGCCTAAAACACCGGTTTATACTCGAAATTTCGTGTTCAGCCAGCCTTAGCTGTTGCCCTCGTCCCCACATTCCTGCACTCGTCCGCCAGACCCCTGCCCTCGTCCACCACATTCCTGCACTCGTCCGCCAGACCCCTGCCCCCGTCCGCCGCCTCCGCCTCCCTCTCCCTCGCCCTTTTACCGGAACGCCTCCGCCAAAAACCGGTCCACCGCCTCCACGGTCTGCGCATGAATGCGGTACGGGTCGGGTCCCCGGTCCCGGAGACGCAGCAGAGGCGAGAACAAATACACATCCGAAAAGCTGGAGTGGGAGCTGCCCGGCAGCACCAATGGCGGTTGGCCGCCCTCAATCCGCTGCATCCGCTCCGCAAACGCCTTCGCCCACGTGCCGTATTGCTCCGCCGCCACGCCCGCGGCCTGCAGCTGCACTCCATCCGGCCGAGGCAGATCCGGCTGCTGCGCCGTTCTCCCCGTCGCCAGCCGCAGCACCCGCTGCTCCGGGGACTTGGCCACACCGGACCGGCCATAAAACGCGCCGTCCAGGCTGACCGCGGCCCGGAAGCGACGATCTTGGCCCAACGCGGCCAGCGCAGCATCCCCGCCGAAGGAGTGGCCCGCCGCCGCCGCGCGTTCCAGGTCCAGCCGTCCCGTCCAGACACCCTCCGGGTCGGCACGGTTCAGCTCCGCCAGCTGATCCAGCACAAAACGCTGGTCGGGCGCCCAGATATCGTCGATCCAGCGGTCCCATGCCGGCAGATCCAGCTCGTCGGGAGCCTGGCCACGGTGCTCCGCCCAACCGATATCGATACTGGCCACCACATAGCCTCTGGAGGCCAGCCCGCTCATCAGATAATGGTAGGTAAAGCCGAAGCCCGGCCAGCCATGATAAAACACCACAACCGGATACCGTTTGCCGTCTGCGGCCAGCGGACTTTCCTCCCTAACATCCGTCCGGGCAAGCTTCAGATAGTCCGTTACAAAACCGGGCAGCTCTGCCGTCTCCCGCAGAGCCCGGTTCAGCTGTCGGAGCATCGGCCCAGGCACATAAGGGGCCTCCCCCTTCCCCCCTTCGGCCGCGGAGGGATACCACAGCTGCACCACCACATGGCGGCCCTTATCCAGCCCGGCCCGGTCAGGCAGACTCTCTCGGGAAGCATCCGTCCAGCGGTACAGCCGGGTGCCTACGGGATAAGGACCGGTGACCGGCTCCAGCCGAGGCACCGGCAGCAGCCAGGGCAGGGCCAGCAGCACCAGCAGCACCACTCCCCAAACCATCCGCAGAAGGACTCCCACCGGTCCGAGCCTCCTGCGGAAAGCGCCAGCCTGCGCCTGGAACCGCCGCCGCCACTGCAGCACCGCAAGCCGGCAGCCCCAGACAAACATCAACCAGGCGGGCACCGTCTGCCAGCGCCACCCCTCCAGCATCACATGAAGCACCGACACAGCAGCAGCCACCGCCAGCCAAACCACAGGAATTAACGGACCTGCCCCCCGCCAGACCGGGCGCCGCCAAACTAGGCGGAGCCAAACCGGCAGCTGCAGCAGCACAAACAGCGTTTCCCAGACCCTCACCTGCGCTGCCTCCCTCCTAAGGTGTGTTTGCAAACATGCCCTAGAGCAGTTTTATTTCTTCACCCGTATCTTCCGGTTCACAAGCATGGCGGCATGCAGCATTACCTTAACCAGAGGCGCCCCTTGAGGATAGGCCAAATAACGTGTTTCCCACACCGGATCGAACTTTTCCTTAAACCGCCGGAGTCCCTTAAACTTGTACAAATAATTGGCATGAAGATAAACCAGATTGGCCACACGCTCCTCCCGCAGGGAGTAGGGCTCGTCCCCCACGCTGGCCAACGGCGCCATCCCCAGATTGAAGCGCTGGAACCCCGCCTCACGGGCCCAGTCGAACAAGCGCAGGAACATGTAGTCCATGGCGCCTTTGCCAGCGTCCGAAGCAAATCGCATCAGGTCAATGGAGGCCGTTACGCCGCGGTCATAACAAGGCATGAAGGTGGCGAAGGCCATCACCTTCCCTTCCGCGGAACGCACCACCGCCACAGAGCTCCGCCGGATATAGTCCTCATCGAACCAGCCCAGGGAAAAGCCCTTCTCCGCACGGTTGCCCAGCCAGCTGTCAGATACAACCCGCAGCTCCTCCATGACCCCGTCCGACAAAGGGACCTCCACCATGTCGAAGGTGCAGCCCTCCCGCTCAAACCGGTTGCGCACGGTGCGCAGATCCGCCTTGCTTTTGCCCGTTAATTGGAAGGTCCGCACATCTGCAAACCCCTCCTCCCCCAGCTTGAAGAAGCGGAAACCGGCTTGATGGTACAAAGGCATGTAGCGGTCCGATATCTGGTAGAAAATGGGGGTCAGCACCCAAGCGTCCGCAAAATCACGGAACTCCCGAAGCGCCTCCCGGAACTTACCGGGATTGCCTACCGGATCCCCCAGCACCACCAGCGTACTCCTGCTGCGGGCGTAATAAAACAGCACCTCGCCTTGGGCGCCCCAGAAGAAGCTTTTGTCCCGCAGATATACCAGATGGGTCAAGGGCGTTCCCGGGAAACGCTCCAGCAGCAGCCGGAGCCGCTCCAGCTCCTCCTCTCCCGGTCCTCCCAATGCCGGCCCTTTGGGCCGCAGCCAGAACCAGACGGAGAAAAACAGCCAGGACGCCGCCAACCCCACGATGCCGCTGCGGATCAGCTCTCTTTCGCGCAGAACCAAAATTTCATGCCCGTGTTTGGGCGACAGCCAATGATAAGGAATGGGGCGGGACCAGTCACCCACCAGATAATAACAGGCCCCCACCAATAGAGTGACGGCGAACCAGAAGGCCAGGGTTCTCCCCTGGACCGCCGCATGGCTGCGGTAAAACCGCCCCCGGGAAATATACAGCAGAACCGCTACCGAAGAAAGCAGAATGGCCTCCTCGAAATCCAGACCCTTCAGAATAGAGAAGAATGCCCCAAGCCCCAGAAGGAACACCGTCAGCCGGTATGCCCGTCTAAGCTTGAGATGAATCCCCCGGGACAGCATAATCAGGATAAAACCCACCACAACCGTGATTTGATGGGACAGCTTCATGGTCAGCGGGGTGATAAATTGATGAAGGCTGCGCATCCGCCCGATAATCTCCGGAGTAGCAGCCGACAGCAGCAGCACACTGCCGGACAGCAGCACAAGCGCCGACAAGGCCCAAATGCCCATATCCCCCAACAGCCGGTTTTGCCCCGGCCAGGACCAGAAGCGCTGCCAGCCGCTCATGGATTTCTCCCACAGCTCCGAGCCGGCCTCCGCCAGCTTTTCCCGCTTGGGCATCCACTCCAGTGCCGCAAGAAACAGTCCGAGGGTCCAGGGCAGAAGATAATAGAACATCCGGAACAGAATCAGCGCCGCCATGGCCTTGTCCGGATTGACCCCATACCCGCTCATGGCCAGGAGCAGCACCATATCCATCGCCCCGAACCCCCCTGGAGCCATGCTGAAGATACCGGCTGCCGCGGCGATGGCGAACATACCCAGTAGATGCGCAGGTGGAATGTGAACCCCGGCTGCCGACGCACTGGCCACCAGCATTCCCGCCGCAGACAGCCATTCCATGGCGGAAGCCCCTGCCGCCATCAGCCCAAGACGCATACCGGGGAAGTGCTCCGGCTTCACCCACCGGCGGAAAGCCCGGGGGAACCGCAGCAGCGCCAGATAAACCGGTAAATACAGGGCCATTCCCCATACGGCCAGCCGCAGCCAGCCGTAATCCGCAAACAAATAAGCGCCAGGCAGGACGCCGGCCAGGAACAGCCAGCACATGGCGGAGAGGCCCGTTATCATGGCGAAGGACAAAAACACCAGATACCTGGCCACCTCCTGCATAGACGCTCCCGCTCTTTTATACAGCACCAACCGGAGTCCCGCCCCCGTAAACCCGGCGAATCCCATTACATTATTGAAGGTATTGGCAATCCAGGAGATCCGGAGCACCCTCCCCGCCGGGAGAGGCTGGCCCCGTGCCGCCTGCTCCCGGGCAAACAGAAGATCATATCCGCTCATCATCAGCACTGCAGCCAAACCCAAAAAAGCCAGCGCCGCCAGCTGCCACACATGCATCCGGTTCACCAGATGAATGGCCACAGCCATATCAATCCCGGCCAGCTCCTTTTTTCCTTCCCAGAAAACCAAGGCAATAACCGCCGCGGGAACCGCAAGCTTCAATAACTTGGGTCCGTAAAGCAGCAGCAGCCCTTTTAGGCGGTGATCCGCCTCCATCTTTTTTTCCGCCATTCCGACACCACCTTATGACAAGCTTCACCATCCATAGAATACCATGGGGCTTGCCTTTGCGGCTATTTCCAGCTTGTTCAACTTTTCTCAACCGCCTTGATTTTTTGTATACGTTTGGATACAATTATTATGAAGAATATACGAACTCGTCACAATTCGTTCCTTTTCGCAGGACGGATGACATACTTGACCATAGAGGTGATGGCTTATGAATGAACAAGTGCGGACCTTGGAGGAAATAAAGGTCTACACTCAGCCCAGCCATACGCGTTTGTCCACCCAAAAGTTTCTCTGGCGCGTGTTTATGATGCTGGTAGGCGCAAGCCTGGTATCCGTAGGTCTGGAAATATTCCTGGTCCCCAACAATATTATTGATGGCGGCATCGTAGGCATCTCCATTATCGCGTCCCATCTGAGCGGTTGGAACCTGGGGCTTTTCCTGTTCGTCTTAAATCTCCCCTTTTTATTCCTGGGTTATAAGCAAATCGGCAAAACCTTCGCCTTATCCACGCTTTTTTCGGTAGCTGTGATGTCTATCGGCACCAATCTCCTTCATCCCGTTCAACCGCTTACCATTGATCCTCTTCTGGCTGCCGTCTTCGGCGGAATTATTCTCGGCACGGGCGTAGGCCTGGTTATCCGTTCCGGCGGATCGTTGGACGGAACCGAAATCGTCGCCATCGTCTTCACCAAAAAACTGCCTATGTCCGTAGGCGAAATCGTTATGTTCTTCAATTTGTTCATTCTGGCCAGCGCAGGCTTCGTTTTTGGCTGGAATAACGCCATGTATTCGCTCATTGCCTATTATATCGCATTCAAGATGATCGATTTGACCATTGAGGGCTTCGAGGAATCCAAGTCGGTTTGGATCATCAGCGAGCGGAACCAGGAGATTGCTTCTTCCATTATCGACCGTCTGGGCCGGGGTGTGACCTATCTGAACGGGGAAGGCGCATACACAGGCAACGAGAAAAAGGTTATCTTCTGTGTGATCACCCGCCTTGAGGAAGCCAAGCTCAAGTCCATTGTAGACGAAATCGATCCCAAGGCCTTCCTGGCCGTAGGCAATATCCATGATGTGAAGGGCGGACGCTTCAAGAAAAAGAATATTCACTAGTCGCGATGGGAACGCAGGATGTGACCATGATATCCCGCGGCTAAGAGAGGAGGGGGAAAAAGCGCTGTGCTTCCTCTGAACCGAAAACGGAAAGCCAGGAATCGCGCTGAGCTCGATATATCCCGCAATCCCGCATTATCCGCTCCGTCCTCTGGAGCCTTAACCGGCTGGAAACGGCTGATCCCGGTAGGAGCCGGAGCCTGTCTGGCCGCTTTTGGGCTCGAAATGTTCCTTACCCCAAACCGTATTATTCCCGGAGGTATACACGGCTTATCAAGCCTCCTGTCCCATATGACCGAGATGAAAATGGGGCTTATTTTGTTCATCCTCAACCTGCCCTATGTGGTGTACAGCAGCTTCGCCAAGGAACGGAGCCGCTTCTTCCTTACCGCCTTCGGCTTCCTTCTTCTTAGCGGAATTACCCTGCTGCTCCATCCCTTTCCGCCTCTGGTGGAGGACCCGCCACTGGCAGCCCTGGCCGGCGGTCTGTTCTTGGGCGCCGGAGCCGGTCTGGTGCTGGCGTATTCCGGGCCCATGGACGGTGTCCAAACGGCAGCCCGTTACATGAATAAGCGGCTGCCTCTGTCCACCGACGAGCTGATCACACTGGTAAATCTGGCCCTGCTGGGGCTGGCGGGATTTATTTTCGGATGGGATCAGGCCGTCTATTCCGTTGTCACCTATGCCGTAGCAATGGCCGTCACCAAAAAAACCACCCGGCTTCTTCAACGCTACCAAGCTGTTTGGATCAAGACCACACGCCCCGATGCCATCCGGAAGGCGCTGGCCGGAACCCCCGGCATCGGCTTCATGGAGCCGGTACATGCGGCCACGAGGCCCAACGAGCTGTATCTCACCATCCCCAAACGCCAAGGCGATGCGGTGCTGCATATTGTGGAGCAGGTGGACCCCAAAGCCACAATGGGCACCAGCTCCATTCAGGATCTGGCCGAACTGGGTTAACCTTAGATAAGCCGGTACCACGGGTTTCTGATTCACCGCCGCAAACATCAAAAGCCGTCATCACCCGTTAATGGGCTGTGACGGCTTTTTTGCTATGTATATTCATTTGGTCAAAGGCAGCTGTACCGTGAATATTGTACCTTTGTCCAACTCGCTTTTGACCATAACGGTACCATTATGATTTTCTATAATACTGAAGCTGACGGCAAGTCCCAGCCCGGTTCCCTTCTCCTTGGTGGTCAGAAACGGCTGCCCGATCCGTCCCAGCACATCCTCAGGTATACCGGTACCGAAATCCTCGAAGGTTATGATTGCTTTCTGATCCTTAATCTCTGTGTGCACATACAGCTTACCCCCGCTCGGCATTGATTCCATACCATTCTTAATGAAGTTGATGAAAACCTGCTTTAGCTGGTTTTCGTCGCATGCCACCGGAATATTGCCTTCCCGGGGACTAAAGCTCAGGAGGACATTCTTCATATTCGCTTCCGTCTCCATAAGCGTCACCACCTGATGGACGATTTGATTCACATCCCGGAGGTAAAACTTCAGTTCATGGGGTTTGGCCAAAAGCAGCAGCTCGTTCAGTATACTCTCAATGCGCATCAGCTCGGAGCTCATAACCGCAACATGATCCTTGCGCAGGGGGAACCCCCCGTCCAACAGCTGCAAAAATCCTTTTATGGCCGTCAGTGGATTGCGGATTTCATGGGCAATTCCCGCCGCAAGCTGACCGGTAAGGGTAAGCTTCTCCGACTTGAGCACAATCTCCTCAGCCGCCATCCGGTCGGTAATATCCCTGCCGATGCCTAACTGCCTGGCCACGTTGCCTTTCTCATCGTAAATAAGCTTGGTGGAAAGCTCGATCCACACATAATGGCCGTGTTTATGGCGGCAGCGGACAGTGGCGATATGCATATCTTTGCCCGGTGGCATCTCCGCATCCTTCGTATGATCCGGATGATAATAATAAGAGCGCTGCTTCCCGATCATTTCCTCGGGCTCATAACCCAACAGATGCCGGACACCGGGCGAAACATAGTAGATTTCCCCACCGCCATCGCCCAGCGTAATGAAATCCTGGGAGTTCTCCGAGATCAGCCTGTACAGCTCCTCGCTTTTGCGCAGCTTCTCCTCGTTCTCCACGGTTTCCGTCACATCCCGGGTGGTAACAATAAGCCGGCTCATCTGGAGCCGCTCGTCTATGAGATGCTCCCCTACCATCTCCAGATGCCGCAATGCCCTGTCCGGATGCAAATACCGGAAGCGGAAGGTGGTGGCATTCCCCGCCAGCAGATGTTTCACAGACTCATTAAATTGGGTAAGATCCTCTGGATGGACTCTTTTCCAGCAGGAAAAAATCTCATCTTTTGTGCTATCCTGCCCCAATCCGAGTATCACATACATTTCGTCGGAGAGATGGATGGACCCGTGGTGCACGTCCCATTCCCATTTGCCCAGCTTGGCTATGTGAAGAGACACCCGAAGTGCCGCCTCACTCCTCCGCAAGGCTTCCTCAGCCATTTTATGCTCGGTGACATCCTGAACGATACAGAACACTCCGTTGACGGTCTCCTCTTCAGACCAGGGCATGGTGGTTACCTGATAGTACCGCATCCCCTGTGTGCAAGGATATTCTATGCCGTCGACCGTTATCGTTTCCCCCTTCAGCGTCCGCTGGAAGATCTCATCTGCCCGGAGAATGTCATCCTTCTGCATCACCTTATGATAATGTCCGCCTATAATCCGGCTACCATAGATCTCCTGGAATTTGGAGTTGGCCTGGATAAATTCCCCCTCCCGGTTTAATAGAAATACTGGCGCGGAATGGTGATAAAAAAGAGAAGTCGAATTCCACTTGCGTATTGCCACTTTCCGGTCACAGCTCTCGTTATGCTCGGATGAATTGGGTTCCATGTCTACTCCTTCCTGTTCACCCAGACTAAAGTCCTGCCATTTCTTACTATACACGCATTTTGCCATAAGGAACAATATTTTGGGAAGGTTTCCTGCCATACCTATCCACTTTTTGTGCCATAATTGAACATAACCCTGACAGACTGAACGCCCTTCCTTTTCCGGAAAGAAAAAAACCGGCAGGCGCCGGTTTATTTCCGTTCCACATATAACAGCGGAACGCTTTTGATATCATACGTATCCTTCAGCTTCTCCTCGGAAATGACCTTCAGCTTCACCAGCCCGGCAATTTTGGCCGCATCCGGTTTGGACAACAGCCTCCATACCTCGGGATCGGGCAAGGCCTGGTACAGCCTCTCCTCATCATATTCCTTGCGCTCCTGAAGCACCAGCTTCACCCGGTAGCTGCCCGCGTCCCATTCCTGGGTATCCAGCGTCTCGCTGTGCTGCAGAATCTCGGTACGCAGCTCAGACAGCTCCTGCTCCAGCTCCTTTTGCTTCTGCTTCAAATCGTAATACCGCTTCACCTTCTTGTCCATACCTTCCACTCCTCTCCCCACCATGCTTATGCAGGGAGCGGTAATCTCAGGACAGAAAAATAAGCTGGGATAACCACACTTCTTTTCCCATAATTTCGGAGTATCAGCGACCGCGGCACCGGGAGAACAGCAGCCCTACTTCAAGCCGGTCATGGCCACACCTTCAATAAACTTCTTCTGAGCGAAGAAGAACACCAGCATCAGGGGCAAGGTCGCCATAACGGAGGCGGCCATCAGCAGATTCCATTGGGTGCCCGCCGCATCGGTGAACAGCTTGAGCCCTACGGGCAAGGTGAACAGGCGGTCCGTGCTGATAAAAATCAAGGGATCGAAGTAATTGTCCCAGCTGTGCAGGAAGGTAAAGATCGCCAGCGTGGACAACGCCGGACCTGCCAGAGGAAACATGATCCGCCAGAAGGTTTTCCAGGGGGTGCAGCCGTCGATTTTGGCCGCTTCATCCAATTCCCCCGGCACCGTAATGAAGAACTGACGCAGCAGGAATACGCCGAACAACCCCTCGCGTCCCAGCATCGGCGGGAAAATCAGCGGAAAATGGGTGTTGGCCAAATTCAGCTTAGTCATCCAGACGAACATGGGAATGGCCGTCACCTCGGTGGGGATCATCATGCCACTTAACAGCATCAGGAAGATCACGTTGCGGAAGCGGAAGGGGATCTTGGCGAAGGCGTAGCCACCCAGCGCGGAGACCAGACAGGTGCCGGCTGTGACCACAGCGGCGATATACAGGCTGTTCCAATAGTACAGCGGGAAGCTGGGCTGTGCGGTGAAGACATCGGCGAAGTTCCGCCAGGCCACCGGCTGGGGAATCCATTGGGGCGGAAACAGGAAGATCTTCGTCGGATCCTTCAAGGCAGTGGTCAGCATCCACAGGAAGGGAAACAGGACCAGAGCGGACACAGCCGTTAGCAGCGCATATACGGGAAGCCGGCACAGCGTGTTATTCTTCATGGTACACCCACCTTTTGCGCAGATTCCATTGGACCAGCGTCAGGGCCAGCACCAGGAAAAAGAGGATGAAGGCAATGGAGGACGCATAGCCGAACTCGAAGTTCTTGAAGGCTTGTTTATAGATGTAATAGACCAGGACATGGGTGCTGGTGCCCGGTCCGCCGTCCGTCATGACCTGAATCTGGGCGAACACCTTCAGTGAGCCGATCAGCGTCAGCACCAGAGCAAGAAACAGCGAAGGGGAGATCATCGGCAGCGTGATGGACCGGAAGGTCCGCATCCGGCTGGCCCCGTCAATCCGGGCCGCCTCATAATACATGGCGGGCACGTCCTGCAGGGCGGCCAGGAAGATCACCATGTTGAGCCCCACATTCTTCAGCACACTGACCACAATCACCACCGGCATGGCCAAATCAAAATCATACAGCCACGCAGGTCCCGTTACCCCCGCCAGCTTCAGCAGCTGGTTGATCAGGCCGGCATCCGTGGCGAAGATGTACTTCCACACGATGGCCCAGACCACAACCGAGGTAATAACCGGGGTAAAGATGGCCGTACGGAAAATGCCGATACCGGGAATTTTCCGGTTCAGCAGCAGGGCCAGCCCCAGCGCCAATGCCAGATTCAGCGGAATCAGCCCCGCCGAGAAATACAGGGTGTTGAACATCGAGGTCCAGAACAACGGGTCATCCCCGAATGCCCGGGTATAATTGTCCAGCCCGATCCACGCCGAGCCACCCATCAGCGACTCATTGGTAAAGCTCATGTACAGCGCCCAGATAATCGGCACCAGCATAAAAGCGGCAAAACCCAGCACAATCGGCGATATAAAGAGGTATCCATACCAGTTGTCCCGGGTGCGGAGCTTGTTCCTTCTGCTGCCGAGTGATACGGGCTTTAGGCCCGGCAGGGCGGTGTTGGGTTGTACGGATTCCATATTTCCACTCCTTCCGGACAGGCCGCCCCTCCGGTGATGTGCAGGCGGGGCGGCCCACTCTGTTTATTTCAGCAGGGGACCCACTTCCTTCTCCGCCCTGGACAGCACATCCTTCACCGGCGAGCTTTGGGTATACAGATAATCCAATATGGTCTGCATACGGGTGTCGATCTGCTGCCAGTTCTTATGGGAGGGCAGGGAGCTGGCCTTGGCCATCTGATCCACCACCGACAGCTTCACGCTCTCCGCTGACGGGCCCTGCTTGAAGAACTCCTCGGACTCCAGGATGGACTTGCGGCTGGGGACAAAATATTGTGACGTCAGCTTCATATTGTCCGGGTTGGTCATAAATTTCAGCAGCTCCACCGCTTCTGCGTAGTTGGGCGAATCCTTCATGACGGTATAAGCGGCATAGCCCAGAGTGGTGCCGGGACCGTTGGGGCCTGCGGGCAGCGGGGCGATGTCCCATTCGAAATCCTTCACCGCCTTGGCCTTGCCCATATAGCTGAACAGCTCCTTCTGCATGGCGATTTTGCCTGTATCGAAGGTGGTCTGGTCGCCGGGTTTGGGGTGGACCTTATCCTTGAAGATCATGTCGGAGTAGCTTTGCAGGGCCAGCTCCCCTTCCTTGGAGTTCAGGGTGAAGGTATTCCCGTCCGGGCTGAAAATGGAGGCGCCGTAGGCATTAAAATGGGATTGCAGGGCATCCGGCCAGTTCTGCCAGCCGTTGCGGACAAAGTTGACGCCATACACCCCCTTGGAGGAATCCGTCAGGGCTTTGGCAGCCTTCAACATCTCGTCATACGTCCATTTGCCCTGCTTGTAAAGCTCGGTGGGTGTTGGCAGATTCTTGGCCTTAAAGAGGGTCTTGTTGTAATAGATCATCATCGGCGGAGTGGAAAAGGGAATGCCGTACACCTTGCTGTCCTTGGTTACCAGATTCAGCGTGCTGGGGATCACATCCTCGAACTTGTAGGCGCTGTCCTTCTTGAGCGGCTCCAGATCCGCCAGCTGTCCGCCGGCCAGGAATTGGGGAATCATCCGCTCCGCCAGCCAGGCAATATCCGGGGCCGACTTGGAGGCGGTCATAATGGAGAGCTTCTGCTGGTAATCGGCAAAGGGAATGGTCACAATCTCCACCGACACATGCGGATGAGTTTCCTTGTACTTGGCGATGATGTCCTCGTACATCTTCTTGTGGGTGTCATTGCCCCAAAAGCTGAACTTGAGGCTTACGTTTTTGGCGGGCGCCTGGGTGGCGGCGGTGCTTGCTCCCGGAGCGGCCGTGCCCGGCGCCATTGAGGTGGACGGAGTGGCGTTATTGCCTCCGCATGCAGCCAAAGCAAGGACAACCGGCATAACAGCAAAAGCGGATTTCCATTTCAGGGTCATCGTCCCAATCCCCTTTATCTTGTTTTTTATAAGCGCTTACATTCACATTATAGGGAATCCGTGATTCCGGCATAATGGCGCAGAATGCAGAAAAGGTTCAAATTGTATCGGGATTTTCCCGGTACTCCGAGGGGGTTGCTCCGACGCTCTGTTTGAAGATGGCCAGGAAATACTTCACATTGGGATAACCGGATAAAGGTGCGATATCCTGCACCCTCATTTGGGTGCCCTTAAGGAGCTGTTTGGCCCGTTCGATCCGCATCTGCGTGACGTAATCGGACAGGTTCTGCCCGGTTTCCGACTTGAACAGGGCAGAGAGATACCGGTGGTTCAGGTGAACCTGTCCGGCCAATAGCTGCAGGGAAATATCCTGATCCAGCTGTGCTGTGATCATCTCCTTGACCCGCCGGATCACCTGCCGCTCCTCCTGCTCCCGGGCCGGAGCCCTCTCCGCCTCCCCTCCCAGCCGCTTGCGCAGGCGCTCCACCACCCGGGCCAGCTCTACTGTCTCCACAGGCTTCAGCAGATAATCCACCGCTCCGAAACGAATGGCCTCCCGGGCATACTCAAAATCGCTGTACCCGCTAATAATCACCACCGGCAATTCGGGATGCAGAGCCGCCAGACGCCGGAGCAGCTCGATGCCGCCCATCTCCCCCATCCGGATATCCGTCAGAACTGCGTCCGCCCGGTTGCACTTGAGCCAATCCAGGGCTTCCTTGCCGTTGGCCGCCTCTCCCGCCACCTTCACACCGCCGATCACATTCTCCAGCACCCGCCGAAACCCGCTGCGCAGGTTCGCCTCATCCTCCACCAGCAGAATTCTGAGCATACTGCCCCTCCTCCCATTGCAGGGGAATCCGGATCCGGAAGGATGCCCCGCCTTGTTCATTTTCATTAAAATCCAATCCGTACGGCTGCCCGTAGAGAAGCCGCAGCCGCTCGTTGACATTGCGCAGGGCGAAGCCCTTCACCCGCCTGCCGAAGGAGCCCGCCCGCCGCTCCAGAGTCCGGGGCTCCCTCAGCATCCCCCGCAGCTCCTCCTGTTTCCCCACGGGAAGACCAGCGCCGTCATCCGCCACCTCCACCACCAAATCCTCCTCAACGGAATAAGCCCGGATGCAAATATGAAGCGGCCTCTCCTGCATGCCGTGTTCGATGGCATTTTCCACAAGAGGCTGAAGAATCAGCTTGGGCAGGAGACAGGCCTCCAGACTGAAGTCGGAATGGATATCCATGGAGAGCTGGTCTCCCAGCCGGAAGGACTGGATACGCAGATAAGCCTCGGCAAACTGCAGCTCATCCTCAAGACGAACCAGCCGCTCCGAACGGTCCACATTGTACCTGAGCAGCCGCCCCAGACTGACCACCGCCTCCGACAGCTCCATGCTGCCCTGTTCAAGCGCCTTCAGGTTAATGGATTCCAGGGTATTGTAAATAAAATGGGGATTGATCTGAGCCTCCAAGGCGCTGAGCTGGGCTTCCTTGTCCCGCAGTTCGCTTTCGTAGACCTGATGCACCAGTCTGTCCAGCTCCGCCACCATGGTATTGAATCCCTCGGTCAAGAGCCCGATCTCGTCTCTTGTGGTCACCTTGGCCCGCTCCCGGAGCTCCCCCCGCTGCACCTTGCGCATGACGGCCGACAGATGGCGGATGGGCTTGGTGAGCTTGGCGGTGAGCAGTCCTGATAGCAGGAAAGCCAGTACCAGGGCTGCAGCGGATACGATGAGAGTATAGCGAACCAGGGATTGGGCGTTTTTCTTCAAATCCGCCTCCGGCACCAGCACCTTCACCACCATACCGGACAAAGGAGAAGCTTGCTCTGCCGTCAGAAACAGCTGACGGTCGGGGGCACCCGCCGTTTCCGGGGACTGTCCGGAGGCATATAGGCTGCCGCCCGTGGCATCCGAAATGAGGATCACCGTACCCGGCCGGTACTCCTCAATGCCGAAGACGCTGGCGAAGCCACGCTGGGTCAGGTCGATCTTAATGATGCCCAGATGGCGGTGGGTCTGCGGATCGCGGATGACCCGGGCCAGGGAGATCACCGTACGTTCGCCGGAAATGTAGTATTTGGCGCTGTGGGGCGGAATGGCGACAATGGCCCCGTCGGCGGCCGCCACCTCCGTCATCCAGGGTGTAGCCTCCGGCTCCCAGGTTTTCTGCACCGCGTTGTCCGTATTGGTAAACAGCACCCCGTCCGGCGTAAACACCAGGATGTTCTGGATCTCCGACCGGTCGGAGGCGAGGGAGGAGATGAGCAGGCTCATTTTGTTGATCTCCTCAAACGGAACGAAGCTGCCGGACCGGGCTCCGCTGTGGCCCCGGAGAATTTCCATCGCCGACGGGTCATAATAGGGAGCCGCCGTCAGCCGCTCCATCTCCCGGTAATACCGGTCGATGCTGTTGACCATCTGGCCGGCGATCTGGCCGGTGTACAGATTGGCGTCCCGCTCCACCTGGTCCATGTACTGCCGGTAGGTGAGCATGCCCGTCAGCAGCAGCGGCACCGTAATGACCAGGCTGAAGAAGAGGATGAATTTCAGCCGCAGCGGAATAAACAACCGGTTGGTTCGCATCAGTCAGACCTCCTTTCTCCTCCGCGTCACCGCCTGTCCCCACCAGCTATCCGGACACACAGGCCGTTATTTGGCCGAAATACGCTTTACTGATGGTTTCGCGGACACACGGTACGCTATTTCATCTAGAAGACACCTAAACCGCCTCATTTATGGCAAATAGCGGCTTCTGTGTCCGCGAAAATCAAAACCCACCGTTTTGGGGAACAATTACGGATCCTGTGTCCGTTAGGAGGACACCATGCCCAAAAAAGCTGCCGGCCTAGGGCGGGCAGCTTCTTCGCCTTGCGGCCATCATGCATTTAAAGCCATCATGCATTTGCGGTCAGCATAACATTTGCGGCCATCACGCATGCATCAATCCAGAATGGCGTCCTGAAGGCGCAGGAACCGCTGCAGCTCCGCCACGGATATGTCCCGCGGAGAAACGCCGCACTCCGCAGCCAGCGCCGCGGCCACTCCCGCCGCCTGCCCGGTGGCCATGCAGCTTGGCGTCAGCCGGGTGGTGCCCAGCGCTTCGTGGGAGGTGGAGATGCAACGTCCCGCGGCCAGCAGATTATCAGCGTCTTGGGCAATCAGGCTGCGGTATGGAATATCGTAGGCGCCGTCGCCCTTCACCCATTCGCTTTTGACCCCTTGGCCCGTGGGATCGTGAATGTCCACCGGATAGCCGCTCCGGGCAATGGCATCCTCGAACCGGCGGCCGCTGACCACATCCTCCGTGCCCAGCACGTAGTCCCCCTGGATCCGGCGGCTTTCCCTGACTCCGATCTGGGCGCCCATCTGGCTGATGGAGGCTTGCTCGAAGCCCGGCAGACTCCGCCGCATAAAATCCGCCACCATCAGCGCCTGACGGCGTCCCTCCGCTTCCGCCCGGGACAGGTCCTCCGCCAACGTGCCGTCCAGCCCCTGTACCCGGGTGGTGTTCACCAGCACCTCATCCGCCTCCGGTCCGGCGAAAAACAGCACCTGATCCCGGTTGATAGGCAGCCCCGCCTCCTTCCAATGGCGGTAGAAGCCGCAGATGCCTGTCAAGGGCAGGCCGGGAAGCTCCTCCACCGGAGTCCGCTTGTAGAATTCCTCCGGATGCTCCAGCATGTAGGCCTTGACCTTGCCCAGGTCCACCCCGCGCATGCGGAATTTCAGCGTCATGGGCTGAGCCTTGCCGTCACTGTCCCGGCCCTTCAGGCAGGGCACGCCGGCCAAGTGGGCCACATCCGCATCACCAGTGGCATCGACAAACACCTTGCCCGCCACCTCCACAGGTCCTGATTTGGTGGTCAACCCCAAAGCGCTGATTCGGCCATTCTCCGCTGACACCCGGTCAATGAAGCTGTGGAGCAGCACCTTCACTCCCGCTTCCTCCAGCATATCCAGCGCCAGCACCTGGAACACCTCCAGCCTGAATGGGGTCAGGGTTTTGGTGAACCCGACGGTGTCCCGCATATGACCGGGAGAGGCTCCACGCTCCTGCAGCCGGTCCACGATCTCCTGAGCCAGTCCCGCAATCACCTGCTTGCCCTCCAGGGTGTGGAAGGTCATCCATGGATACACCAGCGCCGCCGAGGTCATACCCCCGATAAATCCGTAGCGCTCCACCAGCACGGTGCTCCTTCCCATCCTGGCAGCAGCCAACGCCGCACACAAGCCTGCCGGGCCTCCGCCCGCTACCACCACGTCCGCTTCTATCCGATGAGACATTGTTTATCCTCCGTTCTTTACCTTCTTAAGCTTAACACAAAGAAAAGCGCTTACAATAATGATTATATAGCCATTCCCTCCCCCGCAAAAGGCTGCAAAATGCAGATCTGGTAAGGTCGGTATTGATTCGCGCTGAACAAAATACATTTTCCCGGAAACAGGTAAAGACGTCTCTCAGACCGATCCAAGCGGAGCGGTATGGTACCGTCTGGACAGCACTGACGGCACGAAATGGGTGAAGCAGGAGCCGGATATTTATTCATAAAAGATGCAAAAACGCCCCAAAAGCTGCCAGCGGCAGCAGGGGCGTTTTTATGTTTCTTTTCACGAATGGGACGAATGTTTGTTGCCCCGGTGCATAAGCGGCATCAGGATAAGATGCAGCAAGGGACAAGCCAGAATGACCAGGAGGGACAGCAAACTCCCATCTCCTCCTATGCCGATGGGCCTCGCCAGAAGCAGCAGTGCGGCCACCGCCATTGGAGCCAGGCAGCAAAGCAGCATCATCCAGCGGCGGCGGTTAGTGCGGGATGCCATTTTTTCGGCTCCGGCCGTATCTTCCGCTCCAGCCAAACCTTCCCCTTCGGAAGCATCTGCCTGCGAACCCGGCTTGCAGCAGCTTCCGCCTGTATGTCCCGCATTTCCCCGGTTTCCCCGCATCATCCATATCATCATTCCCACCATCATCAGAGGGCAGATAAGCCCTAATAGCCCTGACCATTCCATGGATTCCGACCTCCTTGAGCCGTGTTTCTGTTTCAGGTATGCTTAGAATAGCTGTTCAGGAGAGCCTCCTGATTTTAGGATAGCGGATAATCGTGTGGATTCTGTGTGGAAAGCATGGTGGAATTTGTGGAGCTGCAGGGTCTGCGGCTCGGTGACGACTTATGAAATGAGGGATACTACGGTGACGATTTTGTTTAGTACAGGTTTGGTCTTATTGGCATTTTTTCTGGTTTTGCGGCTGTATCCCCCGCTGGGGGCCAAGGCGGCAGGGGACAGGCTGCAAACAGTCCGCGGCTCCGCCCATTATGTGAAGAATAAATTTGTGAATCTGATTCCTACCAGCATGAGCACCGGCTTCCGGGATATGCTGTCTACTGTGAAGGAGATGATCCGTGGTATTCCCAACAGCCGGCCCCAACCGGGAATCACTGCCGGGAAGCTGAACCCTGCCGATCTGGTGAATCCCAAGGAATCCAAGGTCATTTGGCTGGGGCACTCCTCCCTGCTGGTGCAGATCAGCGGGTTGACTCTATTGCTTGATCCCATGTTCGGCACTGCGCCTTCCCCCGTCCCCTTCGTCGGCGGCAAACGGTACAGCCCCGTACCGCCGGTGGATGTGAATGCCTTGCCCCCAATAGATGCCGTGCTCCTGTCCCATGACCACTATGACCATCTGGATTATGGAACCATCCGCAGGCTGCACCGGAAGGTTGGCCATTTTTATGTACCGCTTGGGGTGGGCGCCCATCTGGAGCGTTGGGGTGTGCCCGCCGCCAAAATCACCGAGACCGATTGGTGGAACGAGTTGGAGCTGAAGGGTTTGAAGCTGCGCTGTACCCCCTCCCGACACTTCTCCGGCAGAAGCCTGACGGACCGCAATGCCACCCTCTGGTGCTCCTGGGTTCTGGAGGGAGAGCAGGAAAAGATCTTTTTCAGCGGAGACAGCGGGTATGGACCTCATTTCCGGGAGATCGGCAAACGGTACGGCCCCTTCGATCTGACCCTGATGGAATGCGGTCAATACAACGAACGGTGGGAAGCCATCCACATGCTGCCGGAGCAGACCGTTTTGGCCCATCAGGAAGTAGGCGGCAAGCTGATGCTGCCCATCCACTGGGGGGCGTTCACCCTATCCCTGCATGCTTGGACCGAACCGGTGGAACGTGCCGTTGCCGCAGCGGAAAAGCAGGGAGTTCCCATGGTGACCCCACGGATCGGGGAGCCGGTGTTGTTGGGAAACACGCCGCAGCCGTCTACCCGATGGTGGCGGAATGCATAAGCAGCACCAAGAACCCGGGTTGCCTTGGAGAAGGCGGCCCGGGCCTTTTTTTATTCCTCTAATTGAAACCCGCTCCTCTTCTGCGCCGTAAAAGATACCAGTTACATGACCGGTGAACTCTCCCTCAGGGGAACGGAGCACAAAATGGCCAGTCCTCGGATACCGGTTTTGAGTATATAGTTTGGGTAATAACATTCATTTAGGAGGCCTTTACATGTCCGAATCCGCAACCATTCTGCAATGGACCCTGATCGCCGAATGTCCCATCCCCGCTGATGTGAACGAGCTGCTGGTGAACGGAGAGGTGCCCGTCGCCGCTTACAAAACCCTTCGGGACAGCGCTGTGTTTACCAACAAACGTCTGATTGTCCGGGATGCCCAGGGTTTAACCGGCAAGAAGGTCGAAATCTACTCTCTGCCTTACTCCTCCATCAACATGTGGTCCACGGAAAATGCCGGGCGGCTGGACTTCAACTCCGAGGTGGAGCTGTGGACCCGGGCCGGTCACATCAAGGTGAAGCTGCAAAAAGGCGTGGACATCCGCCGGTTCGACAAGCTGATTGCCGAGGCATTGCTGTAGGCTGGCTGCAACAGCCGAGAAACGCACCAACCGTCCCTTCGGAATGATAGCGGGCAGCAAATGTATGCTATTCTCCAAAATAAGGTGAAATCGGTAAAATAGCATACATAAAATGTCTGCTATTCATCTCTACTGAGCCATAATCCCTCGAAAAATCAGCAATAGCATACATTTTTTGTCGCTATTCCGGGGAAATCCCCTTCAAAAAACGAAATAGCATACATTTTTTGCCGCTTACATGCAGACTTCGCGGAGGTGGCCTTCAGCTATCACCCCTTGGAGGCGGAGGCCACCAGGCTGCAATAGCCCAAACCGCATACCGACGGCTCGGAGTCGAAGCGGTAGCAGCGCTCCAGGAAAGCCGCCCGGTACTCCGGCGTCTCCATCAGCATGCGGAGCGCCTCCCCCGGCAAGGTCCGGGCCAGCGCGCCCGGTCCCGCCAGCCGCACCTCCCGGAGCCCGGCGGCCGCAAACAGCACCTCCATCTCCTCCGGCCGGAACGAATACGTCACCGGCCAAGGTGTGCCTCCCCGCTCCATCTGCTCATATACCTGATCCGGATCATCGAACAAACCCGTCTCCAGCAGCACATCCGCCCCTCCGAAATCCGGCTGCCACTGCTCCCGCTGAGCCCACTCCCGGACATACCAGCGCATAGCCGAATCCGGGTCCTGCTCATCCACCAGAAAAGGCTTCTTCGATGCAGGGCCGAAGCGGCCCGGATACCCGCCCAGACGGCTGGAGACGCAGAACACCACCGACTTGGCGGACACGCGGATCAACTCGCGGATAACCTCCTCATGCTTGGGGTAGGTATATGAGATAGGCGCATCCAGCGAAATCACCAGGTCGAATTGACCCTCCGGGTAAGAACCCAGCTCCGTCAACCGCCCATGCACAAATTCAATCTGCCCGGCCACCCCGGCGTCCTCCGCCCGCTCCCGAGCCTTCTCCAGCATGGGCAAGGAAATATCCAGATGGGTCACCTGCAGCCCCTTCTGCGCCAGCCACACGGAGAAACGCCCCGTTCCTCCCCCTGCATCCAGCACCGTTGTCACCCCATCTAATCGGCTTTCGATCTCCCGTTCCAAATGGGCATGCAGAATCTGGTCGTCCCGAAACAGCCGGTCCCGGTTGGCCTCCTCCCCCGGCTTCTGCGGCAAGCTCCAAAACTTCTCGGCAACTTGTTCATAATCCCGACTCATGACAGCATCTTCTCCCCTCATATTCACGCCCCAAAACAGCAAGCGACCTAGTGAATCAAGCTCCTCCCCCATTATGGAAGCGGAAAATCCACTTTACCCCGCCTTTCCCGCTTTCACCGACGTGGGTGCGGAAGGCGCCTGCGGTATAGCTTTGCAGGGTTTTTCTCCAAAAAGCCTGAGCCCGCTGATTGGCCTCGGTGGGATTGGTTTGCAGCTCCCAAGCCCCTGCGTGGGCATCGAACACCTGCATGGCAGCGGATTTGGCAATGCCCTTGCCCCGAAAGGAACGCAGCACAAAAAATTCATTTAAGTAAAACTCAATGCCGGGAGGGGCATACGGCGGAGCAGCCACCAGGGCAAACCCCACCGGAATCCCGTCCGCCCGGATCAGATACGGATAGAGTACCCCGGGGTGCTCCCACCAGACGGCAAATTCCTGATTCTGCTCCTGCAGGGTCAGCGTGGGGCCGTCCTCAAACACTCCGTAATCATTTGGCGTCCAGCCCCAGATTTCGGACAGATCATGCAGGTACAAAGGGTACAGATTATGGATGATAAATTTCGTATCCCGGTCGGTTAAATGGATGGTGGCATTCATACTCAATCCTCTTTTTTCCAATGTAGGTGCTTCTGTATCTCATCATACTATCTTCTGCCCGCCCGCAGCGGTAAAGATTAGCTATAGTCATCCATGCCGCCGCGCCATTTTACCCGGTCACAGCAAAAAGCCCCTGCGCACCATACGCAGGAGCCTCTTCAAACCCTCCTTACCCCATTCCCCGCTTGGCCTTGGTGCACTTCAGGCAATAAATCCGGCCGTACGCCTTGCCGTAACGGACGATGCGGCGGAGCATACGGTCGTCCGGGAGCTTGGTGAAGGGGCAGGGATCCGGATAGGTGTTCACCTCCAGAATCCATGGGTGCAGGCCCTTATCCAGGGCGATATCCACGCCGATTTCCCGGAGACCGGGGTAAGTCCCGCTCAGCTGTACAGCCGCCTTCACCCCCAACCGGTTCATGGAGTCGATCAGATCTGTCCGTTTGGCCAAAGAGGTGTGAGTCTCCAATAACGTCTCCACCGGGTAAATAGTTCCTCCCTGGCTCCCATTGGTCACCACCTTACGGGGATGGGCCACCCGCCCGGCGATTCCCGTCGCCTCCCATCCTCCCTTGGGACTCTTCTGCACCATGACCCGGATATCGAAGGGACGGCTCTCATACGTAAGCAGCCTGATCCCCTTCTGTACGAGATACGGCTTGCCCAACGTCTCACCGGCCAGGGCATGGTACAGCTTGTCATAGCCGGTAAAGCTGCTCACCCGGGTGCCCGCCTGATACCGGTAGCTCCCCTTCTGCCCTAAAGCGCTCAGGTTCTCCTTCTCGCTGCTTCCCGCTTTTCCACCGGCGGACAACCGTTCAACCCGGATGACCCCCTTACCCAAAGAACCGCAGCAGGGTTTGATATACACCATGCCATACTTCTCCAGCATCCCCTGCAAACTGGATTTATCCATCCTCCGCGTAGCCGGAATATGCTTGTTCAGCTCCGGATGTTTCACCAGCACCCGGGTTTTCGTCAGTTTGTTGGATATGCGGCTTACCGCCATGCCCCTCATCGCTTCCCCTCCGCTCCTGTACCTCTCGCAATACAGTACGGCAGCGGCACGGCTTTTGCCTGGGCAATTGGCCCAATCCGAGAACATACCCGGGAAAATCATCATAAATTATGGTGACATTCAACTAACGAGGCTGCATCAGGCAGCGAACGGAGGCGGCTATGCTACCGCTAGACAAATTGCAGGAGAAGCTGCAGGAGGTAATCCAGGTCTTCCCCTGGTACAAAAATCTGCCCGGAGTCCATCAACCAAACGTTTCCCTGCAGGACCTTCCCCTCATGTCCGCAGAGATTCTCGAGGCCCATTATTATAACAAAGCCCCTGACCCGGCCTTAGCCGTCTACCGGACCTCAGGTACAAGCTCTGGCGCACGGAAATCCATCTTTTATTCGGAAGAGGATGACCAGAGCTATGTGGAGATCAAAACCAGGCTGTTCGGCCAGCTGATCGCCGGAAGTGGATGCACCAAGGCTCTGGCCGATATGGGAACAGGCCATGCAGCCAGCACGGCCTTGGACATATTCAAGCAGCTTGGGCTGGAGGGGCGTGCCATTCCCTTCGAGCTGCCCGTAGAGGAGCATATTGAGCAGCTGCTCTCCTTCCAGCCGGATTTGCTGTATACCATGCCATCCATCCTGGACCATATCGTCCATGCTGCTGCGGACCCCCGCGCCTTCGGCATCCGCCGGATCATTCTGGTGGGAGAAGTCGCCACCCCCCAGTGGCAGCAGAACATGGCCCGCCTGTTCGGGCTTCAGGAGAGCCATATCACCGACACCTACGGCTCCATTGAAATGGGGACGATGGCGTATTACTCCCATGAGGCCGGCAGATATCTTCTGGCAGACGGTATATATGCGGAGGGCATCGGGGCAGATGAGCTGGGCCTGGAGCTGGAGCCCCTGGGCGCAGATGAACGTATTCTTGCCGTCACCTCCTTCGTCCGACGGGAGCTGCCTGCCTTGCGTTTTGTCACCTACGATGTGGTCAGGGACCTGCGGGCCATCACGGTGGACGGCATGGAGAGGCAGAGCTTCCAGTCCATTGTCAAAAGGGTGGGCAAGGAGCTGAAACACGGAGAGAAAATCAGCCTGTACGATATCGAGCAGGCTGTGTACCGGCATGTTCAGGATGCGATCGTCCGGGTCCATGTGCGGGAAAATGCCCTTCGGGTCCACATCCGCAGCAAATCCCCGCTGGACGAGGCCATTCCCGCTATCCGCAGAGACATCCGGGAATCGATCCCGGAGATCGGCCTGATGATCCAAAACCGCCTGCTGGACGATATTGAGGTGACTGCAGTCGGACAGGATGAACCGCCGCAGAGGACTCAGGTTAAGAACAAGAAGCTGTATTACGGGTCGGCTGTTATCCCCCCGGAGCCGGAGGAGTTTAGCACAGGTTTCCTTTCCACCATCGGTAATACGCCTCTGGTTAAGCTCAGCCGCCTGTTTCCGGGGAGCGAAATCACCGTCTACGGTAAGCTGGAGCTTCTGAATCCGGGAGGCAGCGCCAAGGACCGTCCCGCCCTGCGGATGCTTCAGGAAGCCTGGAAGGAAGGCCGGATCGGCAGAGGAAGCGTGATTATCGAGTCCAGCTCGGGCAACATGGCCATCAGCCTGGCGATGATTTGCCGCTGTCTGGAGCTGCGCTTCATCAGCGTCATCGATCCGAGAACAACGGAGGCCAACCTCAAGATCATGCAGGCCCTTGGTGCGCAAATCAGCTACGTGTCCGAACCTGACCCGGTTACCGGCGAGTTCCTGCCCGCCCGGCTGCACCGTGTGGAGGAGCTGCTCGGGGCCATACCGGGCAGCTATTGGCCGAACCAATATGCCAACATCAATAATTACCTGGCCCACTACCATACCACCATGAAGGAAATCGCGGAGCAGCTTCACCGGGTGGACTATCTGTTCTGCAGTGTCAGCACCTGCGGGACCATCCGGGGGCTGGCCGAATATGTCAGGGATCATAAGCTTGCCACGAGGATTGTTGCGGTCGACGCTGAGGGCAGCGCGATATTCGGCGGGAATCAGGAGAAGCGGCGGTTCCCCGGGCTGGGCGCCGGAATTGTGCCTCCCTTCTGCGGGCCGGATTTGGCGGACCATATCATTCATGTCTCCGACTGGGAGATGGTGGAGAGCTGCCGGGCGCTGGCGCAGAAGGAAGGCATTCTGGCCGGTCCCTCCTCAGGGGGTGTCCTTGCAGCCGTCAGAAGGATGGAGCCGCAGCTGCCGCCGGGGGCTGTATGTGCCGGTATCATCCATGATAAGGGAGAGCGTTACCTGGACACCGTCTATTCGGACACCTGGGTCAAAAGCCAGTTTGGCAGACTGCCCGGGGAGTGAACTATCCGCTGAAGCAGGACCGGTATTTTGCCGGAAGGAGGACACGTTATGCTGTATCTGAATGACCGGGATATCCGGGCTGTGGGCCTTGACTGGCCTGCTCTTCTGGATGCACTGGAGGCTGCGGTGTTTACTGCCGATACGGGGGATTATGCCCAGCCGATCAAGCCCTATCTGCGGTATGGAGATCCGCGGAACCGGATTATTGCCATGCCCGCTTACGTTGGAGGGCCGGTCCAAGCGGCCGGCATCAAGTGGATTGCCAGCTTCCCGGACAATATTAACCACGGCCTGCCCCGTGCCCACAGCGTAATGGTATTGAATGATGCGCAAACTGGCGTACCCTCCGCCATTCTGAATTCGCCCTTGACCAGCATCGTCAGAACCGCCTCCGTCAGCGGGCTTATGATGCGCGCTTTCCTGGAGGAGCAGCCGCTGGAGCAGATTAATCTGGGAATTATAGGATGGGGTCCTGTAGGCAGGCTTCATTATGAAATGGCCTTGGCGCTTTACGGGGACCGGATTAGAAGAGTGCGGATTTATGATCTCCGGGAGGTGAACCTGCCGGAGGCCGACGTGCCGGCCCACTACCTGGAAAAGACCAAGGCAGCAGCATCCTGGGAGGAGGTGTACCGGAGTTCGGATATCTTCATGACCTGCACCGTTTCCGATCACCGGTATATCCATCTTCCCCCCACAGAAGGTCAGCTTCTCCTGAATGTGTCCCTGCGGGATTACCATTCCGAGGCGCTGGCGTCGGTGAAGGCTATCATCGTCGATGATTGGGAGGAGGTCTGCCGGGAGAATACGGATATCGAACGGCTTCATCTGGAGCAGGGACTAACCCGCTCCGGCACCCGCACCCTCGCCGATGTGGTCTGCCGCCGCAGCCTCGCGGAGTTTGCAGGAGCAGAGCCGATCCTCTTCTGCCCCATGGGCATGGGTGTGTTCGATATCGCCACAGGGGTTTATTTTGCCCGCAGGGCCAGAGAAATGGGGATAGGAACGGAGCTTACATGAAGCCTCCGCCGCAACAACCGGCCGTATAACAAAAACTCCCGCGCGTAAAACGCAGGAGTTTTTTGTGCTTCTTTTTTACAAGGTAGCCATATCAATAACGAAGCGGTACCGCACATCGCTGGCAAGAACCCGCTCATAAGCCTCATCCACCTGATCGGCCCGGATAACTTCGATTTGAGGGGCGATGCCATGCGCCGCGGCGAAATCCAGCATCTCCTGGGTTTCACGGATTCCGCCCACCAGCGAACCGGCCAGGCTCTTGCGTCCCATAATCAGCGAAAATACATGGTACTGGTCCGGCTTGCCCGGCGCTCCGACGTTCACCAGCGTGCCGTCAATTCGCAGCATGGACAGGTAGGCGTCTACATCCAGATTAGCCGATACCGTATTCAGGATCAGGTCGAAGCGGTTGGCCAAGGCCGCGAAGGTGCCTTCCTCCCCGGTGGCATAATAATGGTCCGCGCCGAAGGAACGGGCCTCCGCTTCCTTATCCCGGGACCGGCTGAGCACGGTCACCTCGGCGCCCATAGCATGGGCGAATTGGATGGCCAGATGGCCCAGACCGCCCACTCCCACGATGGCGACTTTTTTGCCGGGACCCGCTTTCCAATGGCGGAGAGGGGAGTAGGTGGTAATGCCTGCGCACAAAAGCGGGCTGGCGGCATCCAGGGAGAGGGCGTCTGGAATCCGCACCACAAACCCTTCGGTCACCACAATCTTCTGGCTGTAGCCGCCATAGGTGGGGTTGCCGTCATAGTCCAGGGCATTATAGGTGGAAACCACACCTTTGGTGCAGTATTGCTCCTCCCCCTGGAGACAGTATTCACATTCCCCGCAGGAATCCACAAAACAGCCCACACCTACACGGTCCCCCACAGCAAATTTCGTCACCTCCGGGCCCACTGCCGAAACAACTCCGGCGATTTCATGGCCGGGCACCATAGGGAAAATCCCTCCGCCCCACTCCCCGTGAGCGCTGTGTATATCCGAGTGGCAGATGCCGCTGAATTGAATATCGATGAGGACATCATGGGGCCGCAGGGCTCTGCGTTCAATTACTGTTTTCTCGAAAGGCGCTTTGGCGCTGGCTACAGATAAAACATGGGTTTTGCACATGGTATGGCCTCCTTATTTTGCTGAGGAATAATTGGATACTCATTGATTAATGGACACATGTTTATTATTATAAAAACATCAGGAACGATTGCAATGGTTAAATCAGCCGTTTCCGTTCAATAATGAACAATTCTGCTTGGATTTGTGCAATAAATGATGATTGAAAGTGTGGTGCCGTTGAAATGGTGAAATCGGCGAAAGTGGACAGACGGATTCTCAAATCCCAGGAGGCCATCAAAACCGCCTTGATTACCCTGATGGGCGAAAAACATCTGGATGACATCACCATCCAGGATATTTCCGACAGGGCCAATGTGAATCGCGGAACCATTTACCTGCACTATCTGGACAAATATGATCTTCTGGACAAGCTGATCGGAGAGCATATGGACCGGCTTCGGGAGCTGTGCGAATCCTCCTGCCGGCTGGAATGGACGGAGGCTACTCTGGTGTTCTGCGAGTATTTCGATGCGCAGTATTCCTTCTTCTCGTTGATGCTGGCCAGCAAAGGCGCCCCTTATTTCCGCAACCGGTTTCTGGATTTTCTCATTGAGGAATTCCGCTGTGAGCTGGATGTGACCCGCGGGAAGAATGAAGGCATCCGGGAGGAGGTTCTGGTCCGGTTTACGGCGGCGGCTTACGCGGGCGTGGTGGAGTGGTGGTTCATGAATGAAAAGCCCTTCTCGTACCAGGTACTGGCTGAGCAACTAGGCGCGCTTTTGGAACGCAATCTCTAAACGCGTCAGCCTCAATTCTGCATTTCATAGGCTGATTTCATAAAAAAATGGTCCCCGAGTTGCTGCTCGGGGGCCTTTTTTCGTTTCATTTAATCCATGCTTGTGATTTTTCCCACTTTCCAAATTTTTACACTATGATACGATGGGATAGTATTGCATAATTACATTATTTTTACAGAAAGGAGAAGCGGTCTTAGTCTGTATTGGCTTAAATCCTAAAAGTGCAAAGTCACTATTCTCACTTCAAAACGAAGGGTAGGAAAACCATGTTTAAAGCCAACAAACGATTTCTGACAAGCTGCCGCGCAGCCCTGTTGATTGCCGCCATCCTTATGCTGCCTTCCACCTCCTTTGCAGCACCGTCCGTTGCTCCTGATGCCTCCGCAGATCTGATCTCGTCCCGCGATACCGTTGTTCTGACCGTGAATGTAGGCAGCGGCCCCGGGGAACTCGGTTATTCCATTCAGGAAGGCGGCAAGGAGGGGCCGGAGGCCTTTACGGTCAATGCGGATCACTCCATACTCATTGCCGACAATGTGCATAAGCGGATTAATGTATATAAAGACGGCTCCTTCGCATTCGATATTGCCATCCCATACAGCCACTATATTCGAAGCTTGGCTGTTGGGGAGGATAAGGTCTACTTGATGGACACGGATAAGGGAAGCATCTTTATCACATCCTTGGACGGCAATCTGCTTCAGGAGGTGCCTGCCCCTGCAGGTGTGGATGGTTATGCCATGGAAAAGCTGTATAAAGACAGCGCCGGCAAGGTGTGGCTGTCTGCTAACCAAACCAGCTATCCGGTTGGCATTCCGGGTGAGGCTCTGTCCGCTGCCGATACAGCCGGCATTTCTGAGAGCAGCAAGCTCCCCGCAGCCATGAAAAAGGATCTTAAAACCGCTCAAATCTCCCGGAACGGCGTCAATATTGAAGTTTCCGCCAGCGAGCTGCTGGGCAGCGTAAATGTGCTTCATGCGGATCAAAACAATACCTTATATGTGGATTTGTTTGATCAGGTTGATACCCCCAAGGTAAGGGGTGAATATACCGTCCGGAAGTATGCCGGAAACAGCCTGACGGCTGTAGCACCGATTGATCTCAGCAGCTATTATTTTACACCTAACCAAATGATTGAGCTGACTGCCAATGGAGATTTGTACCAAATCCTGTGCTTGAAGGATCAGGTGCAGATCACCAAAAAGGCCTTTGTCCCTTCTGCCAGCTTTAAGTCTCAGCTTCCACAGATTAAGGCAAAGGCTCTTAAGGATGAAGCTGCCGAGGAGCTTCAGGCTAAGGCCATCACCTTGGCTTCTAACGCGCCTAACACCCGGGATACCACTCAGACCAAGGCCAATTCGATGTCATCACTTACCTGGACTTATAATGCAGCCAACAAAGTCAATCCCAATTCGTCCAAGGTCACTACGCCTGATTATCTTGTAAGTGCAGCTACTGGCTCCACTCAGACAGGAATTCCTTATGCATGGGGAGGAAACGATGGACTGACCACCTATTCCTCCTCTAGCTGGACAAGCTTCGCCGATGCCATGAGCAAAGGGAAATTTGCCGGTAATGTGAACACCGATACCACCGGTTACCAAAGCGGCACCGCAGGCTTAGACTGCTCGGGCTTCGTGGGCAGTGCAGCCGGCTTTACCTCCAAGCTGAGCACCACAAATTTAGCAAGCTCTACCTATACCTATTCCATTGCCGCATCAGCCAGGCAGATCTATGATATCTACGTAAATAGCGGATCACATGTGCTGTTCTATGTAGGGGTCAACGGATCAAGCATCAATACCCGGGAAGCCACAACAACCGGCGATGACAAGACAAAGGCCTATTCCAGAACCACAGCTTATCTGAGCAGCGAAGGATATGTACTCCGTCGGTTTAATGGTTGGTAATCGGGTAGGAACTCAATATGTCACGGCTAAAAATGCTGTCCGAGCTACAAGCTTAAGTACATCATGCAATTATGGCACCAGAGGCACCTAATATAAGGAGCGGGCTATCTTTTCGATAACCTGCTCTTTTTTATAATTTTTGGCCGCTTTCCTTGCCTGCTAGGCGGGAGTTAACGCGCCTTTTCCCTTCTGCGCACCAGATGAAGTTCGGGCTCTTCCTTATCGGGTCCGGGCGATATGGGCTTAAAGCTTTTTAGCTGGGTAAGCCAATAGGCGATCAAATACATGGTGATGAGAATAAAAAAGGAATAGGTGTACGCCCAGTTCAGCTTTTTGTACAGATCGACCATAGACATGAGGGGCAAACCAACATAAGCGCTGACCCCCGCATAAAGAATCGACTTCAGAATCGGACTGACATGGGGCTTATATTGGATCAGCAGCATGGCAAGCACCGGCAGCACGGATAATCGGTAGGAAAAGCTCAGAGTGGGGGAAGGAATCGCCTTCACCGGATAAGCCCATAGTCCGTTTTCGATGCCGATGGTATCCAGCACCGCCGAGAAAATCATAATAAACAGCGCCGCCAGCAATAATCTTGCGGTGCTTTCCCGATTCCTGAAAATGGCCCATATCACCCAAGGAGCGATGATCAGGAATATAGCCAAATACCAGTTCCAATGATAGATATACACACTGAAAATAACGTCCGCAACCTCGCCGTTTGCCTCCACAATTTTGGAGTTGGCATCTCCCACCCGGCTCAGCCCCTCTTGATAATCCATACGAATAACCACCTATTCTCCAAAAATACACTGCTATCCCTCTACCATCCCCAATTTTTGGTTAACGCATGCGTTTTGTCCGCGAAAAAAAGCCAACCAAGAGCATTCCTCTTGATTGGCTTGGCCGATGAAGTGTTACAGGCGCTGCGGGCTGTGCAGCTCCTCCTTCAATATCTCGACAATGGCATCTCCCAGAATCCGCCCGGCCGTCCGGGGCGCTACCTTGCCGGGCAAACCCAGCGCATGAATGGCTTTGACACCGGCAGCCTCTGCGGCATGAAAGTCCGTCCCCCCCGGTTTGGAGGCAAGATCCACGATCAGGGACGCAGTGGACATATTGGCGATCACACTGGCGGTGACCACCATATCGGGAATTGTACTAAACAGAATATCAGCGCTGGCCGCCTCTTCCGGCAGCCCGTTCATATGGAAGGGCTGGAGCCCCATTTCGATGGCGCGGGCCTGAAGCTCCGGCTCCCGGATGCCCACTCTGACTGTGGCGCCAAGATTCTTGAGGGTCCGGGCCAGAGTCATCCCAACCCGCCCCAACCCCAGCACTATAACCGACGCCCCGTGTAGCGTAATGTCCGTGTGCTGGATGGCCAGCATAACCGCTCCCTCGGCAGTTGGAATGGAGTTGAGGATGGCCACGTCATCTCTGGCATATACCTCCGCCAACCTGAGCCGGTATTTGCTGCAGGCCTCCCGGAGATAAGCGTTCACACTGCCTGTAATCACCAATCCCTCCGCCGGCATGGCGGCTAGCATATTGGTTGTGACGGTCAGCTCCTCCGAGGAATAAGGAGCGTCCACCTCACCGGCAGCACCGATTCCCACGGCGGGCAGAATCACCGCCGAGCATTCCCGGAACACCGCTTCCGAAAGCTGCACCCGGTGGATATGTTCAAGGCCTGTACCGGCCCATTGATCAAACCCGGCTATGTATATGGCGGCACCCGTCCCGGCAAGCCGGCGGATCACCTCCAGCTGGCGGCTGTCCCCGCCTGCAATCAACAGTTTTTCATGTGCAAACATTCTCTCACCCCGCCTAAATATAGGACAGTTTCCACGAATAAACAAGCTTCGGATGGTCCGATTTTTTGCACAAACCGCCTGATTCCCGCCCTTTTACGAACATGTTGTGTACGCGGTATAATAGGATTGGATTCAACACATTGGTTATGGACAGGAAATGGGGAACGGACCGTGCGGTTTAAAGATGTGTTTTCGATTATCGGGCCCAGCATGGTGGGTCCCTCCAGCTCGCATACGGCAGGCGCTGCCCGGCTGGGGCGTGTGGCCAGGCGGCTCCATGGCGCCCCGCCGGAGCTGGCGGAGCTGACGCTGTACGGCTCCTTCGCCGCCACCTACAAGGGCCACGGCACGGACCTGGCGCTAATCGGCGGCCTGCTTGATTATGATACGGATGATGCCCGCATCCGCGATGCAGTGGCTTTGGCGGAGCAGGCCGGGATGGAGGTTCGTTTCCGGACGGCTATGCTGCCGGCGGGGCATCCTAATACAGTGTCCATCCGCGTGCAAAGCGCCGACGGCCGGGAGGATACGGTAACAGGCGCATCCATCGGGGGCGGCAATATCGAAATTTCGCGGGTGAACGGCTTCGATGTCCGGTTTACTGCGGACTATCCCACGCTCTTGGTATTCCACCGGGACCAGCGGGGGATGGTGGCGGATATCTCCCGGCTGCTCAGTGACCGGGGAATCAATATCGGGCACATGAATGTAAACCGGAAATCGCGGAGCGGCGATGCACTGACGGTTGTGGAGATGGATGAGCCGGCAGAGCCCCAGGTGCTGGAGCAGCTGTCCGGGCTAGCGGATATAAGCAGGATCAGTGTGGTCAATTTACGAAACGGGAACGGGTGATGGAATGCGCTTCTCAACCTTGGAGCAATTGGCAAAGCTGTGTACGGAGGAGCATCTCTCCATCGGGCGGATGATGCTGCGGGAGCAAGCCGCGGAATCCGGCATGGCGGAAGAGGCGGTATTCCGCCAGATGGCGGATTATTACGGCATCATGAAGGAAGCGGTAGAGCGGGGACTGACGGAGGATACCCGCTCCCGCAGCGGACTGACCGGCGGGGATGCCCGCAAGGTGATGGAGTATGGAGCCGGACCGGGGGCCTCCTCCAATCTCGGCGGGGATGCAGGGCGGGCCATGGCCTACGCTCTGGCGGTCTCCGAGGTGAATGCGTCCATGGGCCGCATTGTGGCCACCCCCACCGCAGGTTCATGCGGGATTATCCCGGGTGTGTTCGTCAGCACCCAGGAGCGGTTCGGCTACGATGACGAAGCGATGACCTATGCGCTGTTCGCCTCCGGAGCCATCGGGTTCGTGATCGCCAACAACTCCTTCATCTCCGGCGCCGAAGGCGGCTGTCAGGCGGAGGTGGGCTCCGCCATCGGCATGGCGGCGGGGGCCCTGACGGAGCTGCGGGGCGGCACTCCGGAGCAGGCCATCCACGCGGTGGGCCTGGCGCTGAAGAATTCCCTGGGCCTCATCTGCGATCCTGTAGGCGGCCTGGTGGAGATCCCCTGCATCGTGCGCAACGGCTTCGGGGCGGTCACTGCACTGGCCGCCGCCGACATGGCGTTAGCCGGGGTCCGGAGCGTCATCCCCTCCGATGAGGTGGTCCAAGTGATGCTGGAGGTGGGTTCGGCCATGCCCGACGGGCACCGGGAGACCGCCAAGGGCGGCCTGGCCCAAACCCCGACGGGGCGCGCCATCATGCGCCAGCTCTATGGCAAGGGCCAAGGCGACGGGGCAACGGAATGAGGGGCTACCGGATAGCGGAGTATGGAATGAGGGGCTGCCGGATAATGAAGTCCGGAATGAGGGGCTGCCGGATAATGAAGTCCGGAGACTGAGACTCGGAAGCCGGGCAGCAGCTCTAACGAATCTATCGAGCATGTCCAGGAATGGTGGAAGTGCCCTTTAGGTATAGGGATGCCCCCGTGGGAACGTTACTCCCAGCCTCATCCGAAATGGACGCCCTCGTGGGAACGTAAACCTCCCCCGAAATGCAAAAGTGCATCTATTGGGCAAACAAACCTTCGTTTTTACGGTTTATCCTGCAAAAGTGCAGTTATTTCCGTGAGATGGGTGCAAGCTGTACCCCACCGCGGAAAATAGCTGCACTTTTACATTTAGGGTGCACGGAGAGGCGGAATTCCAGCAGAATAGATGCATTTTCGCAGGATAACACTGGATTTAATTGGAAATTGATGGTTTAGGAGGCGGCATACGCCATTAGGAGCATCGCTTACACCCCGGCGCTCTGCAATTCCTCCATAAACGAACGCAGCGTGTTGGATAAATAAGAATCCTTCCGCCGGATGAAGATGGTGGTAATCTCGTTATACGGCTTCGGAATGGCAAACCCATGCAGAGTCCCCTCTTCCAGCAGCCTGCGAACAGAGGAGCGCGGCACGATGGTGATACCGATTCCGGCGGCAATGCTGCCGATGATGGTCTCGAAGGAGCCCAGCTGCATGATTTGCCGGGGGATCACCCCCTCATCCTTCAGCCAGCGTTCCAGCCGTTCCCTGTACCCGCAGCCTTTATTGAACAGCAGCAGCGGCTTTTTGGTGACATCCTCCAGTGAAAACACATCGCTCTTAGCCACAAGGATAAGCTCTTCCCGGAACACCTCCTGATACTCGATCAACGGATGCTTCACCGGACCGGTCACAAAAGCGCCGTCCAGCTTCATCCCCGCCACGTCCTGAACCAGCTGCTCCGTCACCCCCACCGTCAGGGACAGCTCCACTTGGGGATGCTTCTCTAGATAGGAGGATAAGATCCCCGGCAGCTTGATCACCGTTTCCACTATCCCGATATTCAGGATGCCTGCTGGGCGGTCCGTCCCAAAGGCGTGTTTGATCTCTTCCGCTTTCCCCAATATGTCCTCCGCATACACCATCAGCCGTTTCCCCTCGGCATTGAGCACCATGCCCCGTTTATGCCGGTAGAACAGCTCCGTCTGCAGCTCCTTCTCCAGCTGCTTAATTCTAGCCGTGACATTGGATTGGACATAGCTTAGCTCCGCCGCAGCCTGGCTTACACTCCCCAATTCTGCAACCGTTTTAAAAATCCGCAGATCATTCAGTTCCATCGGTTCTTCTCCAAATTAGAATAAGTATCATTATAAATGATGATAACATCCATTTTCAATCATTTTACTCCCGGCTTCCTCCTCCCTTATGATGAATAAGATTTTACACAGCATGGGAGATGAGGGTGTTGTTCAAAAATAAAGTGGTGTTGGGCTCCGTGCTTTGCCTGACAGCCAGCGTGTCATGGGGCGCCATGTTTCCGGTGGCACACCGTGCGCTGCAGTACATAGATCCTTTCTATTTTGCCTTTATCCGTTACCTGCTGGTCACGGTAATTCTCTCGGGGCTGCTTTTGTTCAAAGAAGGGAAGGCCGCCTTCCGTTTGGAGGGAAAAGGCGGAAAGCTGCTTTTTTGCGGGACGATGGCCTTTACGGTGTATAATTTCCTGGTGTTCTCCGGACAGCATCTAATGGGGGAAGCCGGCACCATTACTGCCTCCATCATGGAGGTGCTGATGCCGTTGATCTCAATACTCCTGCTCTGGGGCAAAACCAAAAAGAAACCCGATACCAAAACACTGATCAGTATAGGCATTGCCTTAACCGGCGCATTGTTAGTGATTACTAACGGCAGCCTGTCGTTTTTCACAGAGGCCTCCCGGCATGTGTTCCCCGTGCTGCTGATTTTCACCGGCGTTGTGGGATGGGTGCTTTATTCGCTCGGAGGCAGCAGCTTCCGCGGATGGTCCACATTACGGTTCTCCACCTTAACCTGCCTGCTGGGAACGGCCGTCTCCATGGTCATTGTTGCAGCAGCGTCCTCCCTCCAACTGATCGAGGTTCCGGATTGGAATACGCTGGCCTCCATCAAATATGAAATGTCCTTTATGGTGCTCCTGCCCGGGCTGGTGGCATTGGTAAGCTGGAACGCCGGACTCAAGGCTCTTACTCCCGTAAACGGCATTCTGTTTATCAGCTTGGTTCCCGTTACCACCTTCGTGCTGATGGGCTTCCAGGGATACAGAATCAGCCCCTATGAGCTGGCGGGCGCCACCTTGGTGATTCTCGCGCTGGTCCAGAACAATATGAGCCAACGAAGGAGCTTGTCTCCCCGGTATACGTTAAACCTCAAGACGACGAAGAGCAGCTTCTAGGGTGTGTTTGCAAACTCCGAGGGGAGCAGAGTTTGCTGAATTTTCGTTCCAGGCAAGGCACTTTCGCGAAGGCGTACCGGGTGTACGTCAAGCGGAAGTAACGATGCAAGGGACGAAAAGACAGTAGAAGATGCCCTCAAGCGGGTTTGCAAACACGCCCTAAAAAATGCAAAAAACTCCGCCCTCCCACTATGGAAGAGGCGGAGTTTCACTTTATAACGGCATTACGCCTTCTGCAAATCCTTCAAGGTAGCCAGCAGCACGTTAAAGGCGGAGATGACCTTGGGCTCGCCGATGGCGGGAACCAGATGCAGCAGAATACCCTTGATATCATCCACGGTCATACCCACCTTCAGAGCCATGGCATAATGCACACCCAGCTGCTCGTATTGCCCCATGGTGATCAGGGAGGAAATCAGGCAAACCTCCCGCCATTCCGGACTGATGGACTTGGTTTGGAAGATATCCCCGTACGCCACCCCCAGAATATACTGGGCCAGCTCCGGAAAATGCTCCTGGATGGGGGCAAGGGCCTTGGCTCCGTAATCCCCGGACAAATCAAGAAAATGCTCCAAACCGATCTCGGATGTTTCTTTCATATGCAAATTCCTCCTTGGAAAATGAAAGTATAATGGTTGTAAAAATTAGTTCATCACCAGCACCCGGTGGGCGGTAGGCGGGATTTCCGAACGGTCGGTGAGAAGCTCGATCACGGCTGCGCGCTTCAGGGAAACGGCCTCCTGCACCGCTTGCTCGAATTGCTCCATGGTTTCGCAGCGGAAGGCGGCAGCACCCAAGGACCGGGCAAATTGGCTGGCATCCATCGGCACCTCGAAAATCGTTCCGTCGATGCGGCCGGTGGTTTTTTCCATCCCCTTCAGGGCCATATCCAGTTGCTTGTTGTTCACCACGATGAAAATCACCGGAAGCTCCTTGCACACCGCGGTATTGATCTCCGCTCCCAGCATCATAAAGCAGCCGTCTCCCGTAATGCAGAATACCGTTTCATCCGGGGCAGCGCATTGGGCGCCGATGGACATGCCGATGGCGTTGCCCATACACGCAAAATAGGAGTCAAACACAAAGCTGCCCGGGCGTTTGACCTTGTACCATTTGACCGCGTTGAAGCCGTGGCTTCCGTCATCCACATACAGAGTGGACCGCTCCGGCACCAAATCCACCATCCGCTGCATCACCGAAGCAAGAGATAACCCCGGCAGCACCGGCAGGGCATCCGAATAGTTCACATGGGTCTCCGTATCTCGCTTGGGCAAAATCGCTGTTTCCGCCGCCTCCAGACATTGCATCAGGTTATGCCGCAGATCCCCGGTTACCGGGATGGTCCGGGAGGTGAGGATTTTGCCGACGAAGGTAGGGTCTATATCAAATTGCACTAGCGTGGCCGGATGGTTCTGGGGCTTCAGGTTGCAGATGGTCATATCGCTCAGCCGGGAGCCCATCACGATGAACAGGTCGCTGCTATTGAGCAGCCCGTCCCCATGTGTGCAGCCGCCTACGCCCACAGGTCCGTGGTACAACGGATGGTCCCAGGCGATGGCGCCTTTGCCGCCGGGGGTGGTGACGACCGGAATGTTGAAGGTTTCGGCAAAATGGACCAGCTCCTCATGGGCGCCGGAGCGGTTGACGCCCTTGCCGGCAATAATCACGGGACGTTCCGCCCGGTTGATGGCCTCAATGGCCCGTTCCCGGTTGCCCAGACTAACCAACGGCTCCCGCTGGGGAATCACAAGCCGGAACTCCTCCAGACGCTCGGACTGGACATCGAAGGGAATGCAGAGATGTGCGGGACCGCCTTTGCCCTCCAGGGCAGCCGCAATGGCATGGTTAAACAGGGTCGGGAAGTGGTCCGCCCGCTCCACCAGCTTGCTGAACAGGGTAGCAGGCCGGAACATATCCGCCAGATCGGCCAGATAGGAGGTGGAGTCCTGGCATTGGGGCAGACCCAGCTCCTTAATGGATTGATGTCCGGTGATGAACAGGACGGGGAGATTGTTGGCTTTGGCATGGGCGGCTGCGGTGAGGAGATTGGTTCCCCCCGGGCCGGAGGTTCCGAAGGCCACTCCCAGGCGGCCGGTCTGCAGCGCATAACCTGCTGCGGCAAAACCGGAGCTGGCCTCATGTCTCCCGGGAATAAATTCTATGCCGTAATCCACCATTTTCAATGCTGCGGGACAAATGGACTTGCCGATAATGCCGAATGCATGGGTAACCTCCAGGCGCCGAAGGGCCTGGGCCAAATGATCTGCAACCGACTTCAATACATCTCCTCCACCCTGTGTAAGAAATTCTGTAATATTACCTTAATATAAGGATGAATCTACTTTAAAATAAATCTTTTGGTTTATTTTGTCAATGAATAATTTGTAAAATTTTGCAACAATAAAGGGAACGGGATTTTTCTGGAGACCTGCTACAAACCCGGCCCGGCATCCGTCTTAATAACGAAAGGGGGACGGCGGCACCATGAAGGAAGACGCACGGATACCTGAGCTATTCCAGCGCCTGTTCCGGGAGCATTATCCCGGCGTGGCCCGGAAGCTCTATGCATTGACCGGGGATTATGCGGCAGCCGAGGATTTGGCCCAGGAGGTGTTCCTGCGGCTCTACCGCAATCCCCCCGACCGGCTGGAGTCCGTCGGTGCCTGGCTCCACCGGGTGCTGACCCGGGTGGGCTACGATTACCTGCGGCAGCAGGCCTCCGGCAGAACCTTATTGGCCAAGGAAACCGCACGTGTGGCGGTTTGGTCGGACGGCTCCGCTCCTTCGGGAGAGACGGAGGTGATCCGCGAGTGGGAAAAGGACGTTGTCCGCCGGGTGCTGCAGAAGCTCTCGGACCGGGACCGGACCGCCCTGCTGCTGCGGGAGGAAGGCTACAGCTACGAAGAGATTGCCCGCAGGCTGGACATAAATCCGAAAATCGTCGGCTCCCTGCTGGCGCGTGCGGAGGAGCGGCTGAAGAAAAAATACGGGCAGGAGGAGGAAGAGCATGGCGGACGGACGGAAACGAACCGGCGGTGAGCCGGCGTTTGATACGGACCAGGCGTGGAAGCGGTTTGAGCAATTGGCTGCCGGGACGGATGAGCAGTTGAAGCGGAAGTATGGACCCGGGGAAGACAGACTGGCTGAATTTGAAAAGCGGGCTGCACAGATCGACGAAAAGCTGAAGCGGAAGTACGGGGATAATGGCCTGTTGTCGCTGGAGGCGGAAGCTCAGGCCCGGTGGGAGAAGCTTCAAAACCAATATGAAACGGAAGGTGCAACGGATATGAAAAAGACGGAGGCATGGAGAGTAGAAGCGGTACAAAGCGCAACGGCCGCGGAAACGGCGAAAGTTCCGAGTGTGCAACAGGCTTACCGGGGGAACAGCTCCTGGCGGGCAGAAAAGCCGGCCAGGCGCCGGCTGCGGAGATGGGCTGCGGGAGCAGCTGCCGCTGTGGTGGCGGTGAGCCTGTTTGCGACACCGCTCGGCGACCGGGCTTTGGCAGCCATGATGCAGACCTTCCGGGTGCAGCATATGGTAGGTGTGGGCATTTCGGCGGATGATCTGACCGCCATCTCCAATCTGCTGGAGCGGGGCTCCCCGGAGGGTGACCAAAGCTTTAATCTGGCCCAATTCGGCAGCCTGACACAATCCGGCGGGGGAGCCTCCCGGACTGTATCCTGGAAGGAAGCCAATGAGCGGCTGGGCGGCTCCTTGATCCGGCTGGAGAAGGCTGGCGATCCGGAGTACCAGCCGGAATCCTCCCTTACCTTCACACTGAATGTGCAGGCCGTCAACCGGATGCTGGCCCGTCTGGGCAGCCCAACCCTCCTGCCCACCCAAGCCGATGGCAAAGCCATCATGCTGCATGTTCCGGATGGCATTGCTTCCGAGGGCATCCTGTCGGGCAAGCCGGTACGTCTGCTCCAATTCGGCAAACCTGTACTGACGGTGGAAGGCGGCATTGATCCGGCCACTGTCCGGGAGGCCATCCTGGGCCTGCCCGTGCTGCCGGACAGCCTGCGGACCAAGCTCGCTGCTATCGGGGATTGGCAAACCACCCTGCCGGTACCTGCCTATGAAGGCGTCACAACTACAATGAAGCTCGGCGGTCATGACGCCCTGCTGGTTGCGGACGGCAATACCCGTTATGTGTTCTGGCTCGAAGGGGACCGGATGGGGCTGTTGAGTGGGACTGCCCAGGACTTCCCGACGGAAGCCGCTTTCCGCAAGGCTGCGGAGGAGCTTGTCCGGCCATGATGATTGACACGGCTGAACTGACCAAAACCTACAATGGCCGCGGCGGCTGCCGCGGCATTACCCTGCAGGTGCCGGAGGGTAGCATCTTCGGCCTCCTGGGTCCTAACGGTGCGGGCAAAAGCACCTTCGTCAAAATGCTGGCCGGTCTGCACCGCCCCGATTCCGGCGGAGGGACCGTACTCGGCCATCCGCTGGGCCGGCCGGAGGCACGGCGCAAGCTCGGGTATCTGCCCGAGCTGTTCCGCTTTCAGGATTGGCTGACCCCCGTGGAGGTGCTGCGGTTTCATGCCCAGCTGGGCGGACTCCAGCCGCGTGAGATACGCGGCGCCGCTTTCCGCAGCTGGATGCGGGATACACTGGAGCTGGTGGGGCTGGCAGAGGCAGCGGACCGGAGGGTTGGCGGCTTCTCCAAGGGGATGCAGCAGCGTCTGGGGCTGGCATCGGCTCTGCTCTTGGACCCTGAGCTGGTGATTCTGGACGAACCCGCCTCCGCCCTTGACCCTATCGGGCGTTATGAGATCCGCAGCTTGCTGAAGCGGCTGCGGGAGAAGGGCGTCACTGTATTTTTGAACACCCATCTGCTGGAGGATGTGGAGGATCTGTGCGACGAAGCCGCTTTCCTGTACGGCGGCGAGCTGCTGGCTGCAGGTCCGCTGCACAAGCTGCTTGGCAGCGCCGAGGACGGCAACGCCGCCAATTGGCGCTTCCGGCTGGGCGGCTGGCTGCCGGAGAGCTGGGCGGAGCTGAACGAAAGCGCAGGCGGGGCGCTTTCCTCCATGCTGCGGCTGGAGGAGTCCGGCCCGGACGGCGATGCGGTGCTCACCGCCCGGGTCACCGACCGGGAGCAGGCCGGTTATCTGTGCTCCCTGTTCATCCGGAGCGGATTGACGCTTTATGAATCCGGCCCCGAAAAGGGCAGCCTGGAGGCCTGGTTCCTGCGGATGGCCCAGTCCCGGCAAGGAGGTGACCGCTCATGACGGCATACATTTCGGCTACCTTCAAGGAGCTGACCCGCAAGCGGGTGTTCCTGGTGACCCTTATTCTGACCGCCCTCTTCCTGATCCTCTTCGCCTTCGGTGTGCGGGAATTGGTCGGTGCAGGGGGACTGGGCCAAAGCTCCTCTGCCGAACGGCTGCTGAACGGCATGGTGCTTATGGTGATGGGGCTGTTTTTCGCCCAGTTCCTGGCCGCCTTCTTTGTTCTTTTCTCTGCTATGGGAACGGTCACCGGCGAGCAGGAGAGCGGGCTGCTGCTGGCGGTAGCCGCCAGGCCCGTATCCCGCTGGAGGCTGTACCTGTCCAAGTGGCTGGGCCATGCCGTCTGGATCGCGGTGTACAGCGCCATCCTGTATATGTCTGTCGCGTGGACTGTCCACAGCCTGGCAGGAATCCCCCTTTTTGCGGGTGATCTGGTGCGGGGGCTGGGGCTGTTCGTCTGGATGCCGCTGCTGCTGCTTTCCCTGACCATGCTGGGCTCCGTTTACCTGCCCATGCTGGGCAACGGCATCTGTGCCGCGCTGCTGTACGGCTTCGCCCTGTTCACTGGCTTGGTGGAGGGCATCTCCATCTACGGGGACACCCATCCCGCCGTGCAAAAGTTCTTTCTCGTGACCAGCCTGCTCCTGCCCACGGATTCGGTATACAAACGAAGCCTCTACGAGGTATTGGGCGGCGCCGATTGGGCAGGAATGGCCCTGTCCGATCTCGGCCCCTTCTCCCTACCCAGCATCCCCTCCAACATGTATCTGCTCTATACCGTAGGGTACGCGGCGGTACTGCTGCTGCTGGGCTGCCGGGCGTTCAGCCGGAAGGATTTGTGATTGGGGAGCTAACTTGCTTTGTGGTGGTCCGTCCGAGATGCTGCGATACGAGATGCTGCTGTGCCAGGATGCTGCGGTGCGAGATGCCGCGATTCGGATGGCGCGATGCTAGAGACCGATCCTAGATACTGCGATGCGAGAGACCGATCCGTGATGCCGCGATCCGAGATACCGCAAACCAGGATGCCCTGATGCGCTAACGGAACTCAGCGACCGTTACAAGCCAAAATCCATGCTTTGCACGCGCTAACGGAACTGAGACGCTCTTAGCCGCCCATAAACAGCCCAAAACACAACAAATCCGCGGCTAACGGTCCCTGAGTTCCGTTAAAGTTGGAGTTATGCCAAAATCAGCCTCTAAGCGTCGGATAGTTCCGTTACGCCTCTTATCGTCCAAGATGCTGCGGTGCCAGGATGCCACCATGCGCTAACGGAACTCAGCGACCGTTACAAGCCAAAATCCATGCTTTGCACGCGCTAACGGAACTGAGACGCTCTTAGCCCGCCACCAAGTGCCCAAAACACAACAAATCCGCGGCTAACGGTCACTGAGTTCCGTTAAAGTTGGAGTTATGCCAAAATCAGCCTCTAAGCGTCGGATAGTTCCGTTACGCGCCCACCCACCCGCGCAAAACCAGCAACCACCACGGGACACGCGCCCCGCCTTACCAAACTCAACAGCAGCCTGGGACCGGATTACTCCGACCTTGGCTGCCGCTGCACGCGAAGCCCTCCGTCAATTTTGCGGAGGGCTTTTGTGTTTGTTTATCCAGACAGAAGGATCCGTGTAGCGGAGGCTGAGCCTCTACTGCCCCAAACTGTGGTCCAGGCAGATAACAGTGTTTACGTCCAGCCTTGGAATCCCCCACCACACCCCAACGCTTACCCCGGCTCCGCCCTTCTTGCCGCCTTCACATGCTTCAATTGGGCCACGATGATGACGCTGATGATAACCAAAAGAAACCATGAGCTGATTTTGCTCACGCCCACCATCCGCCAGGCCTCCCGCTGGTCCGGATATGTCCAGGCGCCCAGGAAGGTGGCGATATTCTCCGCAGCCCAGATGAAGAAACCGACAATTACAAAGGCTACACTGAGCGGCATCCGGTACGTAGTGGCCCGCACACGGTAGATAATCCACGTTTTGCGGAAAACCACAAACACCAGCGCCGTCAGCCACCAGCGGAAATCCGGAATAAAGTGGTGGGTGAAAAAGTTAAAGTAGATGGCCCCGCCCAGAGCAAACGAAGCCATCCCGCCGGGCCAGCCCGTCATATCCATCCGCAGCCTCCGCCACACCTGGCACATAAAGCTGGCCACACTGGCGTACATAAACCCGCTATACAGCGGTACACCGAATAGCTTGGAGACCCCTGGCTCCGGATAAGACCAGGACCCCATATGCACCTTATACAATTCCAGCGCCAGCCCGATGACGTGAAACAGGCAGATCACCTTGATCTCGTCCCAGGTCTCCAGCCCGCTGCTGTACATCAGGTACTGTACAGCAAGCAGGATCAGCAGAATGGCGTCATACCGGTGCAGAAACGGCACCTCCCAGATGCGGGTGAGCGCCAGTGTCCCGAATATGGCAACTGGGAAGATGCAGCTCATGGCCTGGTGATAGCCAAAATAAAGCAGCTGGACCACAGGTTTCATCCGATTCCCCTCCCCATCTTCAAAATGCTTGGATGCACCGCATCACTCCCTGTAAATTGCGCACCACCGGGTAATCCCGGGTTTTGAAGGTGTGGTACCAATAGAGGCGCCAGTCCCGGCACAAAAGGATGCTGGGGATCCCCATTTTGCGGGCCCCCTCACAATTGGCCGGATTGTCGTCCACCAGAACCGCCTGATCCGGCTGCAGGGCAAGGGCCTCCAACGCTCTGGTAAATATGAGTCCATCCGGTTTGGTTACCCCAATTTCGGAGGAGAGGACAAAGGACGAAAAATATTGCCGCAAGCCCGCCTCACGGAAAACATGGTCCAGGGACGGCCAAGCATCGGAAACCACAGCCAGCCGGTATCTTCTGCTGAGTGAAGGGATCAGTTCCAGCGCATCGTCGAAAAAACGGTATTTCTTCCCGTTGTACACCATGTCGGTGGCTAATAACCAAATGGACTCCTCGGATAACTCCAGCTCCGGCAAGGCCTGTGAAAAAATCCAGTAGAACTCCAGGAAAAGGTCAAATTCCTCCTCCATATCCCGGACCCGGTTTTGTCGGGACAGATAGGCGCTGGCTTCCTGGAAAGCTTTAGCGATGAGGGCTTTGTCGAGGGAGCGGTATCTTTTTTTGTTCACAATGGAAAAAAACCGGGGCGGTATCCACCAGTTCCCGGTGCTGGGTCCATTCAGAACCCGGCCTGAATCAAACAAAATGCCTTGGATTGTCCGCTTCATCTCTATTCTCCCATTCCTTTTTGGCGCTATACTGCCATCATAAAGGTGAAATGTCTAGGGAAAAATAGAAAGTTGGTGTGAGGGGATTTCCTATTTTAGCTGATCCGATCTGTTCATTTCATAGTCGGTGTCCACTTTTTATTCTGAATCATAATCCGCATAAAAACAGGCTCCCCTCAGCAGCAGATGTGGTGACACAACTGCTTCGAGATAAGCCTGCCGCCTTTATGGCGAATACGGCTGCATATTATCCGCTGTAACCAGACTCTTCCGGCTACTCCACTGCGGCGTCCTTGCCGGCTGCTCTTCTTTCTGCTGCCAGAGGAAACGGATCATCGTCCGGATATTCCGGTCCGCTGGAGGAGGACGGTGCAGCAGGCACTGTTTTCCACCGGTAATTGATGTAGGAGATCGTGAAGGAGATGACAGCCATAATCAGCAGCATCAGCACCTTGTAGATACTGTCGCCACCGGACAGATCGAAGAACAGCACCTTGACGGAAACCAGGATCAGCACAACAGAGCCGAAGTACCGGAACAACCGTTGGTTGCTGTATGCCCCCCAGAGGAACAGGAGCAGAGCATACACTCCCCAGGTCACCGACAGAGTCAGATTCAGAATCCAAAAACTGCCCAAATCATATTCCGTGAACATATTGCCGATTTGCAGGGTTAGAAGACCTCCGACGATCAGGTGTCCGGCTACCGCGAAGAGACAGGACAGGAATCTGCGTCCGTCTTCCTTCAGAGCGGCGAAGGAAACGGAGAGGGAGTACCAGAAGCCCAGAGCTGCCAGTAGTATCCAGGCAAAGGCCGCCCCGTTCAGGAACGGAAGATAGACGCCGAACCATTCTCCCCGCGGCACCTCCCAGGTAGTGTTGAACCAATACGAGGTGACGCCAACCCAGATCACCATGGATACCAGCTGCAGCCCTTCCATCCGGAAGCGTTTGGCCCCGGCCATCAGAAGGACTGCCAGCCCGCCCCACACATAAACGCTGATCAGCGGCTTAATCGCCAGCCCCTTTCCCATTTCGGAAAAAGCCAGCAGCAGAAGCAGCACACCTCCTATGGCTTTGAAGCTTACCGCAAACGTAGCCTGCCTGCCGGAAATGCCATATGCCGTCCAAGCTAGCAGCAGGTAAACCAGCCCCATTACCGCCAAAGGATAGGCCATCTCCAGAATGCCGCCCAAAAGCACCACACACCAGCTTCCGAACAGCACCGCATTTACGAAGCCCAGGTAAAGATTCAATCCGTCGAAGCGGGCATTCACCTTCCAGGAGGAGATGAGAAAACCCAGCACGTAGAAGAAGAAGGTAGCGGAGGCATAACGCACTGGCATACTCCACAGGGTATCCATAGCGGGGTCAAAATGGAGCACATACACCGCATACGTCAGCCATGTGCCCACAAAGGCCAGTAGCCGGAATTCCGACCAATGCTTGCGGATACTGAGCCAGAAATAGCCGCTGTTCAGGACCAGAAGATACAGAAACAAGGAGAAGGTCTGATCCTGCTCGGGGCGAAGGAACAACGGCGCCGCCAGAGAGCCGAGGAGAGCCAGATTCATCAATATCCGCAGGTCAAACAGGTAGGACAGCACGGTTAAGCCAATGGTTAACGCCAGCATCGCGATAAAAACGGTAATGGAGTCCCAAAGGGCAAAGTAGATGCCGGAGAAAGCGAAGGTAGCGTACAGGATGGCGCCGCCCAAGCCGCTGATGATTTCACCAATCAGGAAACGCTGCTTCAGAATAAGCTTGAAGCCCACAAGGCCCAGCCCCACTCCGCTCAGGAGCCCGGCTACTGTTTTCATGGAGTTGGTAATCCAGCCTTGATCCAATGTGTACTTGAACAGATACAGAATGGAGAAGATGACGAACAGCGCACCCAATAATGACGTCCAGTGTTTTTTGAACAGCTCCTGCATGGGGGTAAGCCCCTTTCATGGTTTGGTTTTAGGACCAGGTCTTACCCCTATATTGCAGCAAAAATGCCGACGCCATAAGTACTAACTTTCTCTAGTACCCCCGCTACCGCCGCCGGAGAACGCCAAAAAGAATCTGCAGCAATAACTGCAGATTTGTATGGGAACCTTGAGTACACCCCAACCAAACGGCAACAGGCCGCTAGCCCCGTTTCTCCTCATCGAACAAACCCAAATCACGGGCCTGGCGGGCTGCTTCCTTGCTGGTGCTGCCGCCCAGCTTTTTCAGGACATTGCCCACATGGACCTTGATGGTCCGCAAAGACAGGTACAACTTGTCGGCAATATCCGTTTGCGTATGGCCGGCATCGATCATCCTCAGCACCTGGAGCTCCGAGGGGGTAATTTTGTCCCGCAGCTCCTTGACCCGGTATTCCTGCTCCAGCTGGCGCAGCCGCCTGAACTCCTCCCGCATTTGTCCGGCCACATAGGCATTCATCGGCGATTCCTTGGCAAAAGCCGCCCGGACGGCGGCGGGAATGTCCGTAAACTCGGATTTCACCAAATAATCGATGGCTCCCACCCGGTACGCGCCGAATATCATCTCCTTCTCCTGAAGAGAGGTGAGCATCACCACCCGGGCCGTTGTGGTTTGGCAAATCAGTTGGGCCAGTTCGATGCCGTCAGCAGCGCCGTGCAGCATAATATCCACCAGCGCCACATCGAACGGGACCTCTCCTACCGCCTGCTCCGCCGCCTCCCGGGTAGACACCGCTGCCGCCACCTGAAGGTCCGGCTCCCGTGACAGATACGCCTCCAGTCCGCGCAGCCAATCCCCGTCATCCTCCACCAGCAATAACCGGATGTGTTTCATGCGGTCCTCCTCCTCTAGGCTTCTACAGCACCTGCAATACTATTTGGGAAAATGAATGGTTACCGTTGTGCCCTTGCCATAGAGGCTTTCCACGTGCAGGTTTCCCTTATGCAGCTTCATCACATGATAACAATAAGATAAACCCAGACCGAAATTCCGGTTGGAGGCTGCTTTCGTGGTATAAAAGGGCTCCAGCACCCGCTTCAGCTCCGCCCGGCTGATACCGCATCCGGTATCCCGCACCTCCACGACTACCCACTTGGGTGTTGCATAGGCGCGAACCGCCAGCTGCCCACCCTGCGGCATCGCCTCCAGAGCATTGTTCACCAGATTCTGCACGGTCTCCACAAGCTGCGTCCGGTCTGCTGTCAGCGGAAGCGGACCGTCCAGCTCCCACTGCGCCTCTACGGACGGAGGCAAACCCACACTCACCTGTCGGGACAGCTCCAACAGCACATCCCCAAGGTCAAGCGGCGACCGCCGCAGCTCCAGCTCCTGGGTTTGGCCCTTCACCCGGGCGATCATCTCCTGGATATGCCCTGCCGCCGATTCAATCACACGGATGTCCTGCAGCAGCTCAGGCTGGTTGGTGTCGGCAGCGTAAGCGGCAATTTTATCGGTAAACAGCTTCATTTTGCCCACATCATTCTTGATGGCATGGTTTAACACCGCCGTACCGGAGGTCATGGCCCGAAGGGAGATATCCAGCCTCCTTTGGGTCAGGAGCACCTGCATATCGAGAAACCCGTATTTGAAGATGGCGATTACGAAAATCACAAAGGCCAGCACGATGGCCCATGTGTTGTAGCGCCACATTTCGGTAAAGCCAAAAGCGGGCAGCAGATAGTTCATCACCGAGCAATACAGAACGGCAGGCACAATGGCGGCGGCCGTATAACGGTGGTTGCGCCGCAGCAGGTACAGCGTTTCCCGGCGGCTCAGCACCAGATAAGCCCCAGCAGCCACCACGGGTATAGCCCAGAATACGACAGCCCGATAGGGAATGGGATGCACCGGGCGGAGGGTGAGCAGGATAAAGGCCACCGGCGCCAGCACCGCATACGGAAGAGCCTTGCGCAGATTGGCGGAAAGCCGGGTTGGATTATAATGGGAGGCAAACATGATGAAGGTGAAGGGCAGCCCGTAATACTGGAGCAGCGAAAAGACAATTCTGGCCCGGTCCAGCCACTCCTGCATGGACGGGGTATAGCCGTGTATGTCCCCGTAAGGCATAAGGGTATCGCCGATGACAGCGGAAAGCCCGCCGGCCCCGCCGCAGAACAGGAATCCGGCCATCCACCGGACAGAGGGCTTACGCGGATCAAAGACAAGCAGGACAAGACCCACTGTCCATAAAATAATCAGGACTGCAAGCATAGAAGACTGGACACTCCCCGGTTTTCGTATGCCTTATTATACCATTTTCGTGAAGCGGCTGCGGAAAAGCCGGACAAAAAAATTCGTCCTCCCGAAAGCCGGCTCCAGGGGTTGTCCGGGAGGGTATGGACTGGCCGCCCTCGTATCGCCCAACGCACGTCACACCGCTCTTCCCCAGCCCATCGCACTCTGCCGTCCTCGTGCTGCCGACTTCCCCCGTTCCTGCGCAAATACACTGGGGATCGTTGGCGCGCAATGCAATGACGGATGGACGGGGACGGCTACGCTAAAGAATGGCTAAGGCGGAGGGGACGATGGGCTAACGGAACGGAGTAACTCTTACAAGCTTAAAACAGTGGTTTGCCGAAGCTAACGGAACTGAGACGCCCTTAGCAGGCTAAGAAGCGGCGAAATCGTAAGAATTCCGCCGCTAACGGCCGCTGAGTTCCGTTACCCCGCCCAGATGGCGGAATTTCGTCTCTAAGGGTCGGATAGTTCCGTTACGTTATTGTTGGCGCAGCGGCGGTCGGCGTCCGGTTCGAAGGTTACCACATCCTGCTTTACTTTTGCTTGACGTACCCCCGGTACGCCTTCAAAAAGCACCTTGCCTGGAACAAAAACTCAGGCTAATCTGCTCCCCTCGGAGTTTTCAGTCACGCCCTAGCCTTAGCTTTACATACTTTGCCTTCTCTGCCACGCCGCCAGCAGCTCCGCTTCCCGTTCCGGAGCCAAGCCCGCCTTGCGCGGGATATCCGCGGGGCGGCCGGCGTCCCACTCCGCCGTGTCGCGGATGGTCTCCTCCAGCGGGCGGAAGGACAGGCCCGCATCCAGGGCTTTGTCCACCTTCACCTGCACCAGGCCGGTGAAGGCTGCGGTTTCGCCGCTGGCCGGCAGCCACAGCGGCAGCTCCACCCACGCGCCGGCGCCCTGCCCGGCGAGAAAATCCCCATCCGCCCACACCAGCCGGGCGGACGGGTTCAGGGCGCTGCAGCTTCGCTCCAGCAGCGCCTGCATCGTAACGCGGCCCGGCTCCCCGGCCGCGTTGAACACCCCCGTGCGCCGGGCCTCCGTCATGGATAGAATCCATGACGCGAGGTCGCGCACGTCAATGATCTGCACCGGCGCGGCCGTTGGCCCCGGTGCCAGCACATCCCCGCCGCGGGCGATCCGCGACGGCCAATACGTGAAGCGGTCCGTGGGGTCCCGCGGACCGACGATCAGACCGGGGCGGATGACCAGCACCCGCCCGGGCAGCTGCTCGGCAAGCACCGCCTCGCAGCGCGCCTTCAAGGCGCCGTAATGGGCCGCCACGTCCTCGCTCTCCTCGTCCTCCAGCTCCAGCACCACGTCCTCCTCGACGGCGCCGGGCCGGCTCAGATCCCGGTAGACGGATACGGAGGAGATAAAGGTATACTGTCCCACCCGCCCCTCCAAGAGCTCAGCGCTGGCCTTCACAAGCCGGGGCACATAACCGGAGGTGTCGATGACCGCATCCCATGTGCCCTGCTCCAGCGCCTGCAGCCCTCCGTCCCGGTCCCCGATCAGGTGCTTCACATTGGATAACAATCCCGAGGCCGATTTCCCCCGGGAGAAAATCGTCACTTCATGCCCGCGCGCCACCGCCTCCTCGGCAAGGGCATACCCCAAAAACACAGTGCCTCCCAAAATCAGCAATCTCACCGCATCCACCTCCAGTTATTAATTTCTGTTTTTATATGTTGATATTCCTTTTTAACCCATTTCCATAACACCTACAACCATCGGATAAACCGTTTATATACCAGTTTCACTCCGTTATCCCTGGCCCACTTGATAAGATCGTCCTGACCCTGGTCCTGGTCCCGGGCAAAGCGGAAGCAGAAGGGCACGGGCACTATCCGTTTTCCATAAGGTTTAATGCCGATCAACGGTGAAAAATAGCCGTTTATCATAATGACCCGGATGTCCTCTGCCGGAAGGGTGTGCCCTCTCAGCAAGACCCTTCCCTTCTCCAGCTGCAGCTCGACGGGCTTCTGCAGAGCCCGGTACACAGTCACAAGCAGGACAGCTGCAACAATGAAAAATGTTCCCCACGTGACAATATAATCCGTGGTTCCGGATTTCTCATCCAAACGGCGTACCATGATCCAAAAATTTAAGCTCAGTATCGCCATCGCTATGATCAATTGGATCCCTCTCGGATTCCGGACAGCATGCGTAACCTGATTCATCTGCGTCCCCCTTCCACCATCTCCCTCACATTTTACCATGATTATGGAAATTCCTGCACAAAAAAACGGCTCCTCACATCCCCGGAGCCGCCGTACCTTCATATAACCGTTAAGGGCGTGTCGAGAAAACCTGCTGGAGGGTGTCTTACACCGCTTTTTCGCCCCATGCTGCATTATTTCGCTTTACGTATCCCATTTTCTCCTTACTGCCCTTCACCCCTGCTGTACATATGCTGGCTTTGCAGCCGGACCAGCACCTTGCCGAAGCGGCCTCCTTGCCGGATGGTCACTTCCTCGCCCGGATATTTCCGGGCCAGATGCTCGGCTACAATATGACGCACCCGCTCATCTGCCTCAATACCGGACACCTTCAGCATGGAGATGGCTTCATCGAAGGCAGCCGAATGGGTCAGCACCGTGGTTTTGATTTCGCGGGTTACCAGCGACTGGAAGGCATATCCCTTCAACAGCAGCAATTGGGTCAGGTAAGCCATCTCCATATTGCCGGGTTTGCCTGGCCGGTCGGTAACCAAAGGCCACAGCTCATCCAATAGACTGTGTTCGGGGGATCCCACCATCGTGCTCATATAACAAAATTGTCTGGCGCAGCGAAGCACCCGTTCCACGGCCTCCCAATCGGTCAGCACCGGGCACATGGACACAAACACAAGGTCAAACGCCTTCTCCCAGCCCTTGGCGGCAAGGTCAATGTCCTCGAAGGGCTCGGCGACAATGCCGACCTTACCGTCAGCTGCAAGCTCCGCCACGTTTTCCTCCAACAGCCGGACAAGAGGCGTCGAAGGCTCCAATGCTGTTACTTGGGCTCCCTCCTGGGCGAATGGGACCGTAAACCCGCCGGAGGCTGCCCCTATATCCAGTATGGCGGCCCCGTTCAGCACCACACCCTGATCCTCCAGCCAAGAAATGATCCGTCTGGCCCTGCGCCTGCCCTCCTCGCTAAAAACCTCCTTGTTGAAGGACTCCGCCTTTTTGTCGAAGGCATGCACAGGGTCGATTCCCGCCTTCCTCATTCTATTCACCGCAGTGAACGGGTCCTCTTTCCACGCTCTTTCCCACACGGATGTATCCATAAGCTCCTTCATGTATCCCAACTCCTTATTTATAATGGAATAGATTCCTTCCGGGACTCCATCTTCCGCAACGGCTTATACAGTTTCAGCAAAATAACGGCCACCGCCATGCCGATTATCAGCTCCGTCAATGGCTGGGCCAGCCACAGCCCTCTGGTACCCATCAGGGGCGGCAGCAAAAGCGTGAGCGGCATTAAGATCAGGCACTGCTTGGAAATCACCAGCACAAGGGCTGTTTTGGGCTTGCCCGTCACCATCAGAAACCCGCTCCCGATCAAGAAGAGAGGCGCCAAGAACACAACGAAGGAGTAAAGCCGCAAGCCCTCCGCCGCCACTTCAATCAATTGCGGGTCGGGGCTGAACAGCTTGGCCCAAAAGCCGGGGAACCCTTGCAGAAATCCAAAACCAATCAGCATGGCGGCACTGCTATACACCACGGACAGCACCAGAGTTTGGAACGCCCTGGTTTGATTGCCTCTGGAATAATTGAAGCCGGCAATGGTCTGAGTTGCCTGGGAGAATCCGTTCACAATCATCATGGCCATGTAGATCACTGAAGTAATAGCGGCCATTGATGCGATGTAGGCCTCACCTCCATAACGGGCTAATGAATAATTGCTCACCGCCTGCGAAATACTGATGGACATTTGGTTCATAAACGGCACCATCCCGATCAGGAGCATCGGCTTCAAAACCGGAAGCGTTAAGGCAAAGTGACGGCGGGCTAACAGAAGCACCGATTTCCCTTTGGCAAAATAGAAAGCTCCTGCTCCTGCCATCACCAGCTGCGACAGAACTGTTGCCATAGCCGCACCTTTGATCCCGAACTGTAGCAGATTAATGAACAACACATCCAGTCCGATATTCAACAGACACCCCGCTGCCGTAATCACCGCAGAGAAGCGGGGATTTCCACTGGCGCGGATCAAATTGGGAAATATAAAGCTTTGCAGCTGAAAAACAGCTCCCCACATGAGAATGTCCATATAATCCTTGGCATAGGACAAACCTTCCCCACGGATGCCCAGCCACCGGAAAAGCGGATCCTGGAACAGCGTATACATCAGGCTCAGCACAATTCCCACCAGAACGGATAATAGGAGAGCATGCCCGGCCAAAGCCTCCGCCTCCGCCTTTTTCCCCTGTCCCAGACGGATGGAAATGCTGGAGCTGGCGCCCACCGCTATCCATGCGGCGATGGAGAACAAGAAGGTCGTGACCGGAGCGGTCAAACCGATGGCTGTCAGAGCAAGCGCCCCTACCCCCGGTATATGGCCGATAAAAATCCGGTTCACAATGGTATACATGGACGAAATGACCAAGCTGATGATGCTGGGGACAGCGTAATACAGAATTAACTTGTTGATGGGCCAGGCTCCAAGATCATCCGCTTTATTCATCTCTCGTATGGTACTCCTTTTATACAGATTTCATGGATACATAATGTCTACGATTAGTCCAAAAAATAACGCTTCTTCATCAGGAAATTGAGAAAGAAGCGGTTTTGATCAGCTCGGATATCTTTTGGCTGCGCAGATAAGCCTCCATTTCCTCCTCCGCAGCTACCATTACCCTCTGTACAAGGCATTCCGGACCATGATTAAGGCCGCAATCGAACAGGGAGGCCGTACCTTCGATAGCATGGATAATGTCCAGGAACGAAATATTCTCCCAATTGCGCTTCAGCCTGTACCCGCCGTTAGCGCCGGAGGCGGATTCAACCATGCCTGCCTTGACCAGCTTGGTCAGGATTTTGGACAAGTACGTGGGCGAAACCCCCTGGTGCTCAGCCAACTGCTGGACTCCGATATGCTTGCCCTCCCGGGCCGCATTGCCAAGAAACAGCATAATATGCAGCGCATAGTCCGTTGCCTTAGAGAACTTCATTGATGATTCACCGCCTTCAATCACGGACTTCATGTGTCTATAATAACCTCGATGATTGGGAGTGTCAAGCTCAAGCGGTTTATGGCCTCTTCCCCCAAAAAAGAAACCTGGCCAAGCCGGTTTCCGTAAACTATGTAAAGTCCTATTTTCTGGATACGGGAGGTGTATCATGTATTTTATGTTCTGGCTGTTCATCCTGATTGCGGGAGTTCTTCTGCTCCACAAAAGCCGGGAACGGGATGAGGATTTCCTGGTCCTCAAGCTGTTGGGATATTACTTTCTCGGAAGCTTTACCTTCCATTTAAACGGCCTTGTCCTGCCCTTGGGGTTCCTCATTACCCTGTTTATGCGCCCCAATTCCAACCGCAGCATCAAACGCGGCGCCGCTATCTTTGGTCTGGTTATGATGATTTTGGGCCTTCTGGTCAGATGAAGACAAAGAACATCTTCAGCTTGCCTTTGAACCCGATTCTTTGCGGAGCATGGTTCACCATGCTTCTTTTGCATTTTTGGGCATGCCATGATGTTATTGAAGCGCGATGCACAGTACGGACGGGAAAATAAATTGTATATTACTTGTGTCAAAAAATCGAACTTTTTCGCGCAAATATAGTTGAATTCTGCTAGACTAATGGTGAACATAGGCACTTTTTACTTCATATTTCGACAACGCTGCATTAACCATCATTTATCGGGAGGAGCATGGAAAGATGGATGTTACACTAAACTCAAGCACGTCTTTATGCAATCAGGCTGCAACCCGAAAAACCATCTGGACAAGCTTATTTGTCTGGATCTGGGCTGTATTCCTGCTGCTGGCGGTCGCCGGAACGGCGCATGCTGAGCCGCCGGCCCCTACTGCAACGGGAGGCGAGGTCAGTGCTGCGGTCACCGGCTTCACACCGGGCGCCACGCTGAAGCTGTATCTGACTGACGGTACTCTGGTGGATACAGCCGCGAATGTGACCGGCTCTGAGTACATATTTACGGGAGTGACGCCTAATAGCTTGTGGTTTTATGTCACCCAGACGGTGGGCGGTCAAGAAGGTCCCAATTCGCCGTGGTTCGGTGTCACCCTCCCCCAGCCTACGCTCGCCGTAGGGATTGGTTATGTAGACGCCGGCAATATTCTTACAGGGGCAACAGTGACGCTGTATGACTCGAACGGCGGTTATGTGTCCCATACGCCGGTTTCCCAAGGCTCCGGGGTCTGGAGATTCATCCCGCTGCTCAAGGGTTCCACCTACTATGTATCACAGTACATCAATGGTGTGGTTAGCCAGCCTTCTGTCTTCGCGACTGTGGCCGCTCCCCATGCTCCTGCAGCTGCGGGAAGTGAAGAAAGCATCACCGTTAGCGGCTTCACGTCCGGCGCCACGCTAAAGCTGTATCTGTCTGACGGCACGCCTGTTGATACGGCGAGCAGCGTAACAGACCCTGAGTATACCTTCACGAACGTAACCCCAGACAGCAGAGGGTTTTATGCAACCCAGACGGTTAACGGGGCCGAGAGTGAGAACTCCCCCTGGATCGGCGCCGCTCTGCGAACCCCGTCCGCTGCTGCGGGAACAGATTATGTGGATGTCAGCAATGTGCTAACCGGCACAACAGTGACACTGTATGACTCAAACGGCAGCCTGATCTCCAACAGTCCTGCGGACCAGGGAAACGGCGTATGGAGATTCGGCGGGCTGACGCCACATGTCGCCTATTATGCTCAGTTGAGCATCAATGGAGTGGTAAGCTCCCATTCAGGCTCTGTCACACCGGCACCGCCTAAACCCGCAGCACCTGCTGCAGCGGGAGGCGAAGTGAGTGTTACGGTGAGCAGCTTCACCTCCGGTGCGACGTTGAAGCTTTATCTCACCAACGGGACGATGCTGGCAACGGCAAATAACGTAACAGGTGCAGTCTATACCTTCCCGAACGTAACTCCCAACAGCCTATGGTTCTATGTGACGCAGACTGTAAACGGGGAAGAAAGCGACAATTCCTCTTGGTTCGGTGTGACGCTGGGAACGCCGGCAGCGCAAGCAGGGGTCCGTTATGTGGATGTCAGCAATGTGTTTGCGGGTGCCGTAGTGACACTGTATGACTCGGACGGCGGCTTCATCTCCAGCAGTCCTGACGATCAGGGCAGCGGTGTGTGGAGATTCAGCGGACTGGCAACGCGGAAGGCTTATTATGCCATCCAGAGTATCAATGGAGTCTATAGCCCCGCCTCCTCCTTTGCCACCGTACAAGCCGTTGTGCCCTCGGCTCCTGCGGCGACCGGAGGCGAAGAAAGTCTCACAGTGAGCAGCTTCACTTCTGGCGCGGCGTTGAAGCTCTACCTCACCACTAGCACGCTGCTGGCAACCGCAGATAGTGTGACTGATGCCACTTATACGTTCAGGAACGTCACACCGGACAGCCGCGGTTTCTATGTCACGCAAACTGTCGATGGGGAAGAAAGCGACAATTCACCTTGGTTCGGCGTGAGCCTGCGTACACCTGTCATCAGCGCAGGAACGGATTATGTGGATGCCGGCAATCTGTTCCCGGGGGCGGCAGTGATCCTGTATGACTCGGGCGGCAGCATCATCTCCGACACGCCGGCGGATCAGGGCAACGGCATATGGCGATTCGGGGGACTGCTGCCCCGGACCACCTATTATGCGGTTCAAAGCATCAACGGAGTGTGGAGCCAGCCCACTGCTTTTGCCACTGTCCAGCCAGTGATACCCGGACCTCCAGTAGCGGCGGGGGGAGAAGAGAGTATTGCGGTCAGCGGCTTCATCCCCGGTGCGGAGCTGAAGCTGTACGTAACTGACGGCACTCTGGTGGCAGCAGCGCCTAACGTGACGGATGCGACCTATACATTTTGGAACATAACGCCGAACAGCCTCTGGTTCTATGTGACCCAAACTGTGAACGGGGAGGAAGGGGATAATTCATCCTGGGTAGGTGTCACTCTGCGAACACCGGTCCTGACTGCGGGTGAGGGTTATGCGGATGCCAGCCATGTACTTGTCGGGGCGGCATTGACACTGTACGGCATGGACAACCAGGCTCTGTCCGGCAGCCCCTCAGACCAGGGCAACGGTGTATGGAGATTCAGCGGATTGGCGGCGGGGCATACGTATTACGTGATTCAGAGCATCAACGGAGTCAGCAGCTTGAATTCCGCTTTTGCGACGATTCCCACCGCTCCGGCGCCTGCCGGATTTACCGTGATTCCTTCTGATCAGCAAGTAACACTGAGCTGGGAAACGGTAACGGGAGCTACGTACTATAATGTGTACATTTCGACGATTGCCGGGCAGTTCGATAACGCGACAGTCGTTTCAGTAACAGACACCACCTATACACTGCAGAATTTAACTAACGGAACAACCTATTATTTCATGGTGAAAGCCAAGGATGGAGCCGGCTTCGGACTGGCCTCGGCTGAGCTTCAAGCCACTCCCGCCACTGTACCGGGAGCGCCGACGAATGTAACAGCCACTGCAGGCGACGGCATGGCCGTCATCCGCTTCACCCCGCCAAGCGATAACGGCGGCAGAGACATTGCCGGATATGAGGTTATCTCCTCACCCGGACCTATTACCGTAACCGGAACCTCCAGCCCCATTACCGTTACTGGCCTGACGAACGGGACCAGCTACATCTTTACTGTGCGGGCGGTTAATGCCATGGGCAGCAGCACGGCGACTGAATCCAATTCCGTGGTTCCCGCATCGCCCTCCAACGATGACGATAGCAGCTCAAGCACTCCAACAGGCGGAGAGTCGGGTCCTTCTCCCGGAAATGGATTTGAGGTGCTGGTTAACGGCAAGGCCGAATCGGCCGGAACGGTTACGAAGAGCGAAGTGAACGGCCAGACTGTGCTAACCGTTACCGTCGATACGCAGAAAATCGCAGCCAAGCTGGAAGCTGAAGGCAAAAACGCCGTCATTACCATCCCGGTAACCGCCGAAGCGGACCGGATCGCCAGTGTGCTGCCAGGGGCATTATTCCAACAAATGCAGAAGCAGCAAGCGGTTGTGGTTATTGACACACCTGCCGGATCGTACACCCTGCCGTCCGGGCAGATTCTGACCGCTTCTGTCGCTCAGCAGCTTGGTACAGGCGTACAGGCAGAGGACATCAAGGTCCGGATTGAAATTGCCAAAGCAGCTTCCGCCACTGTGAAGACGGCTGAGACTGCAGCTCAGCAGGGTGGCTTCCGCTTAGCAGCACCATTAATGGAGTTCAATGTCACCGCCGTATATAACGACCGGACAGTTGCCATTGAAAGCTTCTCCGCTTATGTGGAGCGGACGATTGCGCTGCCGGCAGGAACAGACTCCAACAACATTACCACCGGTGTGGTGATTGAGGCGGATGGCAGTACCCGTCATGTACCAACCAAGATCACAAGCCGGAACGGGACCTATTACGCGCAAATCAACAGCTTGACCAACAGTTCGTATACAGTGGTCTGGCATCCGCTGGAATTCACAGACGTGAACGGCCACTGGGCGAAGACGGATGTGAACGACATGGGCTCCCGGATGGTCATCCATGGTATATCGGAAGACTTGTTTGCACCGGACCAGGATATTACACGCGCTGAATTCGCCGCCGTTGTGGTACGGGCATTGGGGCTGAAGCCCGGGGCAGGAACCGGCCGCTTCATTGATGTGCAGGACAGCGACTGGTACGCCCCTGTGGTCAAAACAGCAGCTGGCTATGGACTTATCGGCGGGTATGAGGACGGCACCTTCCGCCCGAATGCGAAGATTACAAGGGAGGAAGCGATGGTGCTGGTAGCCCGGGCGATGAAGCTGACGGGACTATCCGCTGGCGGCAGTCCCCCGGTTCTGGCCGAATATTCAGATGCTGCCAAGCTTGCCGATTGGGCCAAGGAAGCAGCAGCAGCCAGCATCAGCACGGGGCTGGTCTCCGGACGAAGCCAGGCTGAGCTTGCACCTCAGGAGATGATCACCCGTGCCGAGACTGCGGTCATCATTCGGCGCCTGTTGAAGGAATCGGACCTCATTTCCTAATACCATTCATAATGTTTACGGCAGGGGCCGGCTGCGGGCAATCGCAAGCTGGCCCCTTTTTGTTGCTGCCGCGTTATTCCTCCGTCACTGTTCCAGTATTTGTGCCAAGTCATCCGTGTAAGCGGCACCCGGCAGGGTGATGCTGAAATCATCAAAGGAAAGGCCGGTGCTGCCCCTGGACAACAAACCAACACGGCCGGTGGTGAAGGTGGCATCCTCCGCCTGCAGCTTCAGCTCCCCATTAACATAGAAGGAGTAGGCACTGCCGCGTTTCTGTACGGAGAGGGTGTACCAGGTGTTGGTGGAATACCCGTATCCTTTCGTCTGTGCCACCACTGTACCGGTATTGGCCTGGTTGACCGACTTCCAGAAGCCAAGCCCCGCGTACTGCTTGTCCCACTCCAGACAATAGAAATTGGCGCCGTCCTGCTGCCCGAAGACGAGACCGATGCCGTCATCATCCGTTGCCTTGACCTTTACCGACAAGTCCCAATCCCCGTCATATACCCGGTCCAGGATCAGCTGGGTACCCCGCTCATAAGGATACGACACCCCCTTGTCCACAGGGCCGTACAGATTGGAGAGCTGGTTCAGCTTCCCGCCGGAAATGGACCAGGCGGAGGGACCGGAGGTGTCTCCCAGGTCATATACCTTATACTGGCTCAACGTGTTTTTGGAGAAATCATCCGTATATCCCAAGGATTCCGTCAAGCTAGCAGTGACATTCCCTGTGACCGCCGCGCTATTGATGGCGTTGATGTCAGCCGTTGAATAAGCCGGGGCCGGAAGCGCCTCATTGCCGTACCGGATGGTGTATGTGGGGTAAGGATTGGTGGGCCCTTGCGCGGAATTATCCGCCTGGAACACCAGCTTGCCGTTGGCGATGAGCCTGGGCACCTCCGCGTTACCCTGGTATACTCTCAGATCATCATAATCGTTTTGCGCCCCGATAATGCGAGTTAAGGGCACTTCAATCCGTTCCTTCCGGACCTTAGCCGTGAGTGCCACCCGGTAAGCAGGGTATTTCTCCAGAGCATTGTTATAGTAATAGATGATATCGCCCTCATAAGCGGTAATGCCCTCCTCCTCCAGACTGCGTTCACCCGATATCTTGCCCAGATAATCCACGCCGGTAATATTGCCTGCCGCATCCTCCTTGATCTTGATCTCATACAAACCGCTGCCGTTGGGGTTCCGGGTCACAAACCATCTGCCGTTCACATGTTTGATCCCCTGGTTCAGCATAAACGGAAGCTCGTTAACCGAGGTGGTGGCATATTGGACATGACGGGGCCGGAGGGTTCCCGGATTGGTGCAGTCGTTAATGTTGGTCTTGAAGACATGGGTGGTGGGGGTCACGCTTGTGCTGTAGGACCATTCGATGGAATACATCCAGTCTCCGACGATATCTCCCCCGGAAATTTCCTGTACGGTATTGAAGGGTTGCCCGTCTTGGGCAACCGGCCATCCTGAAGCGGAGCTTGCCACAACCATTGCCCCTTCAATGTGCAGCAGCTTGCCGGCGTAGTCAATTCTACATTTGTAAAGCACCTCATCCTTGTATTTCGGGTTGCTGTCCCCCCACGACTCATGGATAAAAACATACGGAACCCCGCCAATTTCCTTGTACGAAATGCCGGACGTATGGGTGAAGCTGGTTTTGGGATACACGTCGCCATTGGACCCGGGGATTGCTCCGCTCCGGTCGTCCCGGAACAGAAAGTCCGATTCATATTCCAGCTTGCCGTTTACCACCTTGGAGCTTTTGATGGTTTTGCCGTTTAATACCGTGAAGAATCTTCCCACCGGTGCAGTCCCCACGGAAGGCACATATTCCACATCCTGAATGCCGCTGGTGTACCCGAAGGGGGTTACCACCTTCCTTCCCGTGGCGAAGTTGGACACCGTCAGATCATCGATGGCCAGCGTTTTGCTGGAGGCAAAGCCGTCCTCTGCCTTCACTGACGGAGGTGAAGCCATCACCTGTGCCACCAGCATCACAAACATGGTAAAGCAAACTGCCCATTTCCTCATCTCATCCACTCCTTGTCCTGTTTATTAGCTTCGCACAAAAAAGCGCAAAAAAACCTGCGCTCACGCCTTGGAAGACATCAAAAATTGTCTCCTCAAAACGTACGGCAGGTATTCTCAGCGTCTCCACCCGAAGCCCGTATATCGTTTTTTCATTTCCTATTGTAGCATTGGTTTTCTAGATATTGGGTTAAGTTCCTGTTAAGAATTCAGATGTGAAATATATTCAAAAGCGGTGACTCCGTATACACTCTTAAAATGTCTGTTAAAATGGGACAGATCAACAAACCCGCAGGCAGCAACGGCAGAATATACATCCCGGTTTTTCTCGATCAGCAGCTTGGCACGTTCAATTTTGCAGTTAAGAAAGTATTGATAGGGTGAAATCCCCATATGAGCCTTGAATAGCCGGATCAATTGAAACTTGGACAGATGCAGCTCCCTGCTTATCTCATCCAGCTTAAGGACATGCTCCAGATTGGCGTGAAGCATGTCTTTTGCTTTTTTTATGACCACGGCATCTTTCCTGGCTCCCGCAGAAGAACCGGTGTGGACAAGACTGTCCGCCAGAGCGAAGAATAACTCCGTGCATAACGCCTCATCCTTCCCGCCCAGTATAGCTTGGGAAAGACCCAGGACCCGCTGCCCAAGCCGGTAATCGTACACAATCGGGGTTGAAAAGCGCACAATCTCCTTCTTCTCCATCACCTCCAAAAGCAAGGAAGGATCCATGTACAGCATCACATAATCAAGCCCCTCCTTATCGTGGGCCATTCCATCATGTGCCTGTTCAGGATTAAACAACATAACACCATATTGATGTGACAATTGCAGGCAGCCGTCCAAGTGATAATGTTGGATACCGCGCAGGGTAACGCCTATGGCATATTCCTGATGCGTATGCTTTTTATACTTGAATTCAGTCATCGTTGCAGACAGCGCAGTGATGCCTGCCGCTTGTTTATAGAGAAACTTCTCCATCCCTGCACCTCGATCCCAGGCTGGGCTACTTCCAGACCATGATAGCAGCATACACCAATAATACCGCCATTGCGATATTCACTACCTTATTATGCTTTTGCAGAAACACCCGGAAGATAGTCCCGAAAAGCACCCATGTGGTAAAAGCCAAAAATCCTATACCAGTAATGGCCAAGATACTTAGGGTCACCGCCGGTACAGCATGATAATAGGGCAAAATAAAGGCGGGAATCACCGTTAAGGTAAACAGGACGACCTTGGGATTTAAAAACTGCATAAGAAAGCCTGAAATAAAGGTAGCCGCCTGAACCTCAGTCGGGTTTGATGTATGTTTCCGGAACATCAGGTATGCCAGATAGAGCATATACATGCTGCCAACAACCTGCATTGTGAGGAGTACTTTCGGCAGAATCGTGACCAGCACCGTATTCAAAGCGGCAGAAACCGCAAGCAGCAGCCCGAAACCGGCCGTCGCTCCATATGAATAGTTCATCGCTTTTTTGGCTCCGGATTGATTCACGATGGACAAGATAACGATATTCGTTGGCCCCGGTGTAAACGTAGCGATTGTACAGTAAATCAAAAAAGATGCAATATCCATGAGAATCCCCCTTACACACTCTTCTCATAGCCTACATCTTCAGTGAAAAACCATATAGTATATTATTGCAGATATTAGTTTTCTTCCGCCGCGGCACTTCCTTGATTATTGCTCGATCCTTTTTTTGAATTCCAAGGGGCTTAACCCGTAACGCTCCTTGAACATACGCGAAAAATAAATCTGCTCGCTGTACCCGAGCCTGTCTGCAATTTCGTACAGCTTCAGGTCTGTATTCAGAAGCATTTCCCTGGCTTTTTTCATCCGGACATCGAGCAGATAATTCCATATGGTGGTGCCTGTTTCCTGCTTGAACAGATTCGACAGGTAGTTTTTGCTGAATCCGACATGATCCGCCACCTGCTGCAGGCTTACATCCTTGGAAGCATAGTTCTCCTCCAGGAAAGCCTGGACCCGTTCGATGGCCTTGCGCGTCTGGTTGCTTCTGTCCCCATTCATGATGTGGAATAAATAACGCGCGCCTTCCTCCAGCCTTCTGACACAGCATATGCGGAAGTAAAATCTGACCTTGTGGGCGGCAATCATCTTGTCACCCAATCCCAAATCCCTGCCCTCTTCCAGATGGAAGGTAATTTTCTCATGCTTCAGCTCCTCCACCACCAGGAACAGCCATTCCATTGCCAGGGGGTTCAGCAAATCATACCGCCCGTCCACCCATTTTTCCAGCATATCCAGCGTATCCACAATCAATAATGGCATGGTCTCATGCCGGTTATAGCGGATATGCTCCACCCATCGCGCCATCATGTCCCGGTGGCTGGTCAGATGCTTTAGCAGCAGCCCGTTGGCGGCATGATTCCGGGTTTCCCGAATCCGCCGGAACGCCTTATCCAATACCCGGTATAAATTCTCCTCGCTGACCGGCTTGAGCAGATAATCCACCGCTCCCAGCTCCAGGCCCGATTTGGCATAGGTGAAATCATCGTAACTGGAAATAATGATGCTGGACATCCACGGGTAATGCCCGTTCACATATTCGATAAGCGCCAGACCATCCATTAGGGGCATTCGGATATCGGTTATGCAAATATCCGCATAATGCCCTTCCAGCCAGTCCAACGCCAATTGGCCATTGGCCGCTGTTCCCGACACCATCACCTCCCCCGGATAACTCTCCGTCATCTTGGCCAATCCGGTACGGATGATAGGGGAATTATCCACAATCAAGATTCGGTTCATGAACAGACTCTCCCTCCTTGGCGGGGCGGTTTGGCAAGGTGATGATCACCTCGGCGCCGTGGTGATCCATCCGGTTGCTGATGGTGATTCCCGCTTGTTCATCCTCATAATAAACCCGCAGCCGGTAATGCACATTAAGCAGACCGATGTTGGAGAGCTGGCGGTAATGGGCACCCGCATTGTTCTGCTGCAGCTTGTCCTTCAATCGGGCCAGCGTTTCCCCATTGAAGCCGGGGCCCGTATCGCAAATCCGGATCATCAGATAGTCCTCCGGGGTTAGGGCCGTTTCGATTCGGACAAACAGCTGCTGCCCCGTTTGCTCCAGGCCGTATCGGATGCTGTTTTCCACGATGGGCTGGATGACCGCCTTCAGGCAAAATATCTCATTTGTGCCTGCCCCCTGAATGATTTCATAGGTCAGCTCTTCCCCATACTGGGTTTGCATGATATGCAGATAATTGGCCACGTACTGTATTTCCTGCTGGAGAGGCACACAGGTATTCCGGTAATTGGAGACGTACCGGAGCATATCGGATAAGGCCAGCGTGGTTTTGACAATATCGTCCTGATTGGCCAAATAGGCCATGAACTTAATGGATTCCAGTGCATTATAGAGAAAATGCGAATTAATCTGGGACTGCAGAGCCGACAGCACCGCCTCCTGCCGGGAGGTTCGGGACTGGTTCAATTCCTTGAGGGAAGACTCCAAATTGTCGAGCATCTTATTATAGACCCGGCTTACATCCGCTATCTCATCCCTGCCTTCAATGTCCACCCGGACCTCCAGATTATTCAAGCCGGTCTGGGACATCACCCCTCTTAGCTTCTTCAGCCTCCGTGTGCTGGATTCGGATACCAATACAACCAGCACCATACCAACGGCAAGGCCGATCAGGGCAATCAGAATCGTTGCATTCTTCACCCGGTAGATGCTGCGCGCCACCGCGTGCCAGGGAACAACCGAGACAATCCTCCAATCCGTTTTGGCGATGCTGCGGTAGGTAACCATTTGACTGCTGTCCTTCAAAAAAAAGGAGCCCTCCCCAGACGCAGACAAGCCGTTTGCCAGCAAGGACGGCAGCAGCCCGGCCGCGTGCTCCGAATCGGTGGAGGCAATGAGCATTCCTTGTTCATCAACAATCAGTCCGATTCCGTTGGCATCCATTTTGGTTTCGGACAGGATGGCTTGAATCGGACGGGGAGCAATATCCATTTTGATATAGCCGTGCAAATCCGAGGTAAACTCATACTTTTTCACAATGGTGATTATGGTGTCGCTTATGCTGTCATTGCCAAGCTCCACATAATTCTCATTGGAGGAAAGCAGCATCGTCATTTCCTTGGAGATGGTAATCCCGGGCATCCAAACCTCGTTTTTCATGGAGTAGTCGTAGCGCAGGGCAGGCTCTCTCTCAAGGGTATAGGAGTTTTCGTTCCCGTTTTTGTTCAGGATGGTTACGGACAGAATCTCCGGATGCATGGTGGCGAAGGAGTGGATATAATTATCCTTCAAGCTGTTGAAGGCATTGATCCGTTCCGATACCTCATTGGCCTTCAGCCACTGCCTGTAGCTGCTGCTGGCCGCCATATTCGCCAGGAATTGCTCGTATTCCCTGAAATACCGTTCCAGGTTCAGGTTGGATTCCTTGAGAATCTGGGTGCTGAAGCGTTCGATATCGCTTTTTATACTCCGGGAGGATTCCTCATAGGAAAACACCGCAATCGCAATAACAATAAGCAGAATGACGGAGAAAAACATCACCGTCAGCTTCCACTTCAGTGAAGTGGCCATTTTGCTGGTAAGCGTTTTCAATCCTCATCACCTGCGCCTTTATTTCATTCTATTTGCTGCTCCAGGCAATGTAAAGCTGCGAACCCTTGCGATCAGCAAGAAATAAAGCCGCTCTCTCCCAGGTATGGGATGGAGCGGCGGCCATAAGGCTGAGGTCATTCCTCCAGCATGATTTCGACGGTGTTGGTTTGCCCTTTATATAGGGGGAACTGGACGGTTTTCGTTGTGCCGTTGACCGTTACCGTGACATCATAATCTCCATAAAAGCCCCGTGTGCTGTATGTCCCGTCTGCTCCCGTTGCGCCGCTTTCATCTGTCCACCACTTGTTGTATACCAGATCGAGATATTGGCCGCCCGATGCCTTCAGAGTCCAATCGCTGTTGAGCACAGGAGCGTTGTCCAGCCAATGCATGCCGCTGTTGAAGCCCCACATGAAAAACCCGGTCATATTCTCCATACTGTACGCCATGATCATCATATCCCTGGTAAAGCTGGACTCATATTCACGGTCTTGGCTGATCGCCGCTCCCATATCAAATTCGGTTATTTTCATTTCCTTCCCGTATGCCGCTATCTCCATCATATCGGCGTAAACATCCTCCATATCCGTGAAGTTGTCTCCGATATGGCCTTGAATGCCGATGCCGTCAAAGTCCACCTGATTGGCCACCATGGAATTGAGAATAACCTTGAAGGTGGCTAGCCTGGACGGATTTAAGCCGATAATCCCTGTTTCATTGAGATAGAGCTTCGCTTGGGGCGCCTCATCCCTTGCCCATTGGAACCAGTCCTTGATAATGATATTGCCGTATTTGGCCCGCATGGCATTGTTGGAAATGGTTTCGTTGAGCACATCCCACTCATCCACCACTGGAGGAGCGGCTTGAAGAATACTTGCGAAATGGCCTTTTATTCTATTCTCCAGCCCTGTTGTGTCATCTTGGGCCAGCATCTCTGCCAGATCCTGGGGGATGGAGGAGTTGGGGGTCCAGCCGTTGGGGAAGCTTCTGTCCCAGATCAAGGTATGGCCTCTTACGCTCTTCAGTCCCAGGGACCCCGCCCCGTTCACAAGATCCATAGCCCGCTGCGGATTGGTTTCATAGGGGATCCACTTATGCTCGCTTTCCAACACAGCCGAATTGAAAAGGGCCGCTACAGCAGCGCGGTACCGCTCGTTCACTCCGCTATTGCCCAGCATGTTGGCATTAATCGCCGTTCCCCATTTGAATTCATGCTCCGCCATGTTCACGTCCACCTGGGCGCCCTCAACCGGGTTCCCGTTTTGATCCCGAACCACAACATGGATATCGCCCTTGCGGATCTGCTCAATTCTGTTCCAGGCATCGATGCGCCATGCTTGATTCTTGTTGAAAACGCCTCTGCCATCCGTTGTTTTCATCACAGAGGAGGAAGGCAGCTCGTCAAACGTAACCTGATCCTCATAGTTGATTAACTCGTACCCTCCGAATTCCACCGTTTGCAGCTGATAGCCCAACCGGATGCACAGACGCGGATACCCCGCTTTGGCCGTAAAGGGCAGATATACCTTCAGCCAGCCTTGCCCGGCAAGGGTGATAACATTCTCCGCCAGGGCTTTGGAATTGGGCGGCGCATCCATTTCAACAATCGTCTGCACCATGCCCGTTCCGTCCTCCTTGGAGGTTTCCAGGGTTCTCATATAAAATACCAGAAGCATCTGATCTCCGGCTGTATAATCCACACCCTCCTGCATGTTATCCAACACAAGCTGATAGCCCCACGGATTCTCCGGAACGGTACTTACCGTAGCCTGCCACGCAGTAGTAAAGGGCATACCCGTTGCCGGTACAACCTCCAGCTGGCCGTACTCCGGGCCTGTGACACTGGCGCCAATCAAGTCATCCTGGTCCTTGATAACTCTTCCCGGAGGCAGCTCATTGAACATGGTGTCCGGGTCCTTCGTTTCCGTATCCGGCTCCTCCTCGAACACTCTGTCATAGAAGATTAAATCGTTATAGCCCTTTCCGGTATCGGCAACAACCGGTATTGGCCTTCTGCCTTCCTTTGTCACCCTCGTTTCGAAGGGAAGGAACTGATCCGACGGAGTAATGGTGATGTCATCCATGAACAGCGTAGACGCCACGGTTACTGCATCGCCGTTTTTTTGATCAATGCCCAGCTGCGTGACGTTCTTATCCTTATGCTCATATTGCAGCACAAGCTGGGTCCAGGTATTCGGCTGCACATTCGCCACTGTGTAGGCTGCGGGGGCCGTTGCATATGCTGTACCGGCAGCCCCGTAAGTGCCGATCGATAGAGCGGGAGCAGCCTGATCCCGGGAATAAACCCAGGCGGTAACCGTAAAGGTCCGGCCCAGATCAGCCTCCGAAAACATATGCTCCAGCTTCACCCTGTTGTACAAAAAAGCTCTGTTTGCCATTTTGAGGCTTTTTCCTTCTCCGGTTGTGTGGTCCGCCTCTGTAGAAAGGGATACATACTCCGCTCTGTATGCCCCGCCCATTGCAAAATCCTGGTTCACCTCGAAGGTAGAACGGTCATCGAATATCATTTGTCTTGCGGTACTACTGCTGCTTGCTGAGGCGGTACCGCCCCAAACGGCAGCAAAAGGCATAAAGGATAAACATATGGCCAAAACCAGAGCTGTAAGCCTTTTCATAAATTCACGCTCCATTTCCTGAAAGGATGTGATGATTACCCGGCTCCGCCGGATGCTGTCCAATGAACCATGGGCCGGGTTGACCCATTGGCGGACAGCATCCGGACGCTGCGCAAAATAGTGGGCAAGCGGGTTATTTCTTGCCGTTCCGGTTATACCAGTCGGTCGCCTCCTTAATAATTTTCTCGCCTCCCTGCTTCTTCCACACGGCCACAAACTCATCGAAGGAATCCAATGGTTTGTCACCGGCAACAATCTTGGCAACGGCCTCCTGGAACAAGGATCCGCTCCATTTCAGCTCACTCTGGGACAGCAGGGATTGGGGAATGGGCATGGGGGCAAGCGGATTCGGAATCCCCTCCTTCTTCGAAACCTCGATAGCCTGCTTCATGTGGGCAAGAATGGCTTCATCCTGCTTCACCATGTTAATCGTGGAATCCAGCTCCACAATGTTGAAGATGGCATTTCTCCAGGCTTGCTGCAATTCCTTATCCTTCTCGGAGGTATGGACCCAATCATTTCCCTGCCGGGTCAGCGCCTGGCCCTCAGGACCATAAGCGGCATACGCATTGCCCTCCTCCGAGGCCAGCCAGTTGAAGAACCGGATAACCGCCTCCGCATTCTTGCTTTGCTTGAACAGAATGAAGGTTTTGTTCACCGGCTGCTCCACCCGGCCCACAGGACCGCTGTACCCGGTGCCCACCGGCGTGGGGATCGCCATCAGATCCGCGTTGGGATTATCCTTCAGGGAGCTCTTCAAGTCCCTAAACCAGGTGCCGCCCACCGATTGATTGCTGTTGAACATGCCAACCCGGTCCGACAGAATTTTTTGCTTCCAAATGGTGGAGGTGTTGGTCATAAACTCGGAGTCGATCAGCTTCTCCGCATACAGGGTTTTGACAAATTCCAGCGCCTTCTTGGTGTTGGGGTGGATGAAGCTGGGGATCACCTCATTGTTGTATATGGAGAAGGAATCCGGATTCACTCCCCACATGCCGAAGAGATTGTCCAGCCAGGTGAATTTCTCCCGGGCGGAGAACGGAATTTCATCCGGCTTTCCGTTGCCGTTGGGGTCCTTTTCCTTGAAGGCCCGCAGAACGGCGAGCAGCTCCTCCGAGGTTTTCGGCGCCTGCAGACCCAATTTATCCATCCAGTCCTTACGGACATAGAGAAGCCGCTCAGCGGGGGCATTGCGGGTGGCGGGAGTGGGAATACCCATGATTTTGCCGTTGATGGTAACCGCATCCCAGGCGGACTGGGGGATATTCTTCTTCAGGTTGGGGCCGTATTTGTCCAGAAGCTCATTCAGCTCCAGGGCCAGATTATTCTGGATGGGCTCGGCGTCGGCAATGCCCCAGGTCTGGTATACATCGGGAATGTCTCCGGAGGCGAATTTAATGCGCAGCTGGTCGGCGTATTGGCCATGGGGAATAAAAACCAGATCAATGTCCGTATTGGTCTTTTCCCCCATGTATTTAATGGCCGGAATTTGCATCGACGGGGAAGCCGGATACTGGTTGTTGAAGTCGGATGCAAACATTCTGAACTTGCCCTTTACGGCGGCGGAAGCGGATGGGCCGGACGCTGCCGAGGCTCCTACCGCAGGGGATGGCTCCGCTGCCGGTTCCTTGGCGGAGCATGCAGCCAGGCCGGCCACGGCCAAACCGGCAACGCTTAACGCAATGACATATTGACCCCATTTTGTTGTCACTTTTTGATAACCTCCCGTTTGATCTTCTATATGAAAGGCGGCAAACCCATCATAACGTATGCATGATTGGCTATTCCTTCAAGGAGCCGATCAGCGCCCCTTTAATAAAGTGCTTCTGGATAAAGGGATAAATGAGCACAATGGGAACGGTAGCTACAATAATTGTCGCCATCTGCAAGCCTTGAGGCGAAAGGTCCAGCAATACATCCGCAGCACTGCCGGATTGAAGGTCGGACGCCGAGGCCTGGGCCACAATGGAGTACAAATACAGCTGGAGGGGGCGGAGGGCGGCGTTAGAGATATACAGCATGGCTGAATAATAGCTGTTCCAATGTCCAACGGCATAGAACAGCAGCAGGGTAACCAGAATCGGCATAGACAGGGGAATGGCGATCCGGAACAGAATCCGGTATTCATTCATACCGTCCACACGGGCGGCCTCGAACAGCTCCTCCGGAAGGGACCGGAAGAAGGTCAGGCACAGAATCATGTTAAAGGCGCTTAAGGCACTGGGGATGATAAGCGCCCAAATGGTATTCAGCAATCCAAGGGTTTTGACCACCAGGAAGGAGGGAATCAGCGGAGCGCTGAAGATCATGGTGAAAATGATGAACAGCATCACGGCACGGCGGCCCTTCAGACCTGTTTTGGCAAGGGGATACGCCGTAATTACAGTCATCAGAATATTGATGAAGGTACCTGCAACCGCCAGAAATACGGAAACGCCGAAGGCCCGCCAGAAGGTTGTGTTGGTGAATACAACCTGATAATTCTCCACTGTCCATTCCACCGGCCAGATGCCGACCCGGGAGTGGGTTAAGGCATTCCCGGAGCTTAAGGAGCCTGCAACCACGTGCAGAATCGGAATCAGCATAACCGCGCACATGACGAGCAGGAAGGAGATGTTTACGATTTCAAAGGTTTTTTCAGCAGGCGACTTTCTGATTTTCATTATACTTCCCCCTAAAACAAACCTTCTCCGGTTGTGAGCTTGCTTGCCTTATTGGATACAAGCAGCAGTGCAAAACCAACCACAGACTTAAACAATCCCACTGCAGTCGTAAAGCTGTATTGACCGCCAACTACGCCGGCCCGGTACGTATAGGTATCGAAAACATCGGCCTTCTCGGACGTAAGCGGATTCAGAAACGGATAAATTTGCTCAAAGCCCAAATCCATGACATGCCCCAGCTTCAAGAGAAGCATGACCGTAATGGCCGGCAGGAGTCCGGGTAGGGTAATATGGACGAATTGCTTCCAGCGCCCCGCTCCGTCAATGGTTGACGCCTCATACAGGCTGGGACTGATGCCGGTTAAGGCAGCCAGGAAGATAATCGTCCCCCAGCCTACCTCCTTCCACATACCGGAGGTTACGATGACTGTTCTCACATAATCGGCATTCTGCAGGAAATTAATCGGTTCGTTGCCGGTCAGGTTAACATATACCGTGTTCACCAGCCCTGTTTGTACAGACAGAAGCATATACACCAAACCGGCAACAATGGTCCACGACAGGAAATGGGGCAAATACACAATAGTCTGCACCACGCGCTTGAGCTTCATCATCCGCAGCTCGTTCATCAGAATAGCCAATACGATGGGGGCGGGAAAAGAAAAGATGATCTGGTAGAAGCCGATAAGAAGCGTATTCTGCAGCAGCCTGACGAATTTCGGGAAGGTAAAAAGCTGCTGAAACCATTGCAGCCCTACCCAATCGCTGGCGATAATTCCCTTGAAAATATTGTAGTCCTTAAACGCAATCACCGACCCCGCCAGCGGGATATAGCGGAAAATCAGAAAGTACAGCACTGCCGGAACAAGCATGAGGTAAAAAGGATGATTCTTCACAAAGTAGCTTGGCTTTTTTCTTACTCTTACGGTCTCTGCGGCCAACTGCCGGGAAACCTGTATATCCTCCATGTCTGTGTCTCCTTCCGTCTTCTTTATCTGTCTTCATTGTAGAAAAAACCTCCCCCCGGAACAATATGAGAATCCTATGATATGTTGTAGGAATATTACTCCGTTTATGAAATTCCCGCAGAATACGTATCCAGTTGAAGGGCTGCAGCGGAACTTTCTCATAAAATGTTAAAAATGCAATTTATATAGAATAACCCTCCCCAACAATGGTTTGGGGAGGGTTATTCCGGTTCGTGCGGGTGTTGACCCGCCGCCTTCATATCCTGGTATTGCTTGCGCATACGCAGCGGCGTGGTGCCGGTATGCTCCCGGAACACCCGGGCAAAATAGTTCGGATTGCCATAACCGACCCGCTCCGACAGCTCGGCCACCGGCAGGTCCGTATCCCGCAGCAGCCGTCTGGCCTCCCGGAGGCGGACCTCCTGCACGAACTGCTGGACTGTCCGGTTCATGACCCGTTTGAACAGGCGGCAAAAATGAAAGAGGCTCAGTCCTGCGGTCCCGGCCACCTCCTGCAGCGGCAGCCTGCCGCTGTAGCCTTGCTCAATAAGCGCAATGGCCGGCCTCAGCCGCTCATACTCCCGGGTCATCTTCATCAGACCGGCGGTGCTCTGCAGCTTGCGCAGCTGCTCCCGGATCAGCCGGAATACATGGGATTTGATCGCCGTCCGGTAACCCAGTCCGCCGCCTTCATATTCACGGCGCAGCTCCTGCAGGGTCCCGCTGCAAACCTCCCATTCCGGCTGCCGGGCACGGGCCAGCACAGGATCCACCTCCGAGCGGAGCAGAAGATGGTATAAGTGCTGCAGCTCCACTTCCTCCATGAATGAATCGGTGAGGCGGATATCCCAGACCACCCCGAGCAGCTCCGCCTCCGCCTCCAAGGCCTCCACACCGTGCAGCGCATTGGAATTCACAAAAAAGATGTCTCCCGCTTGGCCCTCATACCTCTTCCCGTTAACCTGCACCCGCACTCTGCCCGCAAGCACCTGCATCACCTCGAGATGCTCATGCCAATGGGGGTTCACGAGAATGCCCTGCCGCTTTTGCACCGTGACCCGCAGCGGGAAGGCGCTTCCCTCGAAGGGCTCCGTTTTTTTGTACGTCATCGCATCCTCTCCCAATAGCAGGATTGTATCATTTTTCCGCAAAGGAAGGTATAGAAAGAACAGCGGCTTCCCCTCATACTAAAGCTCAGCAACAGCAACCATAAGGGGGATATGATCATGATTCTGGGATTGGAAAGATTGCCGGACCGGATAGGGGAAGGCGGGATATTTGCCTTTTCGGGAATGGATGGACCAACCCATACGGCCTCCCGGTTTGTAGGCACCTGGGGGGAACGGCTGCCGGACCTGTTATTTCATACTCCGCGCAGGCGGAAGCTATCCGTAGGTTTACCCGCTGATTTCAGCGTGGCCTATGTTACTGGAGATGTGTGCTCCTGGGCGGGCGCGGCGGGAGCCCTGACTCTCGCTTATACCCACTGGCATACGCTGGCGGGAGAAGCTTGTGAAGGCTGCAGCATTGCCCTTGGTTTTGCGGAGGAAGCAGCCGCAGCTGCGGCCGGCGCCGAAACGGAGGCTGCTCCGGGTTTGACGCTTACGCGGGACCCACAAGCCGGCGACTGGGTGGTGCTGGCCCGGCAGGAGCACCGGTTCGCGGTTTCCTTTGGGGTCAGCCGCGAGGAAGCCGTTGCCCGGGCCCAAGCCGGAATGAGCGTTTCCATGGAGGAAACGGTGGCGGAGAGGGTCGCCTCTTGCCTCCGCCTGCCCAAGCTTCCGGACCCGGCCCTGGACCGGCTGCTGCAGAAGTGTGTTTCCGTTATGAAGGTGAACACCTTGGCGGCCGAAGCCGGGATGAAGCAGCACTGGTCCACCCCTGACCGGGTACCCCATAGGGACATGTGGCTTTGGGATACCGTGTTTCATTCCCTGGCCATGAATGCTCTGGACCCGGAGCTGAGCTGCCAGTGTCTGTTCACGATGCTGGAGGCCCAGCAGGAGGACGGCATGATCCCCCATCAGATTTCCGTAAGCGGCCGGAGAAGCAGCATTACGCAGCCGCCTATTCTGGCCTGGGGGATGTGGGAGAACTTCCGGCATCTGGGCAAGCCGGAAGCGCTGGCCTATGCGCTCCCTTATCTGGAGAGATATCTGGAATGGAGCCTGCAGCACCGGGATGTCAACGGCAACGGGCTCCTGGAATGGGCTATTGCAGGGGATGTCATGTGCCGCTCCGGCGAGTCGGGTATGGATAATTCCTCCCGCTTCGACAAGGGCGTCAAGGTGGATGCGGTAGACTTCAATGTGTTCATGGCCCGGGATATGTACTATCTGTCACTGATTTGCCGGGAGCTTGAGCAGGAGGAAAAGGCTGCGTTCTGGGCCCGGCATGCGGAAGAGCTGTCGCAGCGGATTCAGACCCGTTTATGGAGCGAAACGGATAAGTTCTATTACGACCTGGAGCCGGAGGGCGGCCTGTCCCCCGTCAAGGCCGTCAGCGGCTTTCTTCCCCTGCTGCTGGACAACCTGCCTGAACAGCATACGGAGGGGCTGGTGCGTATGCTGAAGGACCCTCTTCACTTCTTGACTCCCTGCCCGGTGCCAAGCATTGCCGTCTCCCAGCCGGAATGGGGTACGGATATGTGGAGGGGGCCAACCTGGATTAACATGAATGTATTCATCATCCTGGGGCTCCGCAAGCAGGGCAGACGGGAGGAGGCGGAATGGCTGAAGCAGCGGACCATCGGTTTGGTTCAGAAATATTACCTGAAATACGGCGTTGTGTTCGAATATTACGACTCCACCGACCGGGTGGACCCGGTGGACTGCGACCGCAAGGGTCCCCGCCGCAAGCCGTATGATATCCGTGTCAAAACCGACAGCATCCGCGATTATCACTGGACTGCCGCGCTCACCGCCTTGCTGCTGCTGGAGGAGGATACAAATTAAACCGGTTCATATGGCCGCCTGTCTGAATAGGACCTAATCTAGCCCGGACTGCTCCAAACTCCACTTCCACAGCCGTGCCGCTTCCTCTTCATTCCTCGCCCGCGGCGCCAATTCCTGGATCTTACGCCGGTAATAATATTGCCCGCTTACGCTGCCCAGCTCCGGCGCCGTGGCCAAATAAATGGCGGTGTCCGCACCTTGTTCGGGGGTCAGAAAAACATGGGACAGCAGCTTCAGGACGGAGCGGCCAAATCCCGTCTCCCGGTTTACGCCGATGCTGGTTCCCACCGCTCCCGGATGCAGACAATTTACGGTTACGCTTGTGCCCTGCAGACGGGCTGCCAGTTCACGGGTGAAGAGGATATTGGCCAGTTTGGAGCGTGCGTATGCTTTGCCGGGGTTGAAGCCGCGGGACAGGGTATGATCATCCAGATACAGCTTGCCTATTTTATAGGCACCGGAGGCCACCACGACAATCCGGCCTTGCTCCGCCGCTTTGAGGTTATCCAGCAACAGGTTGGTGAGCAGGAAATGCCCCAGATGATTCACGCCCAAGTCCCGTTCATAACCATCGGCGGTAAGCTCGCGTCTGACGGTAACCACGCCGGCATTGTTCATCAATACATCCAGCACCGGATAGGCGGCTTTGAATTCCTCCGCAAAAGCGCGGATGCTTACAAACGAACCCAAGTCGCAGAGCATCAGATAAATCTGCTCAGAGCCGCTCCGGCGTTTGGCCTCCGCCAGCGCTTCCTCCCCGCGTTGACGGCTCCGGCAGGCCATAATCACCGTCGCTCCTCTACGGGCCATTTCCACTGTGGCCGCCAGTCCCATTCCCGAATTAGCGCCAGTGATCAGGACATATTTTCCTCTCATGGACATCTTCCTTCCTCTGGACAAGTCCAGTTCCCTGACAGCTGCTTATTGGCGGCAGGCGGTGAATAACCCGACCTCCTTGGTAATATGGATAGCGCCTTCCTTCCGGATGAACTCGTTTAACATAAGCTCCAGCTTGGACAAACGGTTGTCCGTCAGGTTCTCCCGGCCCCCGGGGGTAGTCCGGATGTAATCGATAAGGGGCTGCGCATCCGTTACCTGCAGGGCATCCTCATATTGCTTAACCCGGATATCCGTGAAGCCTGCAGCATACAGCTGTGCCTCCCCGTTCTCCAACCCAAACTCGCAGGCGAAATCCTGGCGTCCAAAATCATAGCTCGGATTCACTTGGCTCAAAAAGCCCTTAACCTCTATCATGTGCCGGCTGCCCATGGTGGAGGCCAACAGCATCCCGCCGGGTTTCAGCACACGCCGGATTTCCTTAAGAGCCTGGTGCCGCTCGCTGACATGATAGAGCATATGATTGGCCAGCACCGCATCGAAGCTTGCATCGGGGAACGGGATGGAGCGTGCATCTGCCGGGGAGAAGCAGAATCTGTCAGCAGGAACGCAGGTCCTCAGCCCTTCCTTGGCGTCATGAAGCATACCCTCGGACAAGTCTGTCAAGGTAACATTCCAGCCGTGCGGTATCCGGTCCGCATTCCGCTGCCACAAGGTCCCGTCCCCACAGCCCAGCTCCAGAATCAAACTCTGTTCCGGGATGGCCAATTGATCGAACAGCCAATGATGCCATGTGTGGGGATTTATACTGAAGCCATCGTGGAGGTGGATTCTTGTCTGCAGGTTAAATGCACTTTCATACTCCTGATTCACCACCCGGATAATCGACGCGAACAGCTCCCATCCGGGACTGCTTTCGTCTTCTCCTGCCGGGGGAACGGAGCCCTCAGCCTGATCCAGGCTTTCCAGCAGTGAAAGGGTTTCCTTCACTGTTTTTTGAACCAGGCGGAGATGCTCCATTTTCTGGCCGATAATCGTGCTCTGCACGCGCAGGGATTCCTTCAGGTCCGCCTCATGCCCGTCACGCTGGACGATGCTTCGGATCTCATCAATGGACATGCCGATATACTTCAACGTCATAATCCGCTGCAGACGGGCCAAATCCTGCTTGGTGTAATACCGGTGCCCCGAGCTGGTCCGGTAGCTGGGATTTAATAATCCTACCTTATCATAAAACTGCACCGTGCGTTTGGTTACGCCTGCCTTATCCGCAAATTGCCCCGCGGTCATCCAATCCTCCTGCAGCTGCACCTTCTTTGCCCCCGTTCGCTACTCTCTTTTGCCCGCTGCAGCCAGATGTCCCTGGAATTCATCCGGAAGCTCAGGAACAAATCCGAAATGACAGGCGATAATCTGCACAATCCGCTTCGACGCCAGCCCGTCGCCAAACGGATTCACCGTGTTGGACATGGAATGATAAATATTCTTATCCGTCAAAAGCCGGCTGGTGATCTCATGAATGGCTTCTTCCTCCGTCCCGGCCAGATAAACCGCATGAACGGCAACCGCCTCAGGCCGCTCCGTGGTGTCCCGCATGAGCACAAGGGGCTTATGGAATACAGGCGTCTCCTCCTGAAGACCGCCGGAATCGCTCATCACCAGGAAGGAGCGGGCCAGCAGATTAATCATATCCGAATATTCGATAGGATCCAGCAGATGAATCCGCTCATGACCCCATAACATTCCGAACGCGGCCTCCCGGACGGTTGGGCTTAGATGAACGGGATAGATAATAGACACGTCGGGATGCTCATCGGCAATCCGCCGGATGGCACGGAACATCCGCTGCATGGGAGCCCCGTAGTTTTCCTTCCGGTGAACGGTCACAGTAATGATTCGACCCGGTTGCTTGACCAGTCGGTTCAGGATGTCTTCGTTAAATATATAACTGGTGCAGTTGGTTGCAATTGCGGCATCCACCGCCGTTTGTCCTGTCACATAGATGTCCTTATCATTGTAGCCTTCCTTCAACAGATTGTCTCTGCTAACCGGTGTAGGCGCGAATGAAATATCCGTCACCACGTCTACAATTCTCCGGTTTATCTCCTCCGGCCACGGCGAGTATTTGTTGTGGGAACGCAGTCCCGCCTCTACATGCCCAACAGGTATTTTATGAAAAAAAGCCACCATTCCGCCGCATACCGCCGTTTGGGTGTCGCCGTGAATCAGGATAAAATCCGGACGGTCTTCGGCAATCATCGCATCCAGTCCCGTGATAGCCGCCGAGGTAATGTCGGCAAGGGTCTGGTTCTCCTTCATAATGGCCAAATCCACATCCGGCTGTATATCAAAATGGGACAGTGCCTGATACAGCTGCTCCTGATGCTGCCCGGTCACCACCACCTTGGTTTTAAACCATTCCGTGTGTTTCTTTAATTCCTGAACCACCGGCCCCAGCTTCGTCGCTTCCGGACGGGTGCCGAAAATCACCATAATCTTCTTGCGTTCGGACATCGTACATTTCCCCCTTCGTTTACGGTAAAGCCAGCGTAAGGGATAACGTTACGTCACATGCAAGAGGAAAGTGGAGTCCTCACTCTCCACCATATGCGTTATAATAAATCTAAGTTTTATGTGAAAGGAGAATGGGATGCAAATTCTGGCGATGCTGTCGATGACGTCCGATCATTTTGGGAGAATGTTCCTGCCGCAGGACGCCTTGTGGCAATTCATCGGGCGGTTGGCCTTCCCGATTTATACCTATCTTCTGGTCTTGGGTTACCAACGCACCCGGGATGTGCACCGCTATTTTGGCCGGCTGCTGCTGATCGGTGTGTTGGCCCAGGTGCCCTATATGCTGGCCATTCGGCCCAATCATATCAATGTGCTCGGCACGCTGATCCTTGGATTGTTTGTGCTGTATGCTCTGGACCGGCTGAAATCCCTTCCCCTGAAAATCCTGCTGGTTTCCGTGGTTACTGTAATTTTGGAGGTATTCCCGTTCGATTACGGCTTCTACGGCATTCTGCTGCTGCTGATCTACCGATACACCTCCGGCCATGTGATGGTCATTCTTCATTTTGTTCTGAACATCGTTGCTGTGTTTGCAAATGGACCCGCCTGGATTCTCCAGATGGCAAGCCTCGGCACTACCCTGCTTATCGCGTACGCGCCTGCTTTGGTGCGGTGGGTGGATGGTTTCCGGATTCCCAAGTGGATGTGGCGCAGCTTTTACCCGGCCCATTTTGTCATTTTGCTGTTGATCCGGTATCTGTTTGGTTAAAAAAAAGGGATCTGCTTATGCTGGCGCATAAACAGATCCCTTGTTACTTCCGCTGCTTGCTGCTAAATCAAGCCCGACGCTTGCAGCAGCCGTTTGACAATGACGGCCACCTCGGCGCGGGTGATGTTGCTTTTGGGTGCTGCGGTGTCATTATCCCGGCCGGTCATGATGCCGGTCTTGAGACAGGCTGCCATACTCAGCTTGGCATAATCGGCTGCTTCGCCGGCGTCTGTAAACCCGGCCAGCAGCTGCTCTGCCTCGTTAGCGGTAAGCTCTGCCTTTAAGCCGGTAAGCTTCATGGCTCTGGCCGTCATAACCATGGCCTGCTCCCGGGTAATGGTACTCATCGGTCCGAAGGTGCCGTCCTCATATCCGTCGATTATTCCGTTGGCATACGCAATGGCTACTGCATCGTAATACCAGCTGCCCTTGGCTACGTCCTGGAACACATCCTTGCCGGTGCCCGGCCGCATCAGCCCAAGCCCCTTCACCATCACCGCGGCAAATTCCGCACGGGTAATGTCCCGGTCCGGCTCGAACCGGCCTTCGCCGCTGCCCTCCATAATAAGGCGGGAAGCCATGTCGTTCACGGTATCCTTTGCCCAATGAGCAGTCACATCTGCAAAGGTTTTAGGGCTGTAAATCACCGCATAGGTGCTGTTGGTCAAGCTGTTGATGGTGGCATAATATTTCCCGCCGGTCAGCACAATGGACGTAGGTACATGGGAGAAGGAGCCGTCGGCATTCAGCACAATACCTGTAGTTACCTTGCCCGGAACGGTTCCGTCCGGTAAAACAATGGTTCTTTTCACATAACCGGTGAAGGCAGTAATATCGGCGGTTTTATTGCTGCCAGCGGCGGTAATCTTGAACTCTACCGGCTCTGCGGCAAGCTGATAACCCTGTTGCTGGGCCATGTTCTGTACCTGCTTCACCGTATCCGCCGCAGGTGCTGCAATGGTGATGTGGAGCTTGATGTCCTTCAGCTCCGACTGCGCTCCCAATTGGCGGGCGATGTCTTCCATCTGAATTTGTGCGGCAGGCAGGGTATAGGTAGCCTTCCCTGTTTGGAGTTCCAGGACCGCGGCCTTGGTTCCCATACTCTTCAGCATGTTTCCGGTAAGCTCCACAACAACCTTGTCGGCTGCAGTATCTACCGGAATGGTAATAGTGCCGCCTTGGCCGGCCTGGATCAGCCTTTGCTCCAGCTTGCTTGAGTCAACCGAAATGGTGGTAACCGTTTGGCCGTTTTCCTGAGTGGTCACAGTTGCGCCGACACTGCCAGCCGGAGTGACTGTACCAGGAATGCCACCACCCGTTGAAGGAGACGGTTCCTCTTCCACTGGGGCAATGACAGTCAAATTCACGCTTTTCGTATCGGCTGTGCCGTCGATCCACGCTGTTCCGTCCCAGCTTTGTTTCTGGAAGGTAGCGATTATGTTGTACGTACCTGCAGAAGCGGTGGTGTAACGGGAGGAATACTCCTGCCCGTTTACGGTGAACACTCCTGATTTCCCGCTCTCTGTAGAGCTCCAGGCAGTTGGAATATAGCGTTCTTCCCCAAATACTGTACCCCCGGCATTCTGCCTGTCCCCTGCTGCGGTAATGGTTACAGTTCCGCCTGCGGTTATGCTTGTCGGGGTCACTGTGACCGTATTAAGGTCCACATTGGCCGCCGGTGCCAGAACGACAGTGAGAACCGCGCTCTGTGTACCCGTGGTGGTATCCATCCAAGCCATTCCGTCCCATACCTGCTTCTGGAAGGTGGCGGTGATGGTGAAGCTGCCTGCTTGAGCCGGGACGTAAGCGGCTTGGTATACCTGCTCCGTTACCGTAAATTCTCCCGACTTGCCGGCCTCTGTGGAGCTCCAGACTGCGGGGATATACCGCTCGTCGCCGACTACGGAAGGCGTCAGCCCCTGGTTATATCCCTCTGCTGTGATGATGACAGTCTGCCCAACTACTGTACTGCTTGGGGTGATGTGAAGGCTGTTGCCTTCAGCATTGCCCGGCGCATATACATCCAGAGTCACCGTCTTGGTATCCGTGGCTCCGTTAACCCAGGACGAGCCGTTCCAGTTCATCTTCTGGAACACAGCCGTTACCACATGTGCCCCCGCCTCCGAAGCGGTATAGCTGGAGATGTACGCTCCCTTTTCCCCATCCCATTGGAAGCCGCCGTTTTTGCCGCTCTCTGTGGAGGACCAGGTGGCGGGAACGAATTTCTCATCGCCTGCCACGGAGCCCTCAGAAGATTGTCTATCTCCTGCGGCCGTAATGACCACCATATCCCCTGCCGCTATTCTGCTGCGATCAAGCAAGACGGTATTGTTGGCGGCATCAGCAAGGTGGACACCGGATTTCACAACAGTAATGGTAAACGGCTTCTCCGTATACAGCCCGCATGCATCTGTGCTTCTGACCCGGATGCTGTAGCTGCTTTGGTTATCGTACACCAGAGCTGTTACCGTCTGCAGGGTATTCCCGGAGATGCCGAAGCTTGCGTTGCCGGTATCCCCTTCCCCTGCCGACAGCGAATAGGTGAAGGTGTCTCCTTCATCCGGGTCGGTGGTGGAGAAGGACCCTACAGTGCTTCCCGCCGGTGATTGCTCGGATACGCTGGTTTGAGTCAGGGAAATGTCAGCAGGAGCCTTGTTGATCCCTGTCACTACCACCTGATCGAATGCCGCATCCACAGAGGTGGTTCTGAAGCCGATTTTGCCGGCTGTTAATTCCGTTACGGGATTGGTCCATTCCATGGTCCGTTCCCCATCCACAAAACCCTTAACCGTATTTCCTTGGACAATCACCTTCAGCGTATACCATTGCTTCGCAGCTGTGGTGAACGTTTTGCTGGATACGTTGGTCATAACTCCGTCCACAGATTTGTACAGCTCCAGCTTTTGGGCAGAGGTATTAATCCGGTACATATAAAAATTCTTGTTGTCCAACACCCGGAAGACAAGTCCTGCGTTGGCATTGCTAATCGGTACCCTCACCTTGGCTTCATACACATAATCCGTCCAGGTGTCACCGGCTGTAATCAGGCCCGTGGTATTCGCCTTTTGGACCAAAATCTTCGTGTCATCTGCAGCTACATTCCAGGTGCCGCCATTAGATGTCCAGCCTGTGGAATTGCCATCTTCGAAATCATCGCTGAACAGGACCGCATTAGGATTGGTAACAACGGGTGTTTCATCTGCATCCGTTACATGGATGGTGAAGCTTTTCTCCACATAAAGTCCGCCTGAATCCGTGCTCCTCACCCGGATAGTGTAGCTGTTTTTGGTTTCGTAGTCCGGTTCGGCACGGACAATAAGGGAATTTCCCAACACAGCGATGGAAAAGCTGCTGTTGTCCGTATCTCCCTGTCCCGAAACCAATGCATACGCAAAGGGCTCACTCGCATCCGGGTCGATGGTGGAGAGGGTGCCGACGATGCCTCCCGGAGTGGTATTCTCCGCTACGCTATTATGGGAGAGTACAATATCTGTTGGCGCTTCATTGGTTGCCGTCACAGCGGCATCGTCAAACAAAACCTTGGCTGAGGTGGTGCGGAAGCCAACTCCCCCCGAAGTTAATTCGGTTGTCGGATTCGTCCATTCCGTCTTTAACTCCCCGTCCACATAACCTTTGACCGTATTGCCCTTCACAATCACCTTCACGGTATACCACTGCTTAACAGATGTGAAAGGAACGTCCGTCAGCGCGGTCATCGTACCTTCTACGGACTTGAACAGCTCCAGCTTCTTGCTCTTGGCATTCATTCGGTACATGTAGAAATTCTTGTCATCCTTCACACGGAAGACAAGGCCTGCGTTTTCCTCATTGTTTATAAACGGCAATTTCACCTTGGCTTCATAGGTATAATCCGTCCAGGCCGCACCTGCGTTGGCAGTAATGAGAGCCGTCTGGGTTTTGCTGGTGGACAGAACCTGGTTACCGTCCTCTGCCGTCACTGCCCAGGTGCCTGCGACCGTTGTCCAGCCCACAGTGTCTCCGTCTTCAAAATTATCGCTGAAAATGGCCGGAGTTGTATTGGCAATCACGAGGCCGCTCACATTGTCATTCCGCACAGATGCTTTCATGTCAGCCAGGCTTTTGGCCAGCTTGCCCTTCACAACCACATCCGTAAAGGTGACTCCGTTCACCATGCCGCCTCTTGTGGGATTCCCCTGAATGGGAGAGGTTTCTCCCCCGGTATCACGGACATTAATATTCTTGAACAGGATATTGCTTACATCCCCGGCTGTGCTGGTGGAGACCCGAACCCAATAATTCCCGAATTGGCTAATCCCCACTCGTTCGACATCGATATTCTCGAAGGTAATATCTCTGGCCCAGCCCTCCTCCGGAAGAGGGTTTTCGGTATAGGCATGATCCACAAGCAGCGCCCGGGCGGCTTGATACACATACGAATTCCGGATGGTGACGCCGATCTGCGGGGTACATATGCCCATACCCAGCTTGAAGGCTGCGCAGCGTGTCCAGGCCAAACAGTCATCGAAAATCACATTTTCCAAATGCTCAATTTCTCCCGGCCAATCCTTGGACATGCCCTTCTGCGGCCAGGTTTTGGTGGAGAAGGTATCGTCATCGGAGATGGCAATGGCATGCTTCACCAGTACATTCTGGCTCTCATTGATATCGATAGCATCGTCCTCAAGGGTGTATAAGTCCTGGTAGCCCTTGTAATTGGTGATCTTCACATCATCGGAACGGACGATCAGGAAGGCCCAGAAACCACCGTCCCGCAGGGTCAGCCCGTCAAAAGTGAAATGGCTGGTTGCCATCGGCACCACAAGATTATTGATGAATCCCTGTCCGTTCTTGTGCTGACGCTCCTCCGGCAGCCCCTCCTTCCGTGGCGGGTTCACCATCTTGCGTTTACGCATCTCGATCCCTTTGCCGTCAATGGTGCCCCGTCCCCGCATGGTAATATTCTCGGAGTTGGTTTCCGTACGGATAAAGTAGGTGCCATCCGAAATGCTATCCTTGCGGAAGTCATTCCGGTAATCCTCTCCTCTGCCTGTGCCGACTATGACCGCTCCCCCGGCCAGGTAGAAGGTGACATTGCTTTTGAGGGTCAGATTGCTGGAGGTATACACGCCGGCAGGAATAAATACAATGCCTCCTCCTGCAGCATGGGCATCGTCGATGGCCTGCTGAATGGCATCTGAGGTGATCGTAGCCCCTGTGCTGTCCGCATTGTAGGGCGCGTCGGTCACATTATAGATTCCCGGGCCAGAGGAGGCGGGAATATCCGTTTCCAACGGATCTGCTGCGATAACAAGCCGTTTTCTTTTCTTCTCCGGATCCTTCTCGTCCGGATTCTCATTCGGAGCCTCGTTGATATCCACGATCACATAGGTGGAGGTGGACAGCGTAAAGGTCAGCTTATTGCCGTCCACAGTCCCTTGGATGTTCTTGGCCAGCGGACTGATGGAATACGACGTGATCGGCTTGTCCGCCGTCACTTCAATGGTAACCGTCCCGGCAAAGGAAAATTGCGCGTAGTCATATTCCGGTAGATACTTGACGACGGGCACGGCCTCCTGATCCGCCTTCAAGGAGAAAATGTCGGATGGAGTATAGATGGAAGGCATCGGGTAGTTCTGAATAACCGCCGGTCCACCCGTGGCCTGCGGTGCCAGAGAAGCCGGATCAGCGGAGCCGGTGTATGAAATGGTGTCGGCAGCACTAGCCGCCTGCGGGATAAATCCTGTAAGCGCAACGGCGAGCACCAACAAAAGACTGATTACTTTTCTTGTAAGCATAAAGACCTCCCTATTCATTGTTAATTTCCAGCACAAAAACGTAAGCGGTTACATCCTCCTTTTGTGGAATCATTAACATCTGCATTATAATCATTACTCAAAAAGAAAGGAGTGGGGTAAGCCCACTCTTCAGGGATACAATTGTACTGTTCTCAGGCATCCTGGGCATCCAGATACAAAAAAGGTTGGACGAAAAAACATACGTTTTTCCATCCAACCTTTTTTTAGTTGGGGGCTTTGAGGACAGCCCCCGGTTCCAATGCTGCATTGGTCGGTTTTATCATAGTGGTTGCCCCTCCAAGGATTAAGATTGGTCAGGCAGGTATGCCCCTGCCTCCTTGAGACGGCTTCTTAACACAGACACATCTACAGCGTGTACATCAGCGGCCGCCGTTGTGGCTGTCATAGCAGCGGCCAGACCGGCAGCCTCACCAGTAGCCAGACATACCGGCATCACTCTAACGCTGCCCTGTACCGCTCGTTCACAGGAAATTGAACGGCCAGCGACCAGTACGTTTGCAAGCCCCTTGGGCGTCAGGCAGCCATAGGGTATGCCGTGGGACTCACCTGGTCCGTAACGAAAGCTGCGCTGCTTCTCCACCAGTTTCCCTTCCAGCAGGGCTTTGGCTTCTTCCTCTGTAAAGTGAATGTCGATGTAATAGTTGTTCCGGCATATTTCATCAGGAAAGCTTTGGCGGTTCAGATAATCCTCCAAGGTGAGCATATAGTCGCCCAGGATGCGGCGTGTTTCCCGGATGCCCATCAGTGCTCCAGTCGAGGCGACATAAGAATTGGCAAAAGCCCGGGGATGGTGCTTAGCCAGGGCATCCCGGTATTGCTGGGCCATAGCTCTGCCCCGTATCATCGCCTGGGAGGTGTTCCACGGATCCGTATGATCCACTTCCCAGATATGTCCGGCATTAAAGCCCGTAGCCCGCGGAGCAACCAGATTATTGCACAGGTGGGCATCCGGGATTAACGGATATTCGCCGGATTGGGCAATCTCGTAAATCGGGCTTTGCTTATTCTGGTTATGGAGATTCGGCCCATTCAGATAAGCGTATTCATCAACGTTGCCCAGGATAAAGCAATGTGTGGCCGGCTGCAAGGAGCCTTGGGCATCGCCCTTGCTGTACTCGCCTCCCGCCCAAGCGGCCAAATCCGCATCTCCGGTGCAATCCACATATACCTTGGCCTGGAATGCGGTTAAGCCTGATTTGTTCGTGACAATAATGCCGGTAACCCTACCGTCTTCATCAGTTTCCACCGCGCTCAGCATGGTATGGAACAGGACAGCGGCTCCATAGCCCGTTACCAGCTCATCATAAACCACCTTCAGCTTCTCGGCGTCGATGGGCACCCAATCCACCATTTCCGGCTTCACATGGGGCATCTGGGATTTCAGGGTCTCCATGACACGCTGCCCCATCCCCTGGTAGATAAGCTTCTCCTTATCCGAGAAGGGACACCAGGCGGGAACAAGTCCGGAGGTTCCCATTCCCCCCAGGGCTCCTGTTCCTTCAATGAGCAAGGTTCTTGCTCCCTCCCGGGCAGCCGCGGCAGCTGCCGCACAGCCTGCCGGACCTCCACCCACGACGATGACCTCCCAAGAATCATCCAACGGAATAGACTTTGAAAATGCTGTGAATGGCTTCAACATGATTCCTCCTATCCATTATTATTGTTAGCTCTCCCCCAATTCTACAAGCAGACCGGAGGCTGCCATGTGTAGCGGAGTTGACCGGTTATGCTTCGATTTTTACTGAAAGCAGCGAGTCTGGGGGATGCATCTATTCTGCTGATTAAAGGTGATTTTGCTTTCAAAAAGGGGTAAAGGTTGTTCTTCGTGCCTCTGCATTATAAGCTTTGCTCAAAAAGAAAGGAGTGGGGTGAGCCCACTCTTCAGGGATACAATTATACGGTTATTATCCTCCGGGCATTGATGCCACAACCGGAGCCTGGAGGGAGAGACGCTCTAACGAATCCCAGCCACGCTATTTGTCTGACATTTGCACCAAAATGCCCTTCAAAAAGACGAATAACGTGGCAGAGATTCGTTAGATTTGGAATCGTGGCGTTGTTGGCAAAATAAAGTGTTACAGATTCGTTAGCCATTCGCGGCGGCCCTCTATCCTTTCTTCATTCATTTGACTAATTATTGAATCATGTTAAAATTCAACTTAATAAATTGACCAACCGAAGGGAGAACACAGCAATGAACTGGAGAGAAATTACCACCCTGGAGGAATGGGAAGACATCCTGGCGAAGTCCTCCGAACGCGGACAAGTGATCCTCAAACACAGCACAACCTGTCCGGTCAGCGCCAATGCGCTTCATGAATATGAGGACTATCTGAAGGGAGCCCCAAATCAGGAGGTGGACTTTACCCTGGTCAAGGTTATCGAATCCCGCCCCGTATCCAACAAAATTGCCGAGGATCTGAGTGTAAAGCACGAGTCCCCGCAAATCATTTACGTGAAGGATAAAGCCAAATACTGGACCGCCTCCCACTGGTCTGTTACCAAGGCACATATGGCGGCTGTATTAGATTAATAAAACTGCCAACTCCGGAGCCTGGAGTACCCCGCTTAAGGCTCCGGCAGGCCATGATTACATGGGCTCATCTGCCGCCATCTCGATCACCGCAGCCAATCACATTCCGGTATTCACACCAATGATAAGCACAACCTTTCCTTTCATGGACATCCCTCTCTCTCTTCTAAGAAAAAAAGCCAGCTCTCAGTCATAACTGGGCTGACTTCCTTCGGCATCATAACTACTTCGCGGCGGCTGCCTTCACCTTACCAAGCTCCATAGCCTGAGCCATAAAATCTTCCTTGCTTCCGGGCTGGAATCCATCTGCGCCATACACCGTGTAATCCAGCACCCGAGTGGGCAGCGCATTCTTATCGGAGTAAAACCCGGATTTCCAATGCTTTTTGGAATACCCGCCACCGTCATGGTCCAGATCCTCTACCAGCCTGCCTTTAATCGTTTGTGTCATCCAATAATCGGCCCCGCTAGAACTATACTCCAGCCATTTCTCCCAGTCGAACTTTCCCTGCTCCCAATGAATAACCCGGACACCGTCGAACTCCAGCTCCGGATAGTATTTCTTCACTACCTCGTTCATTTCTTGGGTCATCAGGTAATCGTCCTCCAGCTCCGCTTGGCTGTTGATGGATTTTCTCATTACACCCACAATGACAGGATCCAGATCGGTGAAGGTCATGATCGTTACAGGGCCCACTACCCCCTCTGGCTGGAACTCCAGATAATCATTCAGCACATTGCCCGGTTTATGCTTCTTCAGAATATCAATGAGTTCGATCCGGGCCTTGTACATGGTTTCACTGAATTCGATATTTACTGTGCCATCATCTTGCATTGCCGCCTGCAGAGCGAAGCTGGGGTCCTTCTTATCCACGAAGGTCCCGATCATCTGACCGGTTTTCACCCCGTTCATTCGCCGTTCAGAGGCCCATACCTCCGCCGATACAATTTCCAGATACGGATATTTGCTCTCAATCGCGGAGATCATCTGCGCCTTCTCTGCCTCATAAGTCGGCTTCGGCTTGCCCAAGGAACAGCCGGAGAACAGTAACATCACAGACAGCCCCATCACAGCCATTCTTTTATTCATGTTCCTCTCCTTTGGGGCTGCCCTTCGAATGGAATCATAACCAAACGAAGGAAACACCTGGGGATTTTTATTAAGAATATAAAATAGCGGAGCCTGTCCGTGCAACTTTTTTGAGGGCAAACGGGGATAATCGGTGCTTACCCCTCGGGGGCCATGACCTCATAAACCCGCTTGATGTGATCATTTAAAAGGTCAAACCGGACGAACCGGTCCCATCTTGCATATTCCTTTTGTTCGATCATCATTAACATTGTGGGGACGGCAAAAACCGAAAAATGTCCAACCACCGCTTCCACCTGATTGGCATTGATATGCCCCAATTGGATCTTCGGATAAGACCCTAAGAGCTCTCTTAGCTTGGGCAAAATAGCGTGGCATACCGTGCATTCCGGTCTGGATACGTACAGGAAGCTCATTTGATGCTCTTGCAGAAACGACTCCACCATATCCAGTGAAGATAAGGAATGGACCTCTTTCATACCGCAGCCACCTCTATCTTTCTTCATACATTTGACTAATTATTGAATCATGTTACAACCGAAGGGAGAACACGGCAATGAACTGGAGAGAAATTACCACCCTGGAGGAATGGGAAGACACCTAGCATTTTCCTTCATTTCACGGCTCTTGTCAGGAGAATTTCCTATTTTAATGAAACTATCCTACTCCTCCATACAAGCCAATATAAAAGGAATCAGAACTTTTGGTTTTACCCCAGTTCTACAAATAGGGATTAACCATCTGCTTGGATGGTTAATCCCCTTCTAAGTCTAAGGCAATATAAACCCACCTTCGGCGGTCAACCTTGGGGTGGGTTTTTATTTTCCGGGCTTTCGGCCCAGATGCTCTGTTTTGTTTCGTTTTACGCTGCCTTGGGCTTCGTGTATAGCTTATTCAGGACAACCGTTTGTACTGTAATGAATATACCGCCAACCGCCCAATATAACGGCAGCGCGGCAGGCATCCCAAAAGAGAGCACCCCCATCATGATGGGAGACATAAGCCCGATAAGAGCCATTTGGTTCTTTTGTTCCTGCTGGTACTGGGTTGACAGAGATTGAGACACACGGAACTGCATGTAATATACGGCTGCGGCAATAAGCGGCAAAATCATATCCGTATGCCCCAGGCTAAACCACAGAAAATCATGAGCGGCAATCTCCGGGGTACGCCGGATGGCATAGTAGAATGCAAGGGTGACCGGCCATTGGAGAAGCATGGGCAAACACCCTATGTTTAAAGGATTAAATTGATGCTTCTGGTAAAGCTGCATCATCTCCGTTTGCTCCTGCTTTTTGGCATCCGTACTGGAGTCGTTCTTGTACTTCTCCTTCAGAGCCGTTAACTCCGGCTGGAGGACGGCCATCTTTTCTTTCATGGCCATTTGCTTCTTGGTTTGATTCATCATAAGCGGCAAAATCGCAAGTCTGATGATGAAGGTCATGAGAATAATCGATAATCCGTAGTTCCCCTGAAACACATTAGCGAAGAATGTAATCAGGAGCGAAAATGGATAAATCAAATAGTGATTAAAGACTCCTGGCGAACCAGCATCAATCGGGTTGGTTGTAGATGCAGCCGAACATCCGCTGAGCACCAAAATAGACATAACCCCCACCAACATGACGAACATGGGCCTCGCCCATTTGTGAAGCAACAAATTCTTTTTCACCGTGATCCTCCCTCAATTCAATGTATGAAACATCAAAGTTGGGAAGGACCATGATCCTCTTCATCAGGCGCATCTTTGCGTTGGGCAATCCGTACAATCCACCGTTGAATACGGTTGGGCTGCGACAAGCGGACAGCTACAACCAAGGACGTGTCTGCTGCAGCCATTTCGTGACCCCTGCGTATCTCCTGCAATGAAAGACAGGTGAAGGGAAGGAGCACCATGGAAGAGATAAGAACAATGGAGAATGCCAAGGGAATCAAGTCCAATAATTGCTCCAGCCGGCTCACCTCCGATACGCCCAACGGGAAAATCTAATATTGCTTATACGGTAGAAAAATAGGTGAGTTTCAATGTTTGATGAATTTGCTTGCAGCACAATTTCTTTTATAGGCTAAGGGCGTTACGTTCATCGATTTCCGGAATTTATCAATAAAATAGCTTGTACTATTAAACCCCACCTGATAAGCAACTTCGGTAACCGTAGAATCTGACTCCTGCAGAAGAAGCACGCTTTTCTGGATGCGGTAATCCATTACGTAATTCAGCGGTGTTGTCCGCAGCATCCGTTTGAAATAGCGGCAGCATTCGGAACGGCTCAATTGACCGGCTCTTGCAATGTCATCCAGCAGCATTTTTTCAGCATAATGCAGGTGAACCCAATTCAACATTTGCTTCATCCGTTGGCTCTTTACGATTTCCGTCTGGTCATATTCCAGATGAAATCCGTTAACCAGTAAGTTCTTCCACATGTTTGTCAGCTGCACGGTGAGATCCAACTCGTAGTAGGGTAATTTCTGTTGAATGGATTCATTAACATTCAGCATGGTATCTATAATATTTTTTCCCCAAACCTCCTTGGCATCGATGAATATATAGGGTAGGTTGGTTGCCTGAAGATAAGGACTTACATACGTTGAATAAAGCTCCTGGGACAAAAGGAAATGTGGAGATACATTCAAACACATGTAGATGCAGCCCGATTGATCCTTTTCCTCCGCCATGTGCAGGCAACCGCTATTGATGAATAGTCCCTCCCCCTCGCGGACCTCCAGCCTTTCTTCATTCACCTGGAAGATGGCTTCCCCTTTTATAATCCGAACGAATTGAACCTCGTCATGCCAATGAAGCGGGATATGTCCATGTACATTTTGGTTAATGGTGGTTTGGTAACATGCGATGGGCAGCGCAGTCGTACGATGCTCCGTTAGTTCCTTCAAGCTTTGGTCAACCTTGAAATTTCTTATCTGCAAATCCCCCACCTCAATATCCTTATACTTTTCCCCTCGATATGAGTATAAATAAATCATTTATCCCCTTAATATTACACTATTATTATAATTAAGGTGGAGAAGAAGTGATGGGTGGAGAACAAACCAGAAGAACAGGCTTCATTCTTGTGATATGCGGGGCAGTGTTTTGGGGAATTGGGGGCACTGTTGCCCAGAAGCTCTTTCAGCAATTCGCCATTGATGTCAATTGGCTGGTTACGACACGTTTGCTCATTGCGGGGCTTTTACTTTTAACCGTTCAATTTTTTGCAAAGGACCGGACCCAAATATTCGATGTCTGGAAAAGGGGAAGCACCGCCAGCCGCCTGATGATCTTCGGATTGCTGGGTATGCTTGCGGTTCAATACACCTACATGGCATCCATTAATCATGGGAATGCTGCTGTGGCCACGTTATTGCAATATTTAGCGCCCGTTATGATCATCGTTTATTCAATCTTGCGCAAGCAAGCCTCTCTAACGCGAAGAGATTTGCTGATTGTTGCGCTTGCATTAGCCGGTTGTTTCTGCCTGTTAACCAACGGCTCCGTCTCCGGTTTATCCGTACCGGGTCCTGCCATTGTGTGGGGTGTTTTATCCGGGGTGGCCTTGGCGTTTTATACCTTATATGCGGTCCCTCTATTGAAGCAATACGATTCGCTGGTCATTGTCGGCTGGGCGATGATAATCGGGGGTGTTTCATTAAGCTTCATCCACCCGCCTTGGCAGATCAACCTCGCTGCAATGACGCCGGAGGCCTATTGGTACTTGATATTCGTTATCCTCTTCGGCACCATGTTGGCCTTCTGGTTTTATATCGAAAGCCTGCAAAGCCTTTCCCCTAAGGAATCAAGCCTGCTGGGCAGCTTAGAGCCGCTGGCAGCTGTTGGTACAACCGTCGTTTGGCTAAAAGAGCCCTTTGGACTTTTCCAATGGATGGGCGCGGCTTGTATTGTTGGGATGATTTTGTTGTTGGCGTTGAACAAAAAATAGAACAAAAAATAGAGCCGCCCTTTTGACTGGGCGGCTCGTTTCTATTGGTTAAATCAGTTCCGATTTCTTCAGCAACCGCTGCACAATGGCAGCCACCTCTGCTCTCGTTATATTGGCTACGGGTGCAATAGACTCTGCGCTTCTTCCAGAAATCAAGCCGCCTGCCACACAGTCAGCTGCAGCCTCGTATGCCCAGGATGCGATAGCCGTTTGGTCTTGGTAACCCGCAAGCACATCAGCTGTACCCTGCAGCTTGTTTTTCAGTCCGGTAATTCGCATCGCCTTGGCCATGATATTCATGGCTTCCTGACGGGTAATCTTCACTTCCGGACGGAAGGAGCCATCCTCATACCCCGCGATCAGCTTATAATCATAAGCAGTTTGGACAACCTGCGCGTACCAGTCCGTGCGGGCTACGTCGGAGAACGGAGCAGATTGGTACGCATTCAGCCGGAGTCCGAGACCCTTCACCAGAATTGCGGCGAACTCAGCCCGCGTGATATCCCGTTCCGGCTCGAAGCGATCCGCGCCAACACCCTCAATCACCATCCGGGAGCCCATATCATTGATGGCGCTTTTGCCCCAATGACCGGCTGCATCCGCGAACTCCAACGGATGATACACAACGGAATAGGTACTGTTGGTTAAGCTGTTGATCACGGCATAATACTTGCCATCCACCACCTCAACCCGGGTAGGTACATGGCGTACGGTGCCGTCTGCTTCCACTACAACACCGGTTGTAATTTTGTTGGAGTTGATCCCCTCCGGAATGGCAATCCTCCGTTCCACATAAACCGAGTAGTCCTTGATTTCGATAGTCTTGTCACCATATACCGCATTGACTGTAAAATCCACCGATGGTGCCACTACCGTGAAGCCTCCCGCCGCGGCGGCATCAGATACGATTTTCAGCTTGTCCGAACCGGTCTCGGCAATATGAATCTGAAGCTTCACATCCTTCAGTTCGCCGGCTCCAAGCTTTTCCGCCAAACCTTGGATGTTAAGCTGCAGCGAGGGTACCTTGTAAGAAGCAGTATTTGTCTTCAATTCCAAGGAAGCTTGCTGCTGCTCCATCTTGGCGATCATCTCACCGTTTAGCTGACCCACAAGCACATCCGATTGTTTAGTGAACATGACGGTAACAACCGCATTCTTCCCCTCCGCTGCCAGCTTGCCCTCAAGCTTTTGCTGATTCACGTCAATGGTGGTAACCGTTTGATCGTTAATCTGCTTCACTGTGGCTGTGCCTGCACTCTCCGCCTTGCCGTTCACGTAAACATCTACCCCATTGTCTGGAGTGCCTGCCGGTTGGGAGGTATCCGTTGAGGTAGGGGTCGAATCAGCCGCCCGGTTCACGATTACCGCAAAATACTTCACGGTTACGCCATCCTGAGCCGTTACCTTCACGTACACGGTCGTTGCTCCGCCTGCTGTGAGGGCAACGGTGGAGGAACCCGTAATCTCGCTGGTAAAGCCGCTGTCGGTGTACATCTGGTAGGTGGCGCCGGTGACGGTCGTCACATCCGTCAATCTCAGCGCTGCTGTGCTGTAAGGTACATTCACCGTCCAGGTGACCGCTTGGTTGGCTGTGCTGCCGTTACCGCCTCCGGGCGTTGCTGCGGTTTGACCTGCAATGCCGGTCAGAACCGCATCATTGTTTAGCGCCGAAGATACCGTGAAGCTTACGGTAAAGCTTTGCGCCGTTACCGAATCCCCCGACACCGTTACGGTTGCCGTGTATTGGCCTGCCGGCAGGCCGGTCTTCGGCACAACCGTAAAGCTGTCGCTGCCGCCTGCCGCCAAACCGCTGACCGCCGTCTTCGACAGAATGAAGTCACTGGCGTTTGTTCCGCTTAGCGCAACGGTCAATGCTCCCGTCGAGCCGGTGCCCGTATTGTTCACCGTCACACTATAAGCCGCAGGTGATACGTAACCGGCTGTTGCTGTACCGAAATCTTGGTTGCCCGTTTGGCTCAACCCGATACCATACGTCAGATCTTCCTCCCGGTTCACCGTCACCGCATAATACTTCACGGTTACCCCGTCCTGGGCCATTACCTTCACGTAGATGGCCGTTGCTCCCCCTGCCGTCAGGTCAACTGTTGACGCGCCTGTAATCTCGCTGGTGAAGGCATTGTCTGTGTACAGCTTGTAGTAGGTGACGCCGGTGACTGTCGATACATCCGACAATCCCAGTGATGTTGTGCTGTACGGTACATTCACCGTCCAGGTAATTGCTTGGTCGGCTGTACTGCCGTCTCCGCCTCCGACTGCTGCGGCGGTTTGACCTGCAATGCCGGTCAGACCTGCATCATTGCTTAATGCCGGAGTTACCTCGAAGCTCACGGTGAAGCTTTGCGCCGTTACCGAATCCCCCGATACCGTTACAGTTGCCGTGTATAGGCCTGCCAGCAGGCCAGCCTTCGGCACAACTGTAAAGCTGTCGCTGCCGCCTGCTGCCAAATCGCTGACCGCAGTCTTCGACAGAATGAAGTCACTGGCGTTTGTTCCGCTTAGCGCAACGGTCAATGCTCCCGTCGAGCCGGTGCCCGTATTGCTGACTGTTACGCTGAGGGCCGCCGGTGCTACGTAACCGGCTGTTGCTGTACCAAAGTCATAGTTGCCCCATTGGCTCAGTCCCAGCTCCGGAGCGCTACTACCGACGGACAAGACAACAGATGCGCTGTCATCAGGAGTTACCGTCGGATTCTCGCTTGTATAACCGGTTGACGCCGCCGTCTGGTTCCCGGCAGGAAGCCACAGGAACGCCGTTCCGTCTGCCTTGGTTGGCGCATGATACGTGTAGGCTCCTCCCAATACTCCAGTTACCTGGGACACAATGGCTCCAGCCGCAGGTGGATTCTTCGAGGCGGATAGCATATACACATCATCGCCGCCCACCGTATTTTTGATGGAACGGGGGTTTACTGACCCTTCCATCGCAATCTGGCCAACATTGCCTGCGGCAATAAATACATCCTTGCCGATCACGGACGGCCTGACTGCAGAAGCCCCTTGTCCGCCACGGACATAAACATCCCCCGCGTCTGCAGCAATCAAGACCTTGCTGCCTGTTCCGTTGCCGAAGGCGCGTAAGCCTGCTCCGCCGACACCGGTTGTTCCCGTTCCGCCGAAGGCTTCCACAGATGCGCCATCCTCAATCACAATTTCACCGTTAATGGAGATTAATCCATGAGATCCGTTAACCGGGCCGTCTCCACCGGTCGCCGATACATCAGAGCCCGTAATATGGATCGTCCCGCTAACGTAAACCGCCGGCCCCCCCGAAGCTCCCGCATCCGTGATAATCCCTTGTCCACCATTTGCGGTGACATGGGCACCATTCGAGATGGTTAAGCTGCCGTTGGGAGAGAAGATACCGTATTCGCTTGTTGAACCTTCCCCGCCCGTAGCAGTCACAACCGCTCCGCTGATGGAGATATTATTGGTGATATACAAACCAATTCCGCTGCCGTAAAAGGTGATGCCCTTGCCGCCCATAGCCGTTACAGCCGTATTGGCGCCGCTGATATCCAGTGTATTCCAGGATTGAATGGCGTGGCCGCCGATGCCGTTCACACTGCTTCCACCGGCTGCCGTTACCGTACCTCCGGTTATGGACACTCCCGTGTCGGCGTCGATACCCTTGCCACCCTCAAAAAAATACCCGTTCGGATTCACCGCCAGGGCTTCACCGCCGGCTGCTGTCACTTGTCCGCCTTCGACAGTCAGGATGCCGGAGGAGGACTGCGGGAAACCCCAGCCAACAAGCTGGATACCCCGGCCGCCGCGCCTGGTGACAGATCCTGAGGAAAGTCCTGTCCGGTCTCCGTCGGTGTTGCCGCCCTTCGCTGTCACAACACCGCTCTTCACCAGCATATTGCCCCAGTCCAGGAAAATGCCGTTCCCGCCGGACTCCGCCGTCGAATCGCCGCCGATCGCCGTTACAGCAGCTTCAATAATAAGCTTGGACCCCGGCTGTGTAGCTCCGGTGCCATCCGAGAGCAAATGGATGCCGTGGCCGCTGTCTGCTCCTTCTGCCACAGCCGGACGCCCCTTGGTTATAAGGGAGCCGGTACCGGTAATGGTAAGCTGATGGTTGAATGCCGCACGGATGCCTTCGAAGCCTTGAATGGTATTGCTCCCGGTCAGATTCAACACCGTATTGCCGGTGCTGTTCGTTTTGGTGAAGCTGATCCCGCTGAAGCTGTCACCGGCAGGAGCTGTAATATTGAAATCCTCCAGATTCAGGGTAATATGCTCATCCGCTTGAACATAGACACCCGTGTAGGTGTTACCGGGTTTGCCCTGTAAGGTAACCGTTGAACCCTGGGGTGCCGTCACATGAATACGTACCGGCGCAGAAGGAGAGCCATCGGTTGTAATCGCCAGCCGGTCTCCATCAGCCGCCAGAACAGCATCCTGCCAGCTATAGTCCATACCGTTGATTTGGTAGGCGGGAGCCGCTGCCGCAAAAGGTGCAAGCTCACCCGATGCGGACCAGTTGGTAATCACCAACGCATTTTTATTAACTGCCGAGGTGTACGCGTTAAGCACGGAAGGGCCCGGGTCAACATCCGCCGTATCCCCGATTCTCAGTATGGCCCGGATTCCATCATTGGGAGCTATTTCAATATCAACGAACTGGTCATAACCTGGCCCCCCCACCGATTTCAACCACGCTGTAGAGCCTGCCGAATTGCCCTTCCACACGAATGGTTCCGAAATCCCGTTACCGCTGAGGGGAATTCCGTCCAGGGAATGAGTGCCTGCCGCATCAACCGTTCCCGAAGCATATACATTGTCTTGGGGATCTATAAACACCCGATTAAATAATCCGACCCCGCCTTCCGCGCCCTTCACCTGCTTGTACCAGAGCAAATTAGCATTAGGGTCTAGTTTCGCCACATAACCGTCCGTATGGTCGGCACTGATTGCCGTTACTTCGGCACCCGGATCGATATCAAACGTCGTCCCGCTGAAGAGGCCAACCATAACAGGATTGCCCTGCGAATCTACCGCAATTTGGAATACCTTGTCAGCAGCAGCGCCCATCATTTTTTTGAACCATTGAAACTCGCCTGTTGCGTCCAGCTTCAGAATGAATCCGCCCACAGCTGCATTGCCATAAGTAACCCCTCCAAAGGTCAAACCAAGAGCGGTCCCCACCACGTAAACCTCTCCGGAGGGGCTGACCGCAATCCCGGAGGGAGTATTATCACCAATATAACCCTTTCCCACTGTCGACCAAATAATCCTTCCATCCGTGTCCACTTTCATCGCATAAAAATCTCTGCTCTCACCTTTAGTCAGAACCGCCGACGTACCATGCGTTCCGTTGACAATGACATCGTTCTCATAGGAATAATAATAGCCTGTCAGATAGACATTGCCGTTGGCATCAAGCGCCAATCTCGATGCTGTGGAGCCTGCATCCGTTGAAGTAATCGATATGGACCACAAATAAGCCCCGTTTGGATCAAGCTTGGCAATATACCCTGTCAGGCTGCCTGTAACCGAAGGTGCCTGCTCATAGCTTCCATCTTGTCCAATATCAAGCTTATCAGCAAAATATCCGCTAATATACACACCTGATGCATCCGCCTTAACGGAAGTAACGCCGCCCCCCGTTCCAGAGGACTCTATTCCTTTGGCCCAGGCAAAATCCCCCGCTGCATCATACTTGGCTACAAAAGCCGTGCTTTTTCCCTCGGCGGATTGCGTGATTGTCGTACCTCCAAAGGTCGCAGAGCCTGCTGCTCCCGTCCCTGCAATGGAGCCCGCAGCATACGTGTTGCCATGGCTGTCCGAAGTCCCTGCTATAGGAGTGACAGCAGTTGTCGCTTCATTTCCTTTCACATTAATGAGCGCTCCCGCTGCAGATGCCGGCATCGAAGACAATGAAAGAGATGCAAGCAGCAGCACAAACGATAACAATAAAGAGAGGGGCCTTTGCATTTTTTTAGCCACTAATAAACCTCCAGTTTTATACTGCATAAGGAATGTATTTTCTAAAATATGTATAATATTTCGACTTTTCACGCTAATATCCTCCAATATTCTTCATCCAGATCATTAAGTCTAATTAAAGAATGATTAAAATCTTAATCTTTTTCTGCAGCCAGGTTAAAAAAATAGAGCCGCCCTTTTTCCTTCAAGGACGACTTTATAGTAGGAGTCTTATTCAAGAGGCAAAACGGTAATCCACAGATCTTCTTTTAGCTTACTGTTCAAACGGACCGGCGGATTTGTTAGGATGCCGTTGCAGTCCGCCATGTGCTCCAGCTTGGACCTGGATATCCCAAGAATCTGCCGCAATACCTTATCCAACCGCAGATCAAACAGATATGGAGAAAACAAAAAAATCTTACAGCTCTCTTCTTTACGGTCTACCGCTTCTATTTTCAATGTATAGGAAATGTCTGTGTCCACCTCGTGGCATACCTTGCGCAGCTGATCAATCTGAAAGGCATACCTCCAAGCGGTCTCTCTGTCATTGTTCATAAACTTCCGGTGGAGATTCTTATCCAATGCGTGGGTATGGATTCGGGACAGAATAGGGTAATTCCAGGTGTTGTCACATTGTCCGCATTTATAAATAAGCCAAACATCGATATGCTTCTGCTGTGCATTTACCCTGAACTTTTCACTGCAATAGAAGGCGGCCGATTTTTTGCATCTATGACAATGGATTTGAAGCTTAGGCGTTTCTAAAGGGATAATCTCAATCCGATATTCCCCGGGCAAAATCATAGTCTTGGCTCCTCCGGATCAGAGGAACGCCGGTAATGAGCTGCGGGACCCTATTGGGTACCCGATGGAAGTGCAAACAAATTATCCCGCGTTCTCTGTGATGGTTAAAAATGGACAGACCTCTCCCTGTTGAACATTACTTTCAAAAAAAGAGGTTTATCCTTTTCCATGTCCTTAACCATTACAGAGTTATTGGCACAAGAATCCCGCCTTTGCATTCTCCTATTCCCAACTATATCCTGATTGGTGCCTGACCAAAATGGAATAAATGATTGTATTGATTTTCCCCACTTCATGAACTTGCTGTTTCAATGATTGACAGAATATTCCTGATCTCCTATAGTGGGATGGAGCTTTTTGGCATTCTCATAACAAACAAGGAACAGTTGAAAGGGTGATGCGGCCATGCAATTCAAGCTGTATGCAGATGTGCACGAGTTCTACAAGGATACCTATGAGGTGCTGATGCGTCATGAAGCGCAGAATATGATTCCACTGGGCAATCTCATCATGGGGCATGAAGGAAAAGACAAAACCGACTGGCGCGACCCTGTCCATTGGCTAATGGCTACCGTTTCGGATGCCAGAGGCATTCAGCTTACTGCCCTCATGACCCCTCCCCACAATATTACGCTTTATGCAACAGACAATATCATCCATTCGGAAGCGGTGGACTGTCTCATCGACGGGCTGAAGGACCGTGACCTTCCGGGAGTCATCACCGAAAAGACCCTGGCAGAGCATTTCGCCAGAGCCTATACCATGCGCAAAGGATTAACCTTTCAAACCACTATGAACCAGCGGATCTATGAGCTTACGGCAGTCAACCCGGACATTCAACAGGTGGGCACCATTCGATTGTTAAATAAACAGGATATGCCCTTTTTCCCCTACTGGGCAGAAGCCTTCAACGCAGCGGGGAGCTACGGCAAAACCGACATGTCCATCCCGCAGGAGGATGCCACCCCCTACCTCTACCGGATCGCATCGAAAAAACTCTATATTCTGGAGGACAACGGGATACCCGTTGCCATGGCAGGCTTTACAAGGGTCATGCAGACGGCGATTGGCGTGGCCTTCGTCTATACCCCTCCCTATGAACGCAGGAAGGGCTACGCCACTTCAATTGTCGCCCAAATCAGCCAGCTTGCCTTGGATAAAGGCTTCACCAAGTGCGTCTTATATACGGACCTGGCCAATCCCACCTCGAACAGCATCTACCAAAAGATCGGCTATACGCCGGTTTGCGATTCCCTGCAGTTGAGGTTTGAATAGTGCCATTGCAGGCCTCTCACGACCTACGGCACATCGGTATACTCAATGTTGCGAATCGCCATATAAGCAATGACTGCTCCAAGAGCGGCCAATCCGATGGGTACAGCAATAAAGGAGTATAACGTGACGCCACCTACGGTTTGGCAGACAATCGCGACAATAAGGAGAGAGGATACGAGGGTAGCAGGAGTGGAGTGCTTCCTCATCCCCACATAAAGCGGAATCAACCCCATGAAGCCTGTGACGACTGCACTCATCAGGATCATAAGAAGGGCTTTAGATAATACAGCAGCTGTTAACGGACCGGATATCGTGTGAGTGAACAGGTTTACTGCCAGAAAGCCCGCTCCTACCATCAGATTTCCTGCAATATTGGCAATCAGGGTAAATAACAGAATGATGATCAGCTTCGCGGCAATGAGTTTTTTACGGTTGATCGGGTACATGAACAAAAGCATGATCGATTTGGTACGGAACTCATCGATCACCAGGTTTGAAATAAGGACAGCGGCGAATACGATGTAGGTTCCTCTTACCAGCGTATCAATGACAGTGAAGGCCATGCTGTAATGGGTCAGAGACAACCCGTCTTGAATCTCCGGGTTAAGGCTCATGAAACACACTAGACCTAATATCACGATGTTGGCGATGATTGCCGAACGGATGTAGAAGCCCATCCGGAACTTGCGCAATTCAAGCTTCATCAGCTTAAACAACGACATCACCCCCATTAATAATGGACAGAAAATAATCCTCTAACGACCCTGTTTTCTTATAAATGGATTCGATGGCGACGTCGTGCAGAACCAAGGCTTTCATCAAATCATTCTGAGCCACGCGGCAATCGTAAACCCGGATTTGCCCGCCATCGAAAACACGGATATTGGTTAGCTGGAATTGCTTCTCTAGGACATAAGCGGCTTTGCCGCATTCACGGGTTGTAATTTCGATATACTCCGTGTTCTGCCGCGTGATATGCTCCATAGGAACCTCCTGAAGCAGCTTCCCGCCATTCATCACGGCAATCGTATCCGCGATCAGCTCAATCTCTCCGAGAATATGACTGGATACAAGAATCGTCATGCCGAACTGCTTGGACAGTACACTGAATAACTCCCGCATCTCCTTAATGCCTACCGGGTCAAGACCATTGGTCGGCTCATCCAGAATAAGCAGCTCGGGTTTGGTCGTAATGGCTCTTGCTATGCCCAAGCGCTGCTTCATCCCCAATGAAAATTCCTTGACCGGCTTCTTGTCGATTGCATTCAGATTCACGAGTTCCAATGCTTCCTTGATCGAGTTCTTGTTATGGTAGCCCATGTAATCGCAATGAAGCTCCAGGTTTTCATGGGCCGTCATTTTATCATAGAAGATAGGGGTCTCAATGATCATCCCCATCCGCCCCAAGTGTCTGTAGGATGAGTCCGTGATTCGCTCACCGAATAATTCGATTTCACCCGCTGTGGGCTTTACCAGGTTGGTGATCATTTTCATAACGGTTGTTTTGCCTGCCCCATTGGGTCCAAGCATGCCATAAATTTCACCTTGCTTTACACTCATGCTGACATTCGAAACTGCCTCTTTTCCCCCATATGTTCGTGTCAGTTGGTTGGTCTTTACGATATGAACCATCAGACAGCCTCCCCTTTGGATTTCTTATCTATAGGGTACATGTCAGTTTCTGCTTTTTTCTTACCCGTTTCTTACATATTTCTTAAGTCGTGTAGGTGATTCGTTTCAGCTTGACCGTAAACACGGTTTTGTCGTAGGGTCTGCTGTGCACATACACCGTCCCGCCCTGCGCCTCGGCCAAGCGCTTCGTAATCGTCAGGCCCAGCCCGCTGCCTTGGTAGGATTGATTGCGTGAGTCCTCCAGCGTGTACATCCGTTCAAATACCCGGTCCTGATGCAGCTCGCCGATCCCTTTTCCCCGATCCCATACATCCACATACACAAATTGTTCGTCGCTCCGCAGATCAAGTCCTATCGTCTTACCCTCGCCGCCGTGATGGATGGCATTCGTAATCAGATTATTGAGGATACGGTCAAGCGCCTCTTCATTCCCCCACGCCAGCAGCGGCTTATCCGGGAGATGGATGACCACCGAGAACCCTACAACCGACAGGGTATCGTAAAAGGCTAATATATTTTTTTCGCAGATTTCGTTCATATGCACCCGGGATAGGGGAATAGGCTTGTCCCCCGATTCAATTCTGGCCAAATCGAAAAATTGCTGGATCAACCCCAACACATCATTTCCTTTGGCCTCCAGCTTGGACAACAGAACGGTTCGTTCTTCCGGGCTCATGTCCGGGTCCAGGTTCAGGATTTGAACATATCCCAGCAGAACGGTAAGCGGCGTTTTCAAATCATGGGAGATGTTCGAAATCATCCTCCGGATGGACTGCTCCATCTTTACAAAATCCGCAGCTACTTGCTGGTTATGGTCAAGCATCCGGTTGATTTCGATTAAAAACGGAATCAATGCGCGATCATCCGTAAAAAAGAGCAGCTTCTCTCTTGATCCTCCGGTGATGATATCATTTAGTCTGTGGTGAATTTCTTCAAGGCTGGAGGTTCTTTTCCGGATCGCCAGATGCTGCATGACAATAACCGCGGCCAACATAATGACAACGATAACCAGGACGATCACCATATCAATGAACGTCCCACTTGTAGCCGATTCCCCACAATGTTTTGATATAACGGGGTTCGGAAGGATCATCCTCCATTTTTTCACGCAAACGCCGAATGTGGACATTGATGACATTATCGTCGCCGTAATAGTTTTCCTTCCAGATGAAGCTGTACAGCTGTGGCTTGGTAAACACGCGATTCGGGTTTTTAACAAACAGCTTCAAAATCTCAAATTCTTTAGCCGTCAGCTTCAGATCCGCACCATTCTTCGACGCGGAGTAATTGTCCAAATCAATACGCAGCGCCCCGATCTCAACCACTCTGGGCATTGGCAGCAGCTTCTCGGTATCCGCGCCCGCGTTTGAATAAATCGTAGCCCGGCGGATCGCTGCTTTAATCCGGGCGGACACCTCGATCAAAGAAAACGGCTTGGCGATATAATCATCCGCTCCAAAACCGAGTCCCAGCGCTTTATCCACTTCGCTATCCTTGGCCGACATAATAAGAATCGGTACTGAGCTTATCTCCCGAATATGCTTAATTACCTCGATTCCATCCATCTTCGGCATCATAATATCCACCATCACGACGTCAAACGCATGTTTCCGGAACAGCTCCATCCCATCCAGCCCGTTAAATGCCGCCGATACCGCATACCCCTCTTTGGTCAGATAGCTCTGCAGGATTGCCACGATTTCAATATCATCCTCAATCAGCAAGATGTTGTGCGGCATGTATGCTCCCCCTTTACTGCTATAAGGAGATTATACTTCATGTCCTAAGAAAATATAGTTTTACTTCACTCCCCGAATACCCTTGTAGACAGCTTCGCACAGCTCCGTTGTAAACCTGCCTGACATTCCTTCAAGGGCCGTATTGGTGAACGCTACAACACTAAGCTCCTCACTCGGATCAACAAACCAGGAGTGACCATAAGTGCCGCCCATCCGCCACGTCCCCGGCGATTCCGGTGTATGGGCAGCAGCCGGGTCTTTAAGCAGCGTAAAACCAAGCCCAAAGCCTCTCCCCGGCCAATAAGGCATCACAAGGTTGCCAATTTGATTGGTTGTCATTTCCGTGACTAGAGCCTCCGGCAGAATCGGATTTCCACCCTGCCGCAAAGCTTCCAGCAGCTTAAGAAAGTCTCCTGCGCTGCCAATCATGCCGGCTCCCCCGGAAGGATAAGCTGTTTTGTCGGTAAACCTGTTGGGTGAAAGAAGGAATCCTGCCGTCCCCTCCACGAAAGGAACGGTATCAAAATCATGCAAGCGCCGTGACTCTCCAACGCTGTCTGCGTAAGCTGCGGTCAATCTGTCCATATCCACGGCCTTGAAATCCGTGTCCAGCATGGAAAGCGGATGAGTGACAAGCTCCCGTACAGCTTCACGAAGCGGCATTCCGGTAACCTTTTCGATGACCGCTCCAAGCACATCTGTTGCTATGGAATATCTCCACATTTTCCCCGGCTCATATAGAAGCGGGACAGAAGCCAGTCTTTGCAGATTCTCTTCAAGTGTAATTCCCGCCAGATCCATGCCGTCGGATACTCCAGCAAGCTCATAAGTTCCCTTTTCTTCCTGGAAAAAACGGTAGGTTAAGCCGGCGGTATGTGTCATCAGATGGCGAACGGTAATGGAAGCATACTGTCCGTTTGGCAGCTTGGGACGAAAGGCGGGCAGCCATTTTTCCAGCAGATCATTTAACTGCAATCTCCCTTGTGAAATTAATACTAAGGCTGCCGTTGACACGACAGGCTTGGTTACTGAAGCATATCTAAACAGAGCATTCTCCTGCATCGGCCGTTTCTGCTCGCGGTCGGCCCAACCGGCAGGCCTGCTGTAAACGAGATTTCCGCCTAATGCAATTTGGACAACGGCACCCACGATCCTTTTGTCCTCCAATGTGCGATCCATTATCTCATTAACATTTTTATGCAACAATTCCAGATCTATATTTCTCATGCTTCTCATCCTCTCCTGCTGTTATTTGCTTGATTATTCATGGCAAGTATGTTTTATTATATAAATAATTTCTGCCTCTTTACATTTCCGATGATTCTAAAGGTATTTGGAAGAGATCACTTTAAAATTAAAAGGAGCGATTTTCTTGGACGACATTGATAAAAACATTCTGCTCCACTTGCAGAACCAGGCGAGATTATCCATGACAGAATTAGGAAAGCTGGTGGGCCTATCTCAGCCAGCCGTAACTGAACGTGTGAAACGTATGGAGGAAAAGGGTGTTATCGAGGCGTACCGAACCGTCATTTCCTCGCAAAAGGTGGGTAAACAATGCACAGCCTATATGCTTGTTCGGACCCGGAATTGCTATCCGTTCCTGGATTTTTGCCGTTTATCACCGGAGGTCACGGAATGTTACCGGATAAGCGGAGAGCATAATTATTTATTGAAGGTCCTCACGGGAACAACCCAGGAGCTGGAGGAGTTTGAAAACCGGTGCGATCAATACGGAACCTATACGACTCTGATCGTCATGTCTTCCCCGATCCCTTACAAAAATCTCATCGAAGAAACGAATTTGCTCGCATAAGCTGTAATTCTCTCATCAGGAAGGAAAACCATGCTTTTTAGCTAGCCACAAGGCGGGAAGCAGCAGGATGATTAATGCTCCCGGGAGGAATCCGGCTCCAAGCAGCTCGAGAAGAAACCCGCCGATAATTCCTCCTCCGCCGATTGCCACATTCCATGCGGTAACCAGCATCGATTGGGCTATATCTGCGTTTTTTCCCCCAGCTTGCGCTATTGCTGTTTGCAATAAAGTGGCTGCCCCGCCAAACGTAAGCCCCCATGCCATAACACCAAGAATGATGACAGCAGGCTGATCCATTCCGATTCCCAAGGCTGCAGAAGCCAGAGCAAATCCCGTAATGCTGATCAAAACCAGCTTTCTTAGAAAACGGTCAATCAGCATGCCGATCACCCAAATGCCAACAACCGAGGTAATTCCAAAAAGAAGAAGAACCAAATCCACTCGCTGGGCAAACGCGGTTTCCGCAAGATACGGTGCAATATAGGTGTACAAAATATTATGAGCCAGTACCCACGCCAAAACGACGAACAGAATGGGCCTTACCCCAGGAATCCGGAAAACCTTGTGAAACGGGAGCTGATCACTGGCAGGCTCACCGGCATAATCCGGCACCTTCCAGAGCACCCAGCCAATAAGGGCAGCAGCCAAAAAGGATACAGCTCCAAAAATGAACCGCCATCCTGTATATGCACCGAAAAAAGTGCCAAGCGGAACGCCCAGCGCCAATGCCAGGGGGGTGCCAACCATGGCTGCGGCCATCGCCTTTCCTTTCAGCGAATCAGGCGCCATGCGCCGCGCATAACCGGCCGTCATCCCCCATAGTACACCTGCCGAGACACCTGCGAAGAATCGTGCGGCAAGCGTCAGCACATAAACGGTAGATAACGCAGTGATGGTGTTAAAAACAAGAAAGCCGATGATGCACAGCAGCAGAAGCGGCCGGCGCCTCCACTCGCGGGTAGCCGTGGTCAAAGGAATAGCGGCTAGAAGAGATCCAACCGCATACAGGGTGACCAATTGCCCGGCAAGAGCTTCTGTGACCCCAAGGTCCTCTGCAATTTGCGGCAGTAATCCGGCAGGCAGGCCTTCCGTAAGAATGCAGATGAATCCTGCCATGGCCAAGGCCAGCAGCCCGCCCCACGGAAGACGTGCAGAAGACGGCACCTTTGCTCAGCCTTTTCTTATAAGAGCACGGTTTGAGTTCACGTAACAATCTCCTTTATTTATTTTTTGCCCTCAAAAAGCTTTCGCTTTCGTATAAGCATATATAAATAAAGCACTTCTTTACATGGATGATTAAAGGAGGATGAAGTGAATTACGAGGAAAATTCTTTTATTTCAATAGGAATTTCATGATTTTAAAGGTAAGAGACAGTATCGTAAGTATCAGCAGAAAATAAAGTATTAGACTGGATTTATTTATTTCATGGGCTTATTGAGTCGCTAAACCCTTCAGACTCGATAAAATAAGTATTAGACTAACCCTAGAAAATAAAAAAGCGACAGCCCAGGACGAGATAATAAAGTCCTAGACTGGCCGCTGCCATTAACTAAATACTTCAATAAGTGGTTTCTATCTTAAGAATTGTATATTTCTCTATTTAATTTAACAATTTCTTTAATTGAAAATTCACCTGGGGAAGCTGTCAGCTTCTCTCTCACCTGATCCCGTAAGAACGGGGCTTTTTCTTTATTCGCTTTAGTTAAGGCTATAGCTAGTTCCTCTTTTGTAAGTTCAGTGCAGTACGCAGGGGTTCCTGGCTGTTGTCTCCACGAATCATTTAAAGAACCACTGTCTACGGCATCGAAGCCTAGATCGTTTGCTACACCCATGATGATTTGTTTATGGGATAGGTCATCGCCAGCAACCGCAATAGCAATGCGTCCATTCGTCCCTTCGGGAGTTCCATGATGCTCTAACGTATAGGCTAAGAAATTGTTGAATGCTTTAATGATGGGTTTTCCTAAATGTTTGGATACCCAAACACTTTCAACCATCCCGTTCTCAACTTCTTCGATTTTACCGCTCAAGTGAGGATAATAATTTGAAGTGTCAACAATGACTACTTCCTCCCCAACTTTATCAATAATGTTGCGAATGCTTGGCAGTGCATGGAATGGAATCGATATTACTAGAACATCAATATTTGTAATTACATCCTCTACACTCACGGGTGTTCCTGCAAGTTCTTTTCCTTCTAACCGTTCAATACCGCGAGCATCTGAAATTTTGACATTATGTCCATTCCCAACTAATTTTTTTGCGATGTTCGAAGCAATTGGTCCTGCACCTATTATTCCAAAATTCATTTTCATTTCTCCATTCTAAGATTTATTTGGCCTCATCGATCGTCTCGTCGGTTTGCCATTGTATATCAATGTATTGATTTCATCATCGCGCCATTTACTACGACGCGGCGGATGAAGATTGCCATAACCAAGCCAATCAATGAGATAATCTTTGCAAACAAAAACACATTTCGGGATCCAGCCTTTGTATATAAAAATAAATCGTTTATTTTTTCGCAAATCCTTGATTATGTTGTATTCATTTGATCCTCTCCTCTTTTTATTATTGTTTATTTTAGCCTTCCGTATTGGTGTAAGGAACGCCCATTTTATCGCTTAGTGTTTTGCCCTCATATTCTCTGCGGATCAAACCGCGGTCTTGCAAAATTGGGACAACCAGTTCCACAAAATCAGCAACTCCATCATAGGCTATATCCGGAACAACCGAGAAACCGTCACATGTCCCCGCCAAAAACCATTCTTCCAAGAAGTCAGCAACTTGTACGGGGACACCTGCAACTACGGGATGATAGTTAATAACCCCATGGACAAGAACGTCTCGAATGGATAGCCCTTGTTTGAGCAGTTTTAGCTAACTATTTAGCATGCTAAATAAAAGTGCAAGAGATAACTTATTCGAATAAGTTACTCTCCATTTGTTTCAAGAGCCGCCTTAATAATAAGCGCTCTTCCGGTAAAATGGAATGCAGTAATTTTTCTTGCTGCTGTTTCCATTTGATATCAACCGGGTTTTCTAATTCTTTGCCTTTATCGGTTAGGAAAATTCTCATAACTCTTGCATCATCTTGATCGCGTTTACGGTATATAAATCCGTTTTGCTCCAGGTATTTAACCATATTTGTTACCGTAGGCGGCTCGCATTTTAGATGTTCACACAGTTGCATTTGTGTTATTCCATCGCCTAACCACAAACGGTAAAGTAAATTCTCTTGGCCAACATAAAGATTAAGTTCCCTTAGTGACTCGCTATAATCTCGACGCATTTGTGAGGAAATTCTATCCAACGACTGGCGAATATCACAATCAACAGTATTTGTCATTAATAACTCCTCAGCAGTCCATGAATTAATATTTAGCCCACTAAATATATCACAATGAAATTGTTTGTGTCAACGTTAGTCTAATACTCTATTTCTCAGTCTACATCTTTATTTTCCGTGTCTAACACTTTATTTTTCAGTCTAGAACTTTATTTTCTTCAAACAGTAAGATGCCGCCTACAACCTTATTTTCCTGGTCTAATAAAAAAAGCCGGGCAAATATCAGGAAATCATCCTGGATTTGCTCGTGTCGGGTGATAAAAAACTCTGGAACCAATTTTGTTGATTTTATTGGGTTTGCCGCGGCACGTGATAAACATGAAAAGTAAAAAGTCGGGAACCACCTAAAATTACCATGCAAAGAAATATGGAAACCGATAGTGACGTCCCAAAATTCATTAGTTCTTACTCTGAAAATGTCAACTAACTTTTCTGTTGCGTTCATAACTACGTTTGCTATGATTCAAATCGTTCCAAACACACAATATTAAATGGGTTTTCCTTTTCTCCGTCTCCGAGGTCTATGTCTTGTCACATTTGTTGTAGTGGAAACCCAGAGTCGCTCTAACAATTCCAGTGCCTCTTTGGCCTCCCTAGCGTGGATAGCAACATTTCAAATAATTCAATTCCTTTGCTTCGATGCAATATATTTCTCTGTAACGATATTGAAATGCTAATCAGATCATCAGTAATTAAATATAGAGAGTTAGATTGATTTGTTACTTTCTCACCTGCGTAATCAAATAAACTTTTCGAAATCAAGAAAGATAAATCCGGGTAATCGTTCACTATATTTGCTATGTAGGCTAATATTGGCTCAGCAACTCTCTCTAATACCAAAGGATAACTACTGATCTTTATTTAAACCCATGTTTTACATTAATCCTTTTGCTGCAACCGTGTAAGGACCTAACCGACTTTGTTAACTATATAAAGGTTTGAGTTAGGTCATCGTATAGTAGAACTGTTATGTTAGCATTTTGAAGTACTGGATCTGATGCAATTTGACTTTTAGCTTCTTGTCGAATCGGATCACCTAATACAAAAAAGTATTTTGAACTCGCGTCTGATGATGCTAACTTATTAAGGTCATTCCGAATTTTCTTCTTTGTACCTGCCCCATGTCTACCAATTGCAACGGCTGTATATACCTCTCCGACATACATTCCACAGTTTGACTGAACGTCAAAACCTTTCGCAACAGCCTTTCCAGCCACTACTTGACTTGTAATCTTTAGTCCATTTAGATAATTCGCTGCCTCACGTGAAGCTTCGTCATGCAATAGCAAGCGATCTGCTGATACCTTTTTCATATCTAGATTTAACTTTGTTGCTCGTTGATTAAGCATTGTGTGTATCCCCTTTCAAAGTTTACTTTTAAGACCAATAGGGTCAATTCCTAAATATTAACTTTAGTAGAGAGTATAATGATGATTCGAATACCTATTATCGGATGATTTCACCAGTTTTTTTTGTCGAATATGGTCAATCACCGAGAGTAGCTTTTGTTCATCAATTCCACCTAAATCATCTGTAGTTACCAGATTCCCCATCAGCCCCATAGTGGTGTACTCCGATTTTTTCAACATCCATTTGCTTACATAGCTTTCTTTGTTCAATAAGCCAAGATGTTCCCAATAGATTACTGAACCGTCCGAAAGGGTAATTTTAAAATCAGGTTTTATAAAAAAACCTCTATGAGGGAGTTTAAGTTTTTCTTCGTACTCGAACTTTAACCCACTCTCTTGTAATGCTTTGTAAATGATGTATTCAACCTTTGATTCAACCCAAACTCCAGGTGCTGGTTGCAATGTTCCCGTTTTGTTTGTTGGAGTTGAGAATACAGATGTATTTCGGCGGTCCACGAAAGAGGTTTTGCGAGCAATATCCCACAGACTTTCTCCTTGGTTTTCTTGAATGAATACGAACAGCCGTGTTTTGCCGCGTGTTAATGCGGTATAAATTAATTCTTTAGATAACAATGCATATTTACGAGGGATTACCAAAAATACGTTTTCAAAATCACTACCCTGAGATTTATGTACAGTTATCGCATATGCCAAATCAAAATTATCCTCATTATCGATCCATTTTAATGGATAATCCAACTCGGAAAATAAGTATCTGTCAGCATCCTTATTATAATTTACTAATCCGATAGATCCATTAGATAGTATCATTTCCTTTGTTCTTTTGTTATACCAGTTAAATAATCTTATGATCTTATCGCCATGTTTAAAGACTTTATTCCACTTGGGATAGCCATCCCTATAGGTGGTTTGTATGTTCTTATTTAAAGATAGAGTTCCATAATATCCTGAGCGGTATGGACTTAGCAACTGGATGGTATCTAACTTTATTTCTTTGCAAGAAAAGTTTTTAGCACAACCGTTATCGTATAAATTGAATGCAAGATTTACCGCGGCAGATCGAGCTTTCATTGTGTCCTTTTTTGGGTCATATCCAAATTGTTCAATAAGACGATCAAATTGCTGATAAATTTTTTGTTCTAAGTCTTCTTTGTTTGTCCATTTATACACGTGCAGTTCATCGCTCTCAAAGATATCTTGGTCAACAGCACTTAGAATAGGTTCGAAGTACGATGACTGCGAAGTAAAAATCTCAGCAAGTTCAAGGATCTTATTATCACCAGATGGAGAGGACTCCATAATTCTACAGTTACTTTCTAATCGAATATAGTGGTTATTTTTAAACTCGGACACACTCACGTGTTCAATGATGTCTTTGTATGGCTTACCAAAACCAATGGGAGGCAGTTGATACTCATCCCCAACCAAAATGATCCGTTTGACACTGTCAAGATCAATAATGCTGAAAAGAATAGCCATCTTGAAGAGATCTACCATGGAACATTCGTCAATAATAAGATTATCAAGTCTGATCTTTTTGGCATTTTCCAACTCCAAGATTCCTGAATAATCTGTTGAAAACAATAACTCTTTAAAACCATTTTCAAATATAAATTTATCTATTGTCTTGGGCGTTACATAAGTTGAGAGTCCTCTGGTTTTTAGATTTTCGGCAATACGCAATACAGCCTTCCCTGTTGGAGCTAAAACAACAACCTTTTCGTTGAGGTTTGAAGTAAGTGTGGAAATGATTTTGCTAGTTTCCTCTGTTTTTCCTGACCCTGCTCTTCCCGTCAAAATATAAAATGCTTGCTTTAAAACATTCCGATACAACAGACCTCTTTCATTGCTGAATGTTTTATCATCGAAATGTGGGTTTTTCTCTTTTATTCTCTGAATGCTACTCTGAATATAATCAGAGAAATCTAATTGAATAGACTTGTGTTGTATTTTTGCCAATTTTTCAAAGGCTTGTTTAATTGCGTCTTCAGCAAATTTTGCTTCCTTTAAGTAGTAATACTGACTTCCCCCTGAACGGAGCATAAATAACCGTTCTTGAAAGTGATTTTTATACTCGTCTTCAAGAGACAACAAAGATTCTTCGTCGATTTTGATGTCCGATTTATAGAATAACGGGTATTCCTTGATCACTTTGAGAATATTCGTATCGGAATCATAACAATGACCTAAACCACTCCCGATTTGGTACAAATGGCTTGTGATCACTGCACGTAAACGTTCAGGGCTATCTGGCTTCATCTTTTGTAAAGCTTTGTCCTTCTTAAGGAACTTAATATCAGGCATAAAAGCTAAATCGATCTTATAAAAATCTATTTCTTCATCTGTAGATTCGGTATTGTCCAAATCAATTTCGTCGGGAAGGTACCTTTCGTAAAGAGAGTAAGGATTATTATAAAATTGTTTCAAAAGTTGCTGATCTTTAATGATTTTTTCGATTTGATTACAAGTTAAATTAACGAGCGCTAATCGTTTAAATATTTCAATGTTTTTTATGAATAAAGAGGTATCCAATACCTCTAGTAGCTCATCTTCAAATCCCTCTAAGTAGTCAGGAACATCGCCATCGCGTAATTGATTAAAAACCTCTGATAAGGGAGATGTCCTAGCTTGTTCATTAATAATGGTTGAAACACGGGAAGCTGCTTCTTCATCCATGTCAAAGTACTTAAATATGTGTTTTAAGGACGGATAAAGACCGCGGTTGCTCCAAGCAATTTGTATTAATTTATTTATCCGATCAAGATATGTTTTTGTTTCATCTTGATCGGCTACAAATCCATGTTCCTCAATTTTATGCAGTGACTTTCTGATCTTGTATAAGAGGAACAAACACTTATCATCATCCATGTCCATTGCTACATATTTAAAAGCAGGGATAATGGAAGGTTCGTCAACTACAGCTTTTATTTCCGATAACTTCTCTTCATCAGCGGGATTCTCTTCGATATACCGCAAATACTCATGGTATGGCAATAATATCCCATAGTCTTTGAAAGCATGTGTAAACTGAAGAGACCAATTTAATGTTGGGAAGTACTTGTTTTGTGGTTTCTTGCGGTAATAATCAAGTTCCTCTTTGGATAGCGGGAACCATGTCTTTTGTGGCTTTTCTGATATCAATGAACAACCCAATAATAAGTATTTCATCTCATCTGCGGAAACAGGATTGTCATAATTGGCATAAAAGAATATTATTGATTGTTTTTCAGGAAATTTCTCAATGAATTTATCTACCCGTTTCTCAAGGTCTGGCGGGTAATTTCCGTATTTTTTCTTATTTTCATCATTGTGAACAAAAGAAAGTTTGAAAGGCCAAGTAAATACGGAATATGCCTTTAATGTTTCTGGTATTTTGTGTTTTATGCCCGTGAACGCGTGTGAATGGAGAATGGGCTTATCAGTATCAGAAAAAGCATTCAGTGACCAATAACAAGGAACCTGATACTCACTTGGAAGCAACTGAATATCGGTTTCCGAATACTCCTTTTCGAGATCAACATTTTTGTTTTGAGCTATCCGATCAGATAATAATGAATTAGTTCCCGTGCAATATACATTTTCCTCAGGGTTACTGCAAACCTTACCATTCCATTTATTATCATGCCAAGCCATTCTTACCGTTAAATGCATGATAGTCATCCCTTCTAATCGCCTAATAACACTAGGTATTCGATTTTAAAACAGCCTATACCTTCTTTATTGGGAATTAAAGGGGGTAAATCCCATGTTCGTTGACCTGTGATCTTATAAAATCGTCCAGAAAAAATATTGGTATATAAAAAATAAAAACAGCTCCCCTAAGGGAACTGTTTGAAATGAGGATTGCATGTAAGCGACGGCATGAAATTAATCATGTGCATCAAAGCAACGCTTCCCAATGAGCTGGTGTTTCCTTTAAGCTTGTACAAGCTTTGTTTCAGCACTCAGGAAGAGCATGGAGTGATTTTTTTGGGGAGTTTATTGAGTATGCTTGTTTAGGTACGATGGCGGATCTCATGCAGCTACAGGGGGAAAATAGAATCATAGCCAAGCTCGGAATGATGAAGCTCAAACAAACCCCTTCGCCTGTATTTAGAGAATTAACTCGGCAACTTTTTGTCCGTTCGTTTACTTGTGATACCATCTACTATAAAATAGCCCCTATTTTTAATGCGATCGGACCAATTGATGATCCTAATAAAGCTGTTCAACTTTTACTAGTTTCAGCCTCTGATGAACGGACCATAGCGGATTTGATCAGTTACAATGAGCGGCGAAAAGTCATAACGGCTGACCAGTTCTTTTTGGTTGATGCCCGCATCCAAAGTCAAAACCTTCACGAAAACCAAGTGATCGTGGTTCAAGGAGAATTACACGAAGGGATTATCGAAATTTTGGCATCAAGGATAACCGAAAAATACAAAAAGCCATCCATTGTTATTACTCAGGAAGGCAAAGGATCGGCTCGTAGTGTGCCGAATTCAGGCTTCTCTATCATTGAAACTATCAAACGTGCATCAGGAAATTTAAAGAGTTTTGGAGGGCATCAAGCCGCTGCAGGGTTGTCCATTGAGGTTGAAAGATTATCGGCTTTCCGTTATGAAATCCAACAATCCGCCTTACTAGAACCCGCTATTCGTCCTAGCATAACATTTGATCATGAAATAAATATCGATCAATTCCAAGACGAAATGTACGAGGATCTCTTTCTGTTGGAGCCATTCGGAAACGGAAACCGTAAACCTGTTTATTACTCCAAAGATACCATCATCACGAAATGGAAACCGTTCGGTAAACAAGATGCCCATATGAACATTAAGACGAAAAAAAATAAAGCAATCCTGTTTTACCACAACAACCAGTTCAACGCTCTACCCGACCAGAGGATTGATTTTCTCTATAAGCCTTCATTTAACCACAATAAAAAGGAGTTTATTGTTACAGAATATTGTTAAAAGAAGCAGAATCGATTTAGGATTCTGCTTCTTTGTTGGAAATTATGGCCTTAACCCTCACTTATTTAAGAACAAGCGGTGATCAATTATAAGTATTTCATACATTCCTGTATTTCTTTAATTTGAAAGATTCTTGTTTTTGCTGCATCTAAGTTTGTTAAAATTAATTCGATTAATTCTTTAGTTCTTGGTTCCTGTAGATCTAAATTGATTAAACCAAGTATTGCTTTTACATGACTTCTACAATTATCGTAGGATAATTGAACTCGCAAAGTAGGTCCTGAGAGCAGCTTCACTAATTTATTGACCCTCTTGGAGTTTAATAAACTTATTATATAATCGTAAATTGGTCTTGCCATAGGAGAAACTCCATCGTGATACCAAGTACCGTTACCAATTCTGCAAATCAAAATTGCTTCTATTAATTTATCCTCAAAGTATTCCAAAATATCGCTTTCTTCTTTAATATAGTTTTTTATTTCCTTTGCTATCGGCACTTCGTGGTGAAAATTATCACGTTGTTCATGAACATTTAAAAGCCGATCTAGTAGAATATCAATTTCCCTAGACTTAGTCCCTTCACTTTTGTAATTCATTCCGTCACATTTAAGCAAAAAGCTATTTGCTAATGCCGTTGTCTCTGTATCCAAATTTATTGAATACTTATCAACTTTAAGCCCCACTTCATACCGCTTATCATCACGGCTACAATCCCAAACAATTGGGGCTAATGTTAATATGTTTTCCCTTACTTTAGGATGGGTATTTTTTTTTGTAAATATCCCAAACAGGGTTACTAATAAATTACCTGCAATTGCTCGATTCTGTTGTTGCAATGTATCACTTATCTGCTTAACGCTTGCTTCGCTAATTTCCAGGCTTTCATTTCTGAGATTTGTAACTAATTGCTGAATAAATATAGCGGCTTCAGACGGTCTATCAGCAATAACTTGAGTAACACATACTTCTAACCAACCTAGTAACTCATGTGTCGATATTGGTTCGTCTGTTGGGTGGGAGGCCCCTATATGATTCCGCATAAATAAAATATGCTTAAGTTTTTCATGAAGGATGTCAGAAATTAACTCCAACTTTTTACATGTGTCAATTAAGACTACATCCTTGATACTTCCAAGGTCTTCGTAACTGGAATAGGTCTCTCGAAGTTCTCCACCTACAGCAGCATCATAAAATAAATCCAAACCGTATAAGTTTACTTTTTCCCTTAGTGAAAGGATTACTTCATTCCATAAATAGTTTAGTGAAGCATCATATAAACCAATTGCCGAACTTGCAACAAATTTGGAAAGGTACCTAGCGTCCTTTTTTAATTCAGGTGGTATTTGACCTAAAGTCATTGGCAGATTTATTGCCATGACGTTTCTCTCGTGATCCGAGACTAAAATTCCATCAGATGGGAGACCCAATCCCTTTAAATATGCTTGAAAACCGCTTGAAGTTATTATTGAAGGATTAGATTGATTCCCTGACACTACCGTTACTTCTTGTTCTGACATTTTTACCACCTCATATATGTATAGATTATTTATCGGCATCGTTTTCAAATACCCCCCACTATTGTATCTTAAATGGTTGGATAATACAGTAAATTCTTTCCTGAATTATTAAAAGAAAATCTATCACTATAATAAAGATCAAAAGTTAGGGTTTCAAAATCAAAATGTTATCCCTTAAAAAGTATCCATCTATGACTTGGATGCTCATATCATTAAATCCTATAATTACCCCTTCATGTTCTGTTCTCCCGCCCATCATTATCCGCACTACCCGTTTCGTCTCCACCAAATTTTTAAGTTCATGATCGGTTGCTCTTTTAGCCATTCTTTTCGCTCTCCTTTTAACAACAAAAAAACCGTACTCAAAATCGACTCACATAACGGGTCAAATTGAATACGGTTCTTCCGTTTCATATGTTTTTTATATCATACCAAATTTTCATTAAACATTCTCAACCAATATTTGGAATACCTAAGCTAAGCGTTGGAGTGTAGGTTCCATATAACAATCAAGAAATTCTTCTGTGACGCCGCGGATTTTTCTTCGCTGACATAAAGCGTATAATTCATCAACGGCTGAATAAGGGAAGTACCTTGTATCTAGATCCTTAAATTGTTCTTCGTTGGCTACTCTAAATACTTTCTCCCTTAATTCGTCAGGGGCTACAATAACGTATCTGGTTAAGAATGGCGGTAAAGCATCCTTTAGCCTCATCATTCTGTTTAATCCGCTTGTAACACCTGTGCTATGTTCAACTTCCATTACAGCAGGCATCAATTTCCCGTTTTTAAACCAAATACAATCAATTAGTTGGGCAGCATGATACGCCTCTTCAAACGAAGATATAATTTTTTCATTTCTTAAGGAACTGACTACAGTCTCCATTTCAATCAGCTTCTTATTTTTGTAAGTAATCCCCTTGTCATTACGAGCAATCCAGGTTCGAAAGCCTACCGCGGCTATCCCTAAGCGTTAATTCAAAATAATTTGTTGCTTCACCTTCCAAAGAAAGTCGCCGTCTACAAAAACACTTGCTTTATTCATTGTTGCGGAATATCGTTTTTCTCGTGCATCAACTAGCAGAAGTTCAAAATCAAATTGCTCAGCGCATATGCCGTATTCATCAATATTTAGTCTAAAAGGATCTGACGACTCAAAACCAACCATCAAATGTCCAACTACTTCTGACTTTGGTGGCAATGCTAATTTGAAATCCGCTCCAATAAATTCATCCAATCCATACACGTGATGCCTTGATAACTCTTTTCCTTGATCATTGCGAATGTACAACGTGCCCCCGATTATTGTAATAGGCAATTCTGTTGTATTCGCCAATACTACTTCTATTGATGCGCAACCTTTTGCATCATGTACGGCGTGTAATGAATGTTCTAGAAATCTTATCTCGAACAGTCCTTTGTTTAAATACATATAATCAAAGTCACTGCGTTTAGCCACCGTATTCGTACTTCCTTTGCGAATCAAACAATATCCCTCGTTCAATCTGTCAAATTTCTTCCTTATCATGTATGGCTTATTGTCTGTTTTATAAATTTTAAAAACACCTAGCACCGAACCTTTATATTCATATTTGAAATAATCAAACTGTATTTCCGGTTCGATATTATTCAGAATTAACTGCACATAATTAGACGAATCTATAAATTCTTGCGGATCTATTCCTTTTATCTCCTTACATTCTGGTCGATCCTTGACTCCAACAATGATGTATTTTTCTCCATTATGCCGTGAATTAGCCATCGCCATTATATCCATAAGTAAGTCCATACTCTTGTCTCTATGGTATTGCTTCTCTTTAAAGTCTAGTTAATCGCACTCATAGCCGAACTCAATTAATTCAGAAATCTTATCCATTGGCACCTCACTATAACCTTATGTATAACGCACTATATATTTACAGTAAAAATTCTACATCAAACAAGAAAATCCTACCCTATCCCCAAGATTTTCCCAAGAATATAGACCGATAGCAGCATATTAAAAAGGATGAATAGCGATCGTGTTAGCACACGTGCTACTCATCCTTTTATTTTTTAAGCAAATCACTTAATTGTACGGTTAGCTTATCATCCAACTCTCATGTACTTTTCATGTGCATAGTACAGTCTAAAACTAAATCAGATACTAACTCTTGCTGTCTTAATGACATGTTTATATATACGGTTGGAAACCTCTTTCTAAGAGAGCGAAGGTTTAGTGGTAATCCAGCATTACTTAATCTCTTTAATGCAACAGGAAGAAATCTAATTTGAAATTTCTCTGGGTCTTCGAAGTATTGTTTGAGCTTACTTTTGGCTATCGGCAACTTATACGGCACCTTTCTTATGCGATTTCTATCAATAATCGGAAGGTTCTTTAAAATCATAGCAGAGGTTATACGTCTGTCTGGTGGAGGGGACTTATACACTTGCCTAGCTACCTCATCAATTCTCCGACATATCTCCCTCTCCTCTTTTTCCCAATTAACTTTCTCCGTGTGTTTCTTCGATACAGGCAATAAATTCTCTATCCAAGTCCTATCATTTTTTAGTAACCAATCATAGGTAGTTGCATCCTTCTTTCTTAGTTTGCTTCTCTTCAGTTCATCCACTCCAAGCAATAAATCTTTGAATTTACTTCTGTATAACATCCTTCTGTCTATTGTCTCCCTGCTGCAAGAAACTTGGGCAAAAGACGCATTTATCTCTTCTAACTGAGCAGATTCCTCTTTTAACTCTATTCCCCTTATTAAAACTCCATATCTAGTCAGGGTCTTTTTAACAGTTACATACGATGTTTTAAGTTGTTTTGCTATACTACTTATGGTACTACCTTGTTTGTTGAGCATGAGAATCGTTTCATAAAATTCTTTACTTTTTAAGACCATAGGTCTTTCATCTTGCTCGTCTCTTTCAGGCCAATGCCAAAATTTTTTGTATGAACTTGCACAAAAACTACATCTAAACTCACAGATTATACGAAAACCACGGTCATTAGATCGCACGCACTGACTTATAATTTTTGTATTATAATACGGACAAATCTTATTTATACATTTCCATGGTCCGTTCCCAAAAGGAATAGGAAGAGTATAAGTTGGCTGGGTTTCAAAAAAGTTCTGGACTGAGCCGGCAAGAAACTTCATTAATAGTAGAAAAAAGATGACATTTACTGAACCTTTTGATTTAGAATTAATCATATTCTGTAAAGTACTGCTCGAATAAAGATACGCTGAGGTCAGTCCTAACTTATCTAATTCGGACTCACCAAATTGATCTATAATGTCTTTGATTAACTTTCGACGAAATAATACACTTCCAGTGAATGAGTAATACCCTTTTTCCCCGAGCCAGTTCTCAATCCTTGACAAAAATATGGGTCGAGTGAGACCTGTTGAATAATGCTTAAAATCCTCAAATTCTTGGTACATTATTTCCTCAAGCTGTGATATACATTGACCAATTGTTTTTTTAATTACATGACCGTTTGGGCAATAAGGAGCATTTAATAGTATGTCACCTGCTGGGGAGGTTAGGTAAGCGTTACATTCAGGACATTTAGTAATTAGAACCTCGCTATGCTTTGGACATAGCGTTAAGAACTCAATTTGATGTGTTTTATGAATGTAACACTCTCCAAAGGAATTAAAATCGCTTTCTATACAAACAGCACAATAACGGATTTTCTCTGAGAGGAGTTTCTTTCCAGTAAACATTGCATGTCTTGCACTGTAAATATTGTTGGCTGAAAAAGGAGCTATATAATTATGCAAAGTGTGTTTCTCAATCAAATTATCCACGTTGTCAGTTAATTGATTTTGTAAATATGTTATATTTTCTGGAACAGGGACGTTTGTATGACTCTTACTTCCAAAAAGTTCAGTTAATGAATGTGCAAACCGTCTATTTCCAGACATTTTATGGTATCGAAAAATAATACTCCGTAGATCTTCGTCCTCATAAATACGAGGAAAAAAGGCTAACAATAAACCTCACCTCTTGAAATAAGGTTATGACTCTATCCCGTCATAATCATCTTGTAATACATTTCAACTGGTTCTCTTAAAGGTACATTTAAACCAGCCTCTTTTAGTAATCTCCAACCCTGAATCCTTATACTTCGATTGGCAAGGCGTGTGGTAGCACATCCAAGACGCCGAATCTGAAATTGCTCAGTCGTTTCACATACTCGATCCAGAAAAAGCTTTGTTTCCGGAAGCTTATTTAAACACTTCTCCAAGACAAAAGGAACCTTTGATCGATTTAGAGATCGTGACACTGCTGAAATGGTAATCCGTTGCGGCTTCAGCGTTTGCCTCTTTAAAGCAAAAACTGCATGTTGTACTTCAATCAAAGTTACCCGATCACGTTCATCCCAATCTTTTATTGCCGTTCTAAGATCCCCCTCTCGCTCTTTTACCGAAGAAGTTATTAGCTCTGCCTTTTGTACTTGTGAAAATATGTTGATTGGGGTCCCCTCGGAGCTTCTTTGTTTAAAGTTGGTAATCCCTAGAAAACTAGCCAGCAGAATGTGACGAAGGGGATGAAACATTAAGTCATTACCTCTAACCATCTTGTGAAGCCATGTTTCGAATTGACGCTCATTGACTTCACACTGCAGCTGCTTTAGAAACTTTGGGGAGAAATATTCGTTGAACTCTCGCATTAGCTTCAAAAAGCGTATACGTCCATGTTCTGTTATATAGCCCTTGTCATGAAAACTTTGCTTAAACTCAACGAAATAATCCATATTTGCTCTGTCTACCTGTTGTAGTTGACTAGACTGTTCCGCGACCATTACAAAATGATTTAATAGGTCAGAATTAATTTGAATACTGCTGGACGTATCAGCTGTGCCTACGTTACTCAGCAAACTGAATTCAAATTTCTTCTCGCGCGTCGTATAGGAAACATTCGAGTTCTCTAAGGGAACCTTATGTCTGGGACACACAAATACGCCCGGAATTTGGTGGGAACTATGCCAATACGGTTCATGGTAATCTGAAATATCCGAGGCATAGCACGACCTGCAGTATTTTAAATGTGTTGGCAATTTGATGAGGCTTGCTGGTATTCCTAGTACTATATGGACTTCTCCCCATGGGGCTCCTTCACTCATTAGTTTAAAGATGGTTTGGGCTTTTTCTTGCGGAAGAAATGCACTGTAATACGGATACAGAGTGTGCCTCATGATAAGATCCTCAACTGTATAAACTGAACCCAGTCGTTCAGATAGATGCCTCAGATGGCTCGGCAAATCAACCGTTGCACATACAAGGCGATCACCAAATAGTTCTTTAATCGTTTGCTTCTGCGCGGTGTTTCCGGAGATTTGGTGATATCTCGCAATCCCACTATAAAGCAGCTCATCAGGGTATAAAGAAGGGAAATGGGCTACCAATAGAATCATTCCTTTGCAAAAATTTTATTAGTAGTTTTCCCTTCATGTTGTGCATTTAGTACAGCCTCAAATAATCAGTTTGGACAAATCTTCTTCTGTGGGTATGGAACCAAGCTTGACCAGATTTTGGTAGATTTCTTCACTCTTTGCCGCGCCGCTTGTGGCAGCATTTCTCAAATCATCTACGTCCAGATTACTAGGCGCCGTTTTTCTGGTCATCCTTTTCCTTGGTTGTTTATTTTGCTCTTGCTCTGCTTGATTGTCTGTTATAGGATTGTGAATATCTGCCGCGGCACCATTGAACTCAATTTCTTGAAACAATTCTTTTCTCAACCGGACCAGGTCACTCTCGGTCTCGTTCCGCAGCAAGATACGTTTCGCCAGCTCCTCAGCACTCTCAGCCGTGGCTCCAAAGTCGATTGCCGTTTTAACCAACTCAAGGTATCTGGCCTGATCGAGTTCAATATTCTCGTCTCGCAAAAGCTTAGAACGTATCTCCCCTTGAAGATTGACCTTCTCTTCTGAATTGCGCAGGAACTGGTCTAATACATCCCACTGCGGATACAAGTCATCCACAAGAATTTTAGCCGAAGGATCATTTCGCTTTAGAACTTGAAGAAGCGGCTGAACCAGTTGCATATGTCTTCTCGCGACGTCCCTAAGCAACCCGACTGTAACGCGTTCTTTAGTATCATCCCCGTCCATGATGACTTCCCATTGGGCCAACATATAGAGTTTTACAGCGATGTCCACGATCCCCTGAGATAGCTTGTACATTTCCTTTTTCAGGGGGTCAGTCAACTTTGTAGAGGAATTTGTCCACTGATATTTCCACAACCGTTCAATGAAGTAATCCCACTCCTCACCTTCTGTCAATCGATCCATGATCATATCACCTTGACCAGTGCTTCTTCTCGCTTGACTAAATGATCCCGACAACAGCTTCATTGCTTTAAAGGTCCCGATCAAAATAACGGGCACACCAATTGTATTAATCAATTGCGTAAAGTAGTTTAGCATTCTTTCAGCACCACCACTTTTCATAAAACTGAGGTTCTGAATCTCATCGATGACGAGTGCGCCAAGTCCATGGAGCGTTGCAATATGGGCCATGACAGGTAAAAGCATGTCGACCGATGAGCCTTTTGATGCAAATTTCCTAAAATAATTTGTCTCTAGCACAGAGTCAACAGCTTGCAGGAAGTTAAAGCATAATCCCTTCAGCGAACCGTCGTGAGGGCAGTTGAGCTTAAGCCACACAAGCTGCTTACGAATAAAGGGCTGCCCTTGATACGTCGAGTGGTGGATAACCTGCGGGTATAACAGCAACGAACTTTCGATAGCAGTTGTTTTTCCTTGGCCACTTACACCGAGAATAGCAAACCCTGCCGCAGTCGACCGAATGCCCACCAGATTGATGCCCTCATCATTCACCCCGGACTCAAGTATATTCTGAAAGCCAATATGGAACTGTTTAACTGATTCCCGTGTCAATGGATTTCTCGCTTTGTACCCGTGACGCATTAGTCGCGAGAGCCGTTGTTCGATAAGCAGGTGTGAAGGCAAAGGTTCAACATAATCCGCAATCTGTTGGATTAAATGGAGCCTTGTTTGTTTCCCTAACTTGCGTTGCTCCTCATTATGATCAGGAAACCTTGCGATATTAGATCCCACGAATTCTTCCTCAAAAATCGGCGGCAAGGCTTCAATAAAGGGGTTATTTTTGTATCCGGTGATTTCTTGTGCCAAATATTCAGCATTAACCTGACGACCAATAAGACTTTGAGTAAAGTGATACATTCCCTCGATATTAACTCTTCGATCCATCTTACCCTTCCTTTCTGATCCTTGATAATAAACCAAGCTTTGACCTTGGGGTGAAAGAGGTCTCGTTTTCTACATCATCCTCAGCCATCACTACTCCATAATCACTGCTGCTGTTAGCCTTGTTTAACTCAAAACTCTGTAATTTGCGTAATTTATCACGCTCTTCCTTTCGGTTTGTCCGGATATCTGCCTTGCGTTCAGTTTTCGTCAGTGAATGATCTCTTTCGGCATTCACTCGTACCTCTGCATCCTTTTTGATTTTTTCTAATCGAGTACTTAGGTCTACATCTTGTTGGTTCCTCGTGGATTGATATAGACTCTTTTGAAGCTTCTCCTCGAATCGTTTCATTCCCACTTCTTCCAAGGTCAAATCTTGAAACCTTGAAGACTTATCCAATAGATAACACTTCATAAACTCTTTACCGTCACGCCGTTTAATATAAATGTGGTTCATGTTTCGTCTGTCAAACGCGATGACAGCTTTAGTTGATTTCCCCTGAACGAACCACCCCAGTTCCACCAGTTCATCACACCCGTAATACATCCCTTCGAACTGGATTCCTTCACTGCTTACTGTTGCCTTAGCTTCCTCCAACACGTTTAGGCGTACAATATCAGGATGTACTTCGTGCAAAAAGTGATCACGTTGCATTCCCCAATTCCATAATTCCCTGGGGATAGGCTTTATATTGTCTTTAGACAATGCTTTGTCTAAAGGATAATGCTCCATGTAATGATAATTATTCCGATGCAAAATCATCTCAATAACCATCTTAGTAAAATCATTTATAGTTAGTTTTGCGTCAAGAACATAGTCGGGGCCTCCCCTCTTTCTATATTCTTTCTTTACTGCACCTGGCATCCAAGGTTGAAGCGTTAGGTTTAGTGTACGAAACTGCTGTTCAACAATCCCTTTTAGATCAGCGCGATATGGAGGGGCATTTTTCAATTTAATACCTAAGGCTTTCGCCAACGAGTCCGCCTTTTTGCTCTCCATTTCTCCACGGTCGGCGTAAAAGTGTTGAGGCATATGATGACATGGCCATTCGTCGTCTGTGATTTCAACCCCATATTCTGCACAAAACTCAACTTTATTCACTACAGTATTCTCAACGGCCATCGTTACGCCTAACCATGAAGGTCCCTCAAAACCGATGTATAGGCCAACGACCATGTGCGTCCAAACATCCACCACAATATAGACCACTGGTCTTCCTATGATCTGATCGACATTATCTGTGCTAATCAGGTAAACATCAGCAACCGTAGCATCGATCTCAAAGATTTGGCCAGGACCTGTAGCGCGTCTTGTTTCTGAACCTAACAATGGTCTAAAATCACGATCAAAAGCAACTTTTCCCTCACGTGCCACCATTCTTTTGCGTCTCGTATATCTCGTCCTAATGTGATATCTAAGCTGGGCGATACTTGGGACTTTATGATCGGGGAGGATGATTGGAATTTCGATTCCCCTAACCATTTTTGTTTCGACCCCAAAGCGTTTCTTCAACATCTCAACATATGTAAATTTGACCGAATCTCGTCTATTGACCTTCAAGTACACATTGCGAATAAAATCATCAAAAATCCTTCTGGTTTCCTCATCAACTAGTACCCCTGATAGTCCGGGATCAACAGTGACAGTTAGCCGTGACCTCCCCATTTTTTGTTTTGGGTTTTTTGGCTTACCTAGACCACCGCACTTCCGAAAACGAGGGAGCAAAGCATTTTCCTTTTTGCCTCCCATCCAGTAATAGCGAAGGTATTTATAAATAAACTTCTTACCTTTACCTGTACGATCACATAGTTCCTTGATCATCCGATACCGTTCTTTTGAATCATATATGTTAGGCTCGATTTCTACGATCTCTTTAATGCAAGCCCAGGCGTGGTCTCTAATCTTAATTTCATTTTTACTAAGCTTATCCTCAGGAACCATGAACTTTGCATAGGGATCGTACTGCAGTTTAATAACTTGCCCAGAATCCAACTCATTCTCCATATTGGAGAGGGATTTAAATTGGGGAAGAGCGCTATCGTTAATAATGGAGATTGTAATAACCGCATCTTTTTCTTTGTTTATCCAAAGCACCCTTTCGCAATCAAGCAACTTGCCGTTTTCCTCACGCTTCATAACATTGTTAACAAGAATGTTCATACAATACCTCCCCGGTGACAGACTGCGTGAATTTGAAGCGGCTGCAATGTAGGTAGAATTCGTTTTGTCATATCAACGTTCCAATAACGATTAGCTATCAAGTGCCTTACAATCTGAATGCAGGTACCCGTCGGCAATCCATGCTTAAAATCCTGTTCCAGAGTGACATCCGTCAAGGGAGAATCACTTTGCGAGATCGCTTGACCGAGGAACGGTTCTATATGCTTTATGAGCTCGGGTGTAAGGTGCATATGGCCTTCCAGCGATCTTGCCGAGTGCAACCATTCCACATTACGAACAAGGTCATAATTTATTTGTTTTTCAGTGATTAGCGACCAGTCGATTCCTTGGTCTTTGTAGAACTGCTTTTCGATTTGCAGTTTTTCCAACACACGTTTGCTTAACTTGTTAGACGGCTTAATTGAATGTGCTGCAAAACTGATATCATCTCCCATTTTGATCGTCAGCAACATATCAGTTGTCATCACAACAGGGTATTTCGTTTTCGGATCTACAGGATGTCTTATGCCTAGTTTTTGCGCAATGAATAGCGTCCTTTCTAACGGCAACAATGGAAACTGCTCTCGAATATCTATGACATCTTCCGCCCATTCCATCTGATAATGATGCGCGAGCTCTAGATGCTCCGAGAGATAGTGATGTAGTCGCCGGCTCTTCCATCCAAAAATTCGTGTTACAACTCCTATTGAAGGTACATCATGAATGGTTAGCCATGGTTTGTAGGCTGCAAAATGGCCTTCCCCTCTTCCCTCCCGAATTCGCCTTGCAATCGATGAAGCGGTCGAAGCCGTACGTCGCTTAGCCACATGTACTCCTCCTTGTTAATTATTTTTCTACATTATCTATATACTAGTTAAATCATTATTGACTGTAATGATATACGAACATTATTTAACCTGTCAACTTCTACGGTTAAATAATTTACTATATTGAATTCGAATGCTATTATGTAATCATAGGATGGTGAGCTAGTAGTGTCATTGATAGGGGAAAAAATCAAAGAACGAAGAACGCTCAGTCAGTGGACTCAAGAGGTGCTTGCACAGAAAATGGAGACAACGAAGCACGTAATATCCAATTGGGAACGTGGTGTCGCCAATCCCGATCATAAGCAAATCGCCATGTTGGCTAATGTATTTGAGGTTACAGCAGATTATTTACTTGGACTTACAGAATATCCTGAACCACAGTTCCGTGACCCATTCGGTCAGATTTACTTTCTACCAGCTATTGATTACTCTTTTATTAGGGGGGCAAGCTGGGATCTAGTAAAATTACTTGATTCAGGAATTGACCTCTCTATAAATGATGAATTGTTACCTTTGGAAGATAAACGACTCTTGTCTGCTTTGGTGGAACAAACTATAAGCAGAATTCAGCAGGTGCGCCAGCAAATGAAAGAAGAGGAAGAGAATAAGAGACATTCTAACGATGACACTCTCTTCTAAGATCTCTCCGTACGGTTTTGATATTGCACAATCCTTAATTCTAGTTTTTGATGTACTCGACCAACTCCTTTCGAGCAGCAACAGTGAGATGACCTGATTAGCGCTTCAGTTCCATTCGATACGCTTATCAAATTCGTATCCTCGGTTGCCTACAATTGTTCGTTTGCACTCTCCATCAAACTTGATTAGGAGCGCTTCATAACAGTTCCACTTGTTGACCGTATATCTTTACAATCTCTTTACTATAGCTTGCATCTCTTCAATGAGATCTCTCAGTTGCCCCCCCTTCCGGATTAATCTGACGCGGCGCTTTTCTATTACGATTTTGCCTCAGGGAACGCATTGCTTTCAGCTTTTGGATGCTATCGAAATACTTTTCGAGTTTCACTGCTGACACACTATTAGGTTGAATAACATTGCAATCCAGCAGCATTCTACTGTACGGCTCGATCAACAAAATTTTCTCCAGGTTACTTTTTACAGAGATAACTATCACCATCCATTCTCCTTCAGTCCTCGCCTTTTCAAACCACTGATGTTTTATTGCTGCGTCACAAGAGTAGCGGAGTTCATTAAAAACGATTCCTCTCTCTGTGACTCTACCAATCCCTATTTCATTCATATAATCTCTCTCCTTTCCGTTTATAGTATAGTAATTATCCGTTTTCGGATATTTTATACTTATTGATTTGGTTGCGTTGCCGGAGCGATCGTGATTAATTCATTCCCCTCTTCCCCTTATGTATTTACGGTGTATTTTGTTGATTTGATTAAGAAGGGATTCGGCCACGGCACGAAGAAAATGTAATAATTCGGGATTTTTTTGTGGAGGGACCGGCATGGTGAAGAAATTGGATAAAGTTGAAATTTATGAACGTTGGGGCAGGGAAATCGAGGAAACGAAGGCCTTACGGTTCGCTCCAGCCGATAAGTATAAAAACCTAATCATTATGCTTCAAACCTGCGAAATCATGCTAGCCGATATGGACAAAAGTAAGTTCAAGAATACCGATCAATTACGCATGATTAGCCATTTTGTAATTGCGCACACTTATCAGTTAGGTTGCAGTATTTACCAACTTACTAAAATTGGGTATTGCAATCCCGCGCTAATTATCTGCCGTTCTATGCTTGAATCGCTAATTGACCTTGCGTATTTATGGTTGTGCAAGGATATAAACGGTGACGCAATCGAACGGAACGCTTGGGCAGAATATTACAAGGTTTCACGGTATTCCGTCCATACATACTGGGAAGCGTACAAGAAGCGTCAAACCGCAAAGGGTAAGACCGTTGACGAATTATTTTCCGACGAAACGAAAGAACGTCTTACAAATGACTTTAATGAATACGAACACGATTACCCATATACAACAAGCTCAAGGAATCGCGAATGGACTAAAATTAACGCCATGATAAAACGTGCTCAAGCGCTGGATGATACCGAAAAAATACAACGTGGATTCCCCGAAAAAGAAATTATCGGTTTTCCCGACTTCTCATTTGAAGCAGAATATATAGCCATCTACAAGTACACAAGCGAATACGCCCACGGAGAGAGCGGAGCATTTGAACCGTTATATGAAACCGAGGGAAACGTAGGATCAATAATCATTGGCGTAAGTGACCACGCTAACAACGTGGCCGCTATTGGCCTGGCTGCTAACTACATGCTTATATTTATGTACATATTCGCGCATCTAAACGGGTTTGACCTCATGTTCATTCCCGAGGAACTGGAACGTCAGGGCTTTACAATTCCAATGGTGGAATAAACAGAAACAAAGCGAAACTACGCCAATTAAGCGGATATAGGCCGACTTTTAGCTATGTCCCGACGTGGGTGGAACTAGTTTAGAATCGTAAATTGGAGATATCTGCATAGGAGGGAAGCAAAGGTGGCTAACGTGTTTGGGGATTTGAAGTTACTAAAAAGTGATATGGAAGCAAAAGGATGGGTAATTGACTCGTTTATTTTTAAATACAAAAATGAGGAGTTTATCATATTAGTAAAGTTGTTTGCGGAAAAGGAAAAGAAGCAGAACCCATACGCACTCGTGAAATTAGAATTTTTAAGGCGGATTGACGTGAGCAGCAGCTTGCAAGTGGAAGCCAATTCTAGCGGACTACTTGTTGACGTAAAAACGCTTCGGGAGTATTTTAATATCCAATTCAGTGAAAACCTAAGGGATATACTGCAGCAGTTCAACGAAAATTTCTCGAGGTTTATTCCCGTAGAAGTGATGGATAACAAAGGTAAGGACCAATTGAGTGTAATGGTATCTTCATTAAGCAGAAGTGACTCGGAAAATCCAAATAAAGTGTATTGTTTCAAAGTTAGAAGGAATGGGATTAAATCTAACGGGGAATTAGCCCAAAGAAGTGATTACAACGATAACAAAGCAAGAATCTTACTGCCAGATTTGTATTCAAAATTCAAAGACGATAAGAATATTAGTTTTTGTTTTTCAGGAAATGTAAATGATAAAAAGACCGACGAAGAGATACTAGCAAATTGGGCGAAAACGGGAAATTAAATAGTTTACAATGAATTACGAATAACTTTAGCGACCCTTGGCGGTCGTTTTCTGTATTTTTGTCCCGTGAAAATAAAGTTATAAACTGAGAGAAACGAACACTTATTACTATCAAAAGTTTCTCTCCCACAGTAATCGCAAGTAGATATTATTTCAGCACTCGGAAGCGACATAGAATAACTTGTAACTATCATCTCATATAAAATTCATTTTCATGTCTAATTTCAAAAGGTTTATCGCCTACTTAAAGACAGGAGCGAATTGAATCCCCGTTATTTGGCGTTGCTCAAATTCATTCTTTATACGCTCAGAAACAAGAACACTTCCTAATGCTGCCCTTTAGTTTAGCGCAGACAGAGATCTGTTCGATGGCGTAAGGCAATCGAGTAGGAGGGGGCGCCTAGCCCCCGTCCTCTCACACCACCGTACATGCGGGTCCGCATACGGCGGTTCCAAAAGGTTAACAAAGTTCCAAGTAACGAGTCAGCATACTTCTGAGCCCTTTTGCTTCCCAGTAGGAAGTCGGAAGGGCATTGTTTGTGTTCCGGGACATTTCCCACGGTCCTCTGCGGGAGTTTGCCATCATGAGGCAGGCCCATTCTGGAACCCCTAGTGCTCGAAGCTCGCGGATTCGGGTTCGCACTCGTTTCCATTGCTTCCATAGGCACATGCGCAGCCTTCGGCGAATCCATTGGTCGAACTGTTCGCAATGCTTCTTGGCTGCGGCCAGCTTGTAATAACCTAGCCAGCCAAGGATATAGCGATTTAGCCGCCGGATTCGCTCTTCCATCGGGATCGGCTTTCTCCGCTCCGTTAACTCCCGAATCTTCTCTTTCAATCGAGAGATCGTTTTCGGAGCTAATCGAATTGTTGCCTGCTTGTTCGACAGGAAACTAAACCCCAGGAACTTCCGGTTCCATGGACGGTCTACCGCACTCTTTTCCCGGTTCACTTTCAGTTTCAGCTTTCCCCTCTACAAATCGGACCACCGATTCCATGACCCGTTCCCCTGCGCGTTTGCTCCCCACGAAGATGTTGCAGTCGTCCGCGTAGCGGACGAACTTCAATCCCCTCTTGGTCAGTTCTTTGTCCAAGTCATCCAACAGGATGTTTGCCAAGAGCGGACTCAGTGGACCACCTTGCGGTGTTCCTTCTTCTGTTTTCTGGCATACGCCATCGTCCATCACTCCCGCGTTCAGGTAAGCTCGAATAACCTTCAGGACACGTTTGTCCGTCACTCTTCTTGCAACCCTTGCCATGAGGATGTCGTGGTTTACCCGGTCAAAGAACTTCTCCAAGTCCATATCCACCGTCCATCGCAGGCCGCTTTGGATATAACGTTGGGCTTGTTTTACCGCGTCGTGGGTCCGTTTTCCCGGTCGAAAACCGTAACTGTACCAGGAAAAAGTGGCGTCAAAGATGGGGTTCATCACTTGCAGAAGGGCTTGTTGGAGGAAGCGGTCCATCACGGTCGGAATTCCCAGAAGCCTCACTCCGCCTCCGGGTTTGGGGATTTCCACCCGTCTGACGGGCATGGGTCTGTACGTTTCCGTTTGAAGCTCGGTTTTCACCGTTTCCCAGTGTGCTTTCAGGTAAGCTTGTAGCTCCGCTACCGTTACACGGTCCACCCCGGGGGCTCCTCCGTTCTGTACCACTTGCTTGTAGGCAAGTAGGTTGTCTCCTTCGAGCATTCGCTCCAATACGTCATTCTGGACTTCGCGAGAGGAAAGGTCGACTTGTGCCGGTGAAGAACTCGGCACTCCAGCATACCCTGACGGCTTCACCGCTTCTCTTTGCTGCGAGTTCTCTTGTGAGATATTCGGCTGTTGTTGCTCTTCACGCGAACGCATCGGTTTCCTCTCTCCTTTCGGTTCGGCCCTTCCGTTTTCCGGCGTCCCGTACTTCCGTACTATGGCTTCTGCTGACTCCTGCGGATTCAGCGCGGTCTTTCAACCACGGTTACGAAATGACTTCGCGTATTCCGCAGGCCTCCCCAGATAAGAGCGTCATCTGTCTGCCCGCGGCCACCCAAGTTTACAGCGTCAGCCCTTGGCGGCTTCGGATTTTATCTTGTCTAGGAGACTCATCCGACTAACACTGCCTCGAATTGGGTTCGTGTACCTTGGCCCGTGCATTTGCCTCCGGCTTCCTTCAGATTCCGCCTCGCGACAGACACCCTTGCCTTTGGCTACGGTAGGCGCTCGCCAGCCCCCGTTCGGGACTTTCACCCTAAAGATGACGCCCATGCTGGGCGTACTATGAAAAGGCATGCACTCAATTCTGAATGCATGCCTTATGTTTCATTAAAGTGGGTTCTGATTCGATTAATCCTGGCCCTTGACCATCGTCAATAGACCATTATGCAGTTTGCATCGACATATTGACGCACACAATTTTGTAACGCTTGGTTTAGAATGGAAGCAAATGTTGGAGTAGGATCAATAACAGGATTATTAAAATATTGATCCTGTGTGTACTGGAGCATATCCTTAAACCGATCATACTGATAAGCGAACCCTTTATTTTTCTCGAACCCATTGATATGAGCTTCTTTTCCAATCAACTCCGCAACCTCACGACCCACTTCCTGTGAATTAAATAGATATCTGGTGAGTTCTTCCCTAAATTTCTCCCGATCTGTTTCATCAGGAATATAAGAAGTTGCATCAATTTGGAATCGATTTTTCAACATGTTCAACGTGTAATTTCGAATTTCTTGAACGAATTCCGTTTCGATATGCGCATAGCCATAATCATTGGGTACTACTACATTAGATTTATGTTTCGTTCCAGATTTGCACCACTTTCTAATGCACGCTCTCACCGTGGATGCATACAGTTTTAATCCTTTACAATCGACAACTAAGTTGTTATACAAGCTGCTGATATTTGATTTAGATACTTGACTCAAATCTACCTGAATACAACGTTCGATCCCTTCAGTTACCTTCGGTTTTGATCCATGCTTCGCTTGTTCATTCAACAGGTCATTCAGAAGCCGATTCAGTGCCTCTGGATAGACGAAATCTTTAGCTTCTAAGAAATCCTCCATTTTATTATCTGGGTCAGTCAGAATGGCCGCGCGATAGACCCCCATTAATTTGGGTTTTTTCTTAGCTTGATTCGATTCCAAACTTGCTCGTAACATTTCAATCATTTCTTCCTGATCAGCTAGTGCAGTTTTAAATTTTTGTTCCCAGTCCACCGTTTCTTGACCCCTATCAAATTTGCTTGCTCCACGTCTTTGCTGACTGTACGTTTTGAGGTACTCATCCCAGTGGGTGTACAAAAGGTATATTTCAATCTCGCGGTTCGTCTCCTGAAGCATCATACGAATCGCTTCGTACCCATCCTTTACCGTGTCTGTAATGTGCGAATTTATGACAATGACAAGTTTATTGCTGTGATATTGCGATAGCATATCAATAATCCGTTCAGATTCTTCCTTTGATTTCACCCCTGTCGCATGGAAGAGGCCTTGTGTGTCAATAAGACGTAAGCATCTGATATTCTGTCCGTTATATTCTACAACCGTCAATAGTTGACGGTTTGACCCTTGAAAGAGGCCTTCAGCTCCTCTAAAAATCAAAGAGAACTCAGATATGAGATATTCCTTGGAGCCATCTTCACTTTGTAATAGCGTTTTAACGAGTTTGTTGTCTTTATTCGATTGATTTAACACAATTATGAACTCTTCGCCATCTGCCTCAAAGTCTGCTCCACTTTGTACAAGATCATCCCGTAGCTCTTTCACATCTTGGTTTATAATCTCCACTATCAAATTCCAAAAAGCCTCAATAAGATATGAAAGACTCGGTTTACTTGAAATGAGTTCAATAAAAATCCGAATCCCCTGCTGGCCCTTTTTGGGGGTTTTTGCAATCATTTCATTATAAACGTTCATGACTTCATCAATAGGAAACTGATTTAACAAATTGAGCACTTGGTTGATATGTTGCTCCGTAATTCCTTTGATTTTATAACCAAGCGAGTCATTAGACGGATGTTGCAACGTGTTTTGAAGCGTTTTTTGAATCTTATTTTTAAATCCTTCAGGGTCCTGCTGTTTTGAAAAATCTTTGGCTGCAGAATATAGAATACTCCCTAACAGTTCGTTGTCATCACTGCAATCAGAAATTTTCTGTAGACCCAGCTTCGCACTTACTATTAGACTATCTTCCGGAATCGCGATACAATCAGTGCCGATTAATTCGACCTCAGATGTTCCTCCTTTTCCATTGGCCTCACGTAAACTTAGAAATTCTTGAACCCCCTCATTCTTCGCACATGCGGACATTCCTGTAGTCTTGCCACTCTTGGTCGTTCCCGTGAAAACAACGGGATCCCCCTTCCCTTTTACTGCCTTGACCGCTTTCTTGACGTTCATTTCTACCATGTGCATTCTCTCCTCTTTAATCGGATTAAATTGCACATAAAAAACTCTTCTGATTCATCAGAAGAGTGAGTCCATGTCAAATATTGAAATAGCGAGGAACCATCGTAATCGATGTACCTTGCATATTTTCACCATTTTGAACACATCTCAATTCTGACGCATCATACACTGCCCAACATCTATGAGCAATGCTGCAGAGAATTTATGTACTTATTACATTGTGGCTAAAAAAATTTCCAATGTCAAGTGCGCTTTTTCATCTTTGTTCGTTAAGGCCAATTGTTGCTCTTTACTTGTAGTTAAAGATAACTGCCTGTTAGTTAATGCTGCGGCGTCAGTATAATATTATTTTTTATATTCTAATACTTTATTATTTCTGCACAAAATAATATCTCAGTATAGTAGGATGACCCTGTATATTAAAGCTTCACTTGTTACTATATGGCTCTGACCGACTCATATACCGTCCATATTACTGTCCCTCATCGAATAGCCAGTTCAAATCAATATTAAATCTTTTTCTTAATTCGTAAAGGGTTTCTGCCGATGGTCTTGTTTTCCCCTGCTCGATTTCACTCAATCTTCCCTGAGAAATCCCGATTGTCTCTGCAAAATCGTTCTGGTTTAAATTTAGTTGTTTTCGAAGGATTCTAATTTTCGCTCCTATTTTATTCATCCTGATGCCTCCACTCAAACAAAAGTAGAGCCGTCCTCACCTTTAGGACGGCCCTTGATGCCTTACAGTGGTTCCACAGTTTTTTTACTGGTTCCATACTTTTTTAACTAGTTCCATAGTTTTTTTACTGGTTCCACACTTTTTTATCATCTGACAGCTCGGCTCTATTTGTATTATTCCTTACTCCACCGTAACGCTCTTCGCCAGGTTACGCGGCTTATCTACATCGTGGCCCAGGGCCAGGGAGGCGTAGTAGGCCAGCAGCTGCAGCGGCACTACAGAGAGGGCCGGGGTCAGCAGGCTGACGGTGCGCGGGATGCTGAATACTTGATCCACAGCCTTGGGCAGCTCCTCGTGGCCTTCTTGGCCGAGGCCCAGGACGTGAGCGCCGCGGGCTTTGACTTCCTTGACGTTGCTGACGGTTTTTTCGAAGAGATCCTCCTGCACCGCCAAGGCGATGACTGGAACGCCTTCTTCGATCAAGGCCAGGGTGCCGTGCTTCAGCTCACCGGCCGGATAGGCTTCGGAGTGGATGTAGGAAATTTCCTTCAGCTTCAGGGAGCCTTCTAGGGCAACGGCATAATCCACGCCGCGGCCTATGAAGAACAGGTCCTTGTGCTTGGCGATTTCCTCGGCATACGCCTTGATTTCGTCGCCCCGGGCCAGGATGCTTTCCACCTGCTCCGGCAGCTGCTTCATGGCAGTGATGGTTTCGGTAATCGCTTCTGTTGTTTGAGTGCCCAGGGTTTGCGCCAGGAACAGGGAGAACAGGGAGAAAGCGATCAACTGGGACGTATATGCCTTGGTGGAAGCCACGGCGATTTCCGGGCCCGCCCAGGTTACGATTACGCTGTCCGCTTCACGGGCTACCGAGCTGCCTACCACGTTAGTGATGGCCAGAACATGGGCACCGTTGCGTTTGGCTTCGCGCAGAGCGGCCAGAGTGTCGGCGGTTTCGCCGGACTGGCTCACCACGATTACCAGGGTATCCTTGGTGATAATCGGGCTGCGGTAGCGGTATTCGGAGGCCACATCGGTTTCCACCGGGATACGGGCCAATTGTTCAATCATATTTTTGCCGACGAGACCTGCATGATAAGCGGTGCCGCAGGCCACGATATGAATCCGGCTGATACCCTTGATTTGCTCGGCAGTCAGCTTCAATTCAGGCAGCTGGACGGCAGTACCCTCGTCGTTCAGACGTGCTCCCATTGTGTCACGGTAAGCCTTCGGCTGCTCATGAATTTCCTTCAGCATGAAGTGATCAAATCCGGCTTTTTCAGCAGTAGTAATATCCCAATCGACATGGAATAATTCCCGGGAAATAAAGTTCCCCTCGATTGTCATCAATTCGACGCCGTCTTTTGTCAAAAGAGCCATTTCGCCGTCGTTCAAAATGTATACGTTCCGTGTGTGCTCCAGGATCGCCGGAATGTCGGAGCCGATGAAGTTTTCCCCTTCGCCTACACCGATAATCAGCGGGCTGGCCAGACGTACAGCCACCAGCTTCTCCGGTTCATATTCGGTCAATACTCCCAGGGCAAAAGCGCCGCGCATACGGGAAACGGCCTTTTGTACAGCCTTCACGATGTCCCCTTCATAAACGGAAGCGATCAGATGGGCAATGACCTCTGTATCGGTTTCGGAGACAAAGTTAGCGCCGCCTGCGATCAGCTCATCCTTCAATGTCATGTAGTTTTCGATGATGCCGTTATGCACCACAGAAAACTTAAGGGCGTTGTCTGTATGAGGGTGGGAGTTCACATCGGAGGGTTTACCGTGGGTTGCCCAGCGGGTGTGCCCGATGCCGATGGAGCCATGCAGCGGCTTCTCATCCAATGCGGATTCCAGAACCGCCAGACGGCCTTTGGTTTTGCGGACCTCGAGCCCGTTTTGGGTGAATACCGCTACCCCCGCGGAGTCATAACCCCGGTACTCCAGCTTCTTCAAACCCTCGATCAAAATATCCTTGGAATCCCGTTTACCCACATAACCTACAATACCGCACATATATAATTCCTCCATTTGTTTTAAGTTTTCATAAGAGCAGAACTGAACAGACCTTCCGGATGTCCTTTTTTTCGAGAAAAAAGGCATGGAGGCTTTCCTATAAGCCAAATCAGGCCAAGCAGACAGACTTATAGCGTCATTTCCCATTCCCGTTTTTAACAATGTGAAACCAGGGTCCCCATATAGAAATTTTTCAAAGATGGGGGCTCATCAAACTAGGCAACGCTATATAGCACATCCGTATCCACACGGACGGCAAGTTCAATATTCATCAAGCATCCTGCTGGAATCTTGTGCGGCCGGTTGCCCGCGCCGATTTGCCTTCCAGCTTAACGGCCTGGATGTGTACTTTCTTCAGACCGGAAGGTCCCCGCCGAAAAATCCGAACACCTTCACCTCGTCAGCTTGCGCCGGTTCAAGACAGCTCAACATCGTACATCCGCCTTATCAAATCTGACCTGCCGCGGCACCACAGCCGCCGGCTCCCGGCCGGACTTGCATTCCTTCAAGGCAAACTGCTCCGATACTGTCCTCACCGCGCCCCAAGCTCTGGCGCTTTGTCCTGCAATAACCCCAACCCTCGCTTTCCTGCTGAAATGACATATCATCATCTTATTCATTTTCATACCCGGTTGCAACAACTATTTATTCTTGCAAGGCCTTTCAGCCTGGCCTAAATTTCGGCAGCTATGGGAAACCGCCGCACCAAGGCGGCGGTTCACTGCAGCTTTCCTATATAAGATTAGCCCAGCTCCCGCTGTACAACCTCGACAATCTGGTTCACGTAGGCTTCCACCTGATGCTTCTCCGGCCCCTCCGCCATCACGCGGATGAGGGATTCGGTGCCCGACGGACGAACCAGCACCCGGCCGTTGTCCCCCAGCTCCCGCTCCACAGCGGCAACCGCTTCGTCGATGGCGGTGTTACCCTTGTACTTGCTCTTGTCCGCCACCCGCACATTCACCAGCACCTGCGGGAATTTGCGCATGGATGCCTTCAGCTCGGACAGCTTCTTGCCGGATTTCACCAGGGTATCCACCAGCTGCAGAGCAGTCAGAATGCCGTCTCCGGTGGTGTTGTAATCCAGGAAAATCACATGCCCGGACTGCTCGCCTCCCAGGTTGTAGCCGCCGCGGCGCATTTCCTCCATGACATAACGGTCGCCTACCGCGGTTTGCACCGCATTCAGCCCCAGCTTCTCCATTCCCTTGAAGAAACCGATATTGGCCATTACTGTCGTAACCACCGTGCTGTGGTTCAGCCGTCCATCCTTGTTCATGGCATCGCCGCAGATCGTGAGGATATAGTCCCCATCCACCTCTTGGCCTTGATCGTCGATGGCGATCAGGCGGTCGGCGTCCCCGTCGAAGGACAGCCCCAGATCCGCTCCGTGGCGGCGAACCTCCTCCACCAGTGCTTCCGGGTGAGTGGAGCCGCAGCCGTCGTTGATGTTCAGGCCATTGGGCGTGGCACCTGTGGCAATTACCTCTGCACCCAGCTCGCGGAACACCCGGGGAGCCAGCTCATACGCAGCTCCGTTGGCGCAGTCCAATACGACTTTGAGGCCCGCGAAGGAGGAGGTTACCGTTTCCTTCAGGAATTCCAGGTAAGCCAGCTTGGCTTCCGGCTCCTCTGTGACGGTGCCCAGGTCAGCACCGATGGGACGGGGCAGCTCATCCTTTTCCGCATCCATCAAAGCTTCAATTTCCAGCTCGGTATCGTCCAGCAGCTTGTAGCCGTCGCCGCCGAAGAACTTGATACCGTTATCCTCTACCGGGTTATGGGAGGCGGAGATCATAACACCCGCATCCGCTCCCAGCTTCCGGGTCATATATGCAACGCAGGGGGTGGAAACCACACCCAGCCGGATGACATTGGCGCCAATGGACAGCAAACCCGCCGTCAGAGCAGCCTCCAGCATCAGCCCGGACACCCGCGTGTCCAATCCGATCACAATTTTGGGATGCCGGGTTTGTCTGGTTAACACATAACCGCCGCAGCGGCCGATCTTAAAGGCAAGCTCCGGTGTCAATTCCTGATTGGCAATGCCGCGTACTCCATCGGTGCCGAAATATTTCCCCATTTGAATTCTTCTCTCCTTTATGTGTCTGCAACTTGCAGGTAAGCCCAGATGTCATTACGTTATGCTGCCGGTGGGCGGCTGGTGACCGCTGCCCCCATTCTGCGCCCGGGCAAGCGCCGTCAGAGCTCTTATGGCGAGGCCGACGCAGCCCCAGCTGCGTGCGGAGACGCAGTGGCCGACGGTGAGACCGCTGGCGAAGGCTGAACGGAGGCCGAAGCCGGAACATCCGTCGGCGGCGCCGTGGTTTGAACAGGAGTTGGAGAAGGTGTCGGCGTAGGTGCCGGAGAGGTCTCCGGTCTTGCCTTGGCCGTTACCTCCACCGCCGCCTTATTGCCGTCCAGCCGCTTCACGAATTGCGGCAGGCTGACGTTGATGGGCAGCTCATAGCTGCCGGCGCTTAGATTGCCCACATTGGCCTGCGCCGTCACATCCTGCGGCCGCAGGCGGTCGATGATGGCAGGCGCCCCTTCCACGGTGATGCTCACCAGCCCGCTGGCCGGAGCGGTCAACCGGACGTCCACATTGGCGGGCGGCGTGGTCAAGGTAAGCGGGATGCCCTCCAGGGTTTTCGTTACGGAGGGAACCACCGTCACCTTCACCTCCAGCTTGGCAGGCTCCACCTTAAGCGACTTGTTCTTTACAGGGATCTCCAGGGAGAACACCTTATCTTCCCGGAGGCCGTTCAGGTCGATTTCCACACCGTCGTAAAACTCCATTTTATCTAGAATATCCTGAGTTCCGTACACATTCACCTGCTCCACACTCTGCGCGATGGCAGATACGGCATAGCCCGATGCAGGCTGGCCGGTCCACTTGATCTGCAGGGGCATGGCCTTCACCGGCAGGGTAATCGGCACCTCTACCTCCAGAACCGGCGGGCTGATGGTGCCCTTCACCTCATTGCCGGCTTTATCATAGGCGGTGAGCTTCACCTTTTTGATTACGTTCTGGTTGGCTCCGTCAATGCTGATAGTGGCTCTGGCGGATTCTGCACTTTCGATCTTGCTGGCCGGCCCGGAGATATAGACCCGGCTGGGGTTCATAACAGGCGTTCCGGCCCGGAAGCCTGCGGCAGGCTGACCGCTCAGGTCAATCTGCACGGGAACCTCCTTCATCTTCTTTTCTTCCATAACTACCTTGACCTTGTTGGGCACAATCTCCAAAGTGACGCCCCTCAACAGCTCGGATTCCGTGGTCACCGGAAGCTCGTAGGTGCCTGCCGTCAGCTTGCTCAGATCCGTCACCAGCTTGAAATTGCCGGGGTTCATTTGCTTGATCTTGGCGGCGTCCCCCTTCATGGTGACGGTTACCTCGGCAGGCTCAATGGAAACAATGCTGTACTGCGCCTCGTCATAGAGAGCCTGTACCATCACATTGGTTACGGTGTTCTTGGAATCCGTGGCCGATACCGACGTATTGGACTGCACATCCAGATGGACCACCACCCACAGAAGTACGCCGATACAAAGCGCGAGAATCCGGACAAAGTTGGTATTGCTTAACCATTTATCCAATGGGGCCACCGCCTTTCCGCTTCCAGAAGGGAGTTTTCTCCCCGGGCTGGCTCTTGGGGGGCCGGAGCTCCGCATACAGCTTGGAAATCAGCGACTCCTCCCCGATATCCCGTACGATCTGGCCGTTCAGCGCCAAGGAAATCTGTCCCGTCTCCTCGGAGACAATTACGGAGATCCCGTCGGACACCTCGCTCAGTCCTATTCCCGCCCGGTGCCGGGTCCCCAATTCCTTGCTGATAAACGGATTCTCGGACAAGGGCAGGTAGCAGCCTGCGGCCATAATCTGGTTCTGGCGGATAATTACCGCCCCGTCATGCAGCGGGGTATTGGGAATGAAGATATTAATCAACAGCTCGGAGGAAATGTCGGATCGCAGAGGAATGCCGGACTCAATATAATCCGTCAGGCCTGTCTCCCGTTCGAAGACGATAAGAGCTCCGATTTTGCGCTTGGATAAGTGGTTTACTGTTTTGACGATTTCACCGATTCTTTGGTTCACTGCATGCTCCTCGTCAGAGGCAGTGCGGCTGAACAGCTTCCCGCGTCCCAGCTGCTCCAATGCACGCCTGAGCTCCGGCTGGAAGATGATGATCAGGGCCATCACCCCATAGGTGAACATCTGGTTCATCAGCCATTGCAGCGTATTCAAATTAAACAGAAAGCTCAGGGCCCACGCCAGCACCACCACAAAAATCCCCTGCAGCAGCTGGATGGCCCGTGTGCCGCGGAGGACCAGAATTAATTTATAGATCACATAACTGACGATCAGTATGTCGATGATTTCCTTGATTGATCCCCTAAAGGTGAGATCGCTGAATATGTCCATATATTTGGCATCCCCCGAGGTCCTTATCTCTTTGACAAAACGGGCCTTTAGCCCTCATTTCATCATAACAAATTTTCAAACAAAAAACCTCCCCTTCATAAAAATCTAAGGGAAGGTTAATCATTTTCTTTACGTCTTCACGGGGTCACCCAAGAGAAAACCTCATTTACCTTGTACCAAATCCACTCCAGCGTCTCGTCCACTGAATTCACATGACCGGAAATATAAGCGGTGGAGGCCAGATTGTAGCTTCCGTCGATCACCGTTACATTCCCATCCACACTGCCGTCCACCTGAACTTTTCCCCGCTTCACCGTCAAATCGCCCTGGACAGTGTGCCCTTGGGGGATGATGACGGTATCTCCTTGAATGACTACCTGATCCAGACTGGGGCCTTTAACCACCATGTCCTTATCCTGATCCCACAGCGACAGGAAGCTTGTAGCCATCACCAGCAAAAAAACCGAAGCCACCGACAAAGCCGGATGTGTGCGGAGCCACTTGAGCCAGCTCTCGCGCCGCTTCTTCTTCACTGGGATATTGCCCATAATCCGGGCTGTCAGATCGGAGGGAACCGGTGTCTTGGGCAACAAACGGATACAGGCCTCCGTTTGCTCCATCTGCTTGAACAGCTTGTTGCAGTCCGGACAGATCAGAAGATGCTTCTTCAGCTCCACCGCGTCTGCCCCTTCAAGATCTCCGTCCAGGTATTCATGTATCAGAGGAAGGGCATCGGAACATTGCATCGTTAAGCCTCCCCTTTCCATAACTCGTCTGGTTGACAATGTATCATACGTATCGGCGATTGGGTTGGTTTCATTTTTAAATGCCGCCTCCGAATTCAGGCTCAAGCTTTTTTCGCAGGAATTCCCTCCCCCGGTGGACCCGGGTTTTGACTGTAGTGACGGGCATACCCAGCACATCCCCGATTTCTTGAAGGGACATGTCGTGAAGATAACGCAGAATCACCACGGACTTATATTTTTCAGGAAGGGTTTCGATGGCGCCGCGGATCTGGTCCTGTGTTTCCGAAAGCACAACCTCCTCCTCGGGAGTGTCCTGGTCGCTCTTCAACAGCGAATACCAGTCCGTTCCGTCCCCCTCCGGCATCTCCGCGTCCAGCGAATAAGTCGGTTTGCGCTTACGCAGACGGTCGATGCAGAGATTGGTGCCAATCCGGTAGATCCAGGTGGAAAATTTCTGGTTCTCATCATAGCGGTCCAGATTCATGTAGACCCGCAGGAAAGTATCCTGCGTTACATCCTCCGCTTCCATGGAGTTGCTCAGCATCCGGTAGCCGAGATGATAGATTTTGTCTTTATACATCTCCACCAGCTCTTCAAAAGCCTGTCTGTCCCCATTGCGCGCCAGCCTCACCAGCCGCGCCTCTACGTAGTTCACAAAAACTCCTCCACCCGGCTATACCCGAAATCCCCGTCTCTCCAGTTATGACAAGGATTTCGCGCCGCCTTCTGTATGTTTAAGCTCGGACAGGGCAATCCCTGCCAGTATGAGCCCCATGCCCAGCCACTGTATGCCGGTAATACTTTCGCCCAAAAGCAAGTATGCTCCAATAAGTGCAACCGGCAGCTCCATGGCCCCCGCCATCGCCGCAAGCGATGCTCCCGTGCGGGGGATGCCAATGAGAAACGCCACTGTGGGAATCACCTGTCCCAGAAGGCCCAGACCCAGACCCCACACGATAAGGGAGCCTGTATCAGGGGCTCCGCCAACCAGGAAAACCGGCGGATAGAACAAATAGATCACGATAAGTCCGGCAGTCAGCATCCAAGCCGATTTCAAAAAAGGATGCTGGTCCGATTCCACCCGTCCCGCCAGAAACAAGAACAGGCTGTAGGTGAAGCCCGAGGCCAGACCAAAAAGAATCCCGCTCACGCTGAACCGTGACAAATCCGCCGACAACAGGTTCACGGACAGGATGGTGCCGGCCATCACCACGGCAATTGCGCCGCCCTGGTAGCGGGTCGGCCACTTCCGTTCAGCAATACATTCCATTACGATGGTAATCCAAGTAAACTGAAATAGCAATACAATTGCCAAAGAAGCGTCCAATTCCGACAATGTTCGATTATAAAAAATAGTAGTAAGGGACAAGCCGCTCATACCGATGAGCGCCTGTTTGATCCACGGGCCGGTAAACGAGCTCTTACGTGCCGCCGGCGTCACCAGGACCAGCAGCCACATAATAAGCGCTCCCATGGTAACCTGGGCCGAGGTGACATTTCCCTCGCTGATACCATCCGCAAAAGCCAGCTTAATCACCGGCGAAAGCAAACCATAGCTGGAGGCTCCGATCACAATACAGAGAATTGCCACCCATTTATACGAAAACATCGTTTTCATGCGATTGACGTGCTCCTTCATATTAAATGTAACCTACGCTGCTCAGTAACAGAACTCATAAGCGCACAGCTGCCACCGAAACAGCCCTCTCCCGATTTTAACGGAACTCAGCGACTCTTAGCCCCCCAAAACCGCCGCTTCTCAATTTTAACGGAACTCAGAAGCTCTTAGAAGGCTAATATTGCCTGTAAATGACGCTTTTAGCGGTGTAAGAGTGCTGAGTTCCGTTACAGCTGGAAATCCCCATTTTTTACGTTCTAAGGTCCTCCTGGTTCCGTTACGAAACCAAATCCTCTGCCTTCGCTCCCACGCCGTTCCCCGCCTTCAGACAAAAAACCGGGGCCCTATAAGGTATATGATCCTTAAGGTCCCCGATTTACAACTTCCTATTAGTTATGACACTCGTTTATGGCATCAGCCCGTATTCCGCAGCCCTGCAGCAATGCCGTTGATGGTCAGCAGCACCTCTCGGATCAGCCGCTCGTCATCTGCGCCGCGTTCCCGGCAATCCCGGAGCTCCGTCAGAAGCAGCACCTGCATATAGCTCATGGGATCCACATACGGATTGCGGAGCTTGATGGACTCTTGGAGAATCGGCACATTATCGAGAATTTCCTTCTGGCCGGTAATCATCAGAATCAGCTCGGAGGTCAGCTTGAACTCGTCGCTGATCTCCTGAAAGATCCGGTCGGCAATCGACCGGTCCTTCACCATCTTGCCGTACTCCCGGGCGATGTTCAAATCCGCCTTGGCCAAGGCCATCTGAAGGTTGTCGATAGCGGTCCGGAAGAAGGACCACTTGGCATACATTTTCTGCAGCTGCTTCATGTTCTCGGCCTTGCCCTTGTAGTAGCTGTTCAGGCCGCTGCCCGCCGCATACCATGCAGGGAACAGGTAACGGCTTTGGGTCCAGGCGAACACCCAGGGAATCGCCCGCAGGTCCTCGAACCGGTCGCTGTTTTTGCGCTTCGACGGGCGGGAGCCGATATTCAGCTCGCCCACCTCGGGCAGGGGCGTGGACTCCCGGAAGAACGCCATGAAGTCCGGATCCCCGAAGACCAGCTCCTGATACTTCTTCAGGGAGGCATCGGAAATTTGCTTCATAATCGTTTCGTACTTGTATTCGTGAATGTCGCTTTGGGGGTGACGGGACATCACTGCAGCCGTCAAAAGCGCCCAGGTGGCCTGCTCCAGGCTCCGGTAGGCAATCCCCTTCATGGAGTACCGCTGGGAGAGCACCTCGCCCTGCTCGGTAATCTTAATGCCTCCTCCGATGGTTTCGGGAGGCTGGGCCAGAATGCTGCGGTTGAGCGGCATACCGCCGCGTCCCAAGGCTCCGCCCCGGCCATGGAAAAACTTCAGCTTCACAGAGAAGGCACGGGCCATCTCGGTCAGATCCTTCAAGGCCAAACGAAGCTCCCAGTTGGCTGTGAGAGCGCCGCCGTCCTTGTTGCTGTCGGAGTAACCCAGCATAATCTCCTGCTGGTTGTTGGTGCTGGCTACCGCATCGCGGTAAGCGGGAATGGCAAACAATGTAGCCATAATGGACGGTGCGTCGTGCAGATCGTCGATGGTTTCGAACAGGGGCACCGGCTGCAGGGTACAAATCAGATTGCCTTCCTTATCCCTGCGGTACAGACCAACCTCCTTGCTGAATACCATCACCTCCAGCAGGTCGCTGGCGCTTTGGGTCATGCTGATCAGGTAGCTCTTGATGCAATTGACGCCAAATTCCTTCTGGGCCGCCTGGACGGTACGATAGACATTCAGGCACTCCGTAGTGGATTCGGAATATTCGAAGTAAGGGGAGGTAACAGGGCGCGGGTCGTTCAGCACCTCTGTCAGGAGGGTGACCTTCTCGTCCTCGGGCAAATCCCCGTAATGATCGGTTAATCCGATGATTCTGAAAATTTCGGAGATGGCATTCTCATGCTCCTTGCTGTGCTGGCGGATGTCCAGCGTGCTCATATGGAAGCCGAACAGCTCCACCTGCCGGATGAGCTTGCGGATGAACCGGTCGGCAATCTGTCCCGCATAATGGCTGCGCAGGCTGCGGTCCACGATCCGCAGGTCGCTGATGAATTCATCGGGAGACCAATAACGGGCGGAAGGGTTATGAAAATGGGGGTTCCCCGTGTTCTGCACCTTTTCCAGCATGTAGGTCAGCTTGACCCGGTAAGGCTCCTTCTCGTTTCTCCAGGCATCCTCAATGTCCAGATCCATACAATCCCGCTCGTCCTCGATGGACTTCAAAAGCTCATCGGTCACCTGGACAATGCTGGTGCTGAAGCTCATATAGTTCAGAGCTTCCCGGAGGGACTCCTCATACTTCTGAAGGGCCAGCCCCCTGTGCATGCCCAGGGCCTCGAAGGTCACATTGGAGGTAACCGAAGGATTGCCGTCCCGGTCACCGCCGATCCAGGAGCCGAACCGGAGGAAGGTCGGAACATGCCAGGATTGGTCGGGATAATATTTCTCCAAACACCGTTCCAATTCCGCATATACCTCCGGCAGCACGTCACAGAGAGTTTCGTCAAAATAATACAGGCCATTGCGCACTTCGTCGAGTACCGTAGGCTTCCGGTCGCGGAGCTCATCGGTTTGCCACAGCGCCAGAATCTCTCCGTGGAGACAGCTGCGCAGCTGCTCCCGTTCCCGGTAGGTGAGCATCGGATTATCCAGCTCCATCATCTGGTCGGCAATCCGGTGGTGGATGTCCAGCACAGCCTTGCGGGTCGCTTCCGTGGGATGCGCCGTCATCACCAGCTCAAGGGAGATGCCCTCGAGAATATCCTGAATCTCCTCCGCGGTAATATCCCGAATCTGCAGCTCCTTGATGATGCTCTCAATGGAGCCGGGCTGGATGGTTTCTCCGGCAGTGCGGTCATAGTCGCGTTTCCGGCGGATGCGGTGGTTCTGCTCGGCAATGTTCACCAGCTGGAAATATATGGCGAACGCCCGGATTACCTGATGCCGGATCACTGGGCTTAAGCTGTGAATCGTCGACATGTACTCCTTATAAATATCCGAGTCAGAAGCAAGCCGCATGGATTTGCTCATTTCCCTGATTTTCTCCACTACATTCAACAATTCCTCGCCGCCTTGGCCTACCAATACCTCACCCAGTATATTCGCCAGAAAGCGGATGTCCCGCCGCAGCAGATTATTGCTGGTTCCCTTGGCAGCCAATATGTATTCCGACATGCTCCTCACCCCGTTAGCCTAAATGGTTCTGCGCCGTTCCGCATTAATCAGTCTTTATCAGACTCAAAACTTAGATTAGTTTATTTTATCACAGCTGATCCGAATAAATATAGAGGGAATACGATAAAAAATTCGGATCTTTCAAACAAATCACCAATCCCGCCGCCTGCAAAAATTGCTTTTCATACAAAAATAGCATGCGCGATTCCGTCTGTCAAAATGATTTTTGTTTTTTAGGGATGGAAATTTGTCCCCTGGTAGTAGTCATATGTGAATTGGACGGCAGGATGGCTGCAGGCTGCTCGTCGTCACATCGACTTTTCTGGGGTTCACTCGTATGGTTGACCGAGGTCCGCCCCTCCCAGCTCTGCAGCCGGGATTTATACGAAAGTGCCGCGTCTGCCCGGTATTTTCGTTGATGGTGATGGTCCCGCTGGACCATAGGTGATTCTAACGGACCGACAATCCCTTATTTGGGCAAAATCCTTCTTTCCCTGGCTTTTGCGGACAGGGGGGACGCTATGTGCTTTGGTAAACCTTGTTTGAGTCCACATTTAGAAGAATAACGGCCTCCCGGTCCGCGAAAATGAAAAACCGCCAGGTTTACGCCCATTAGCGGCCTCTCTGTCCGTTAGCATACCCTTCAGGAGGACATCGCCGGCGCAAAAAAAGAGAACCATTCTCCATCAGCGGAAAACGGCTCTCTTCTCGTTCTTGTTTTCGTTTCTGCATATCACCATACACTCGATTTCCCCGCCGAACCGGCGTGAGAACCCCTTATCGGCCCCGTCCGGCTGCCGCCAGCAGCTCACTTCGGACCGCAGCCTGCTCCGGCATTGGCTCCGCGGCTTCCTCCCGCGCCAGCTCAAACGGCAGGCACAGGGGAACTCCCGTCCGCGGGTCGGAGATAATGTCCGCTTCAATACCGAAGACCAGACGCAGCACATCCCGGGTCATGACTTCCGTGGGTGTACCCTGGCTGACCACCTTGCCGGACTTGATGGCCACCATATGGCCCGCATACCGGGTGGCATGATTCAGGTCGTGAACCACCATCACGATGGTTCTGCCCTCCTCCTGATTCAGCTTCTGCAGAAGCTTCAGCACCTCCAGCTGATGCCCCATGTCCAGGAACGTGGTGGGCTCATCCAGGAACAGAATGTCCGTCTGCTGCGCCAGAGCCATGGCAATCCAAGCCCGCTGCCGCTGGCCCCCTGAGAGCTGGTCTACCGGCCGGTCGAAAAAATCCTCCATCCCGGTCACCTGAATGGCCCAGCGGATAATATCCCGGTCCTCCCGGGTTTGAGTACCGAAGCCCTTCTGGTGGGGGAAACGCCCATAACCCACCAGCTCACCCACCGTCAAACCGTCCGGAGCTACCGGATTCTGCGGCAGGATGGCCAATTGCTTAGCCACATCCTTGGTGGACTGCTGGTGGATCGCCTTGCTGTCCAGGAATACACTGCCCTTGCGGGGCTTCAATATCCGGGACATGGTCTTCAGGATGGTGGACTTCCCTGAGCCATTGGCTCCTACCAGAGCCGTAATCTTGCCGGAGGGAATGGAGAGGTTCAGATCCTCCACGATCAAGCGGCTTTCATAGGCAATATCCAGTTGCTGGGTAAACAAACGATCCTTCATATAATGCGTCCCCTTTCGTCATGGGATGTGGATAAAACGACCCGGATGCCTTTGGCAATCAACGCGGGTATCACCGAAACATGACCGTCTCCTTCAAACCTGCTGAATGTGGTCGCAAGCCCCGCAGGAGGCCTGGAGATCAGCCGCTCCGCCATCTCCTCCGCGTTCTCCCACATCCGGCTCCGATGCCCCTTCTCCAGCTCTCCGATACCGATCAACAACTGAATGGGAGGCACAGAACCCTCACCGCCCGCCGCTCTCTCCTCCGCCTGCTGCCGGAAAACCTCCTCTTCCTGAAGCAGCACCCGGTCCGCCCACCAGATGGAGGGGCTGCCGGCTACATAAGCGGCGAATGCTCCCCTCCGGGTGAACAGCGCGTGCAGCGCCAGGAAACCGCCCAGGGAATGCCCGAACAGCGACTGCCGACGGGCATTCACGGGATAACGGCGGGCCACCAACGGCTGCAAACCGCCGGTGATGAAATCCAGAAACGCCTCGGCACCGCCGATCTCTGGCCACGGGGAGCCGTCTCCCCGGTTGGGCAGCATAGCCTCCTCCGCTGGTGTGGTGTAGTCCAGAAACCGCTCCTTGGAGGCCTCCATTCCTGCGGGATAACCGATGCCGATGAGGATGGCCGGATCATAGCCGTGGGGCTTGCGGGTCATCAGGCGCAGTGTCTCCACAGCTATTGCGAAGCAGGAGTCCGCGTCCAGGAGATAGATAACGGGGTAACCCTCCGGCGGAGCCTCGCCAGAGGGTAACGCCGCCATGATCCGGTAAGAGCGGCCGGATTCCGGCCACTGCATCGTCCAGGCCTCTGTGCCGGGCACCAGGACGGGGCCGGATTCCTCTGTAACGGACACAGCAAGTCTATGATCGGTTTGCTCCATCACTCAAGCCTCCTTCCTGGCGCAGAAACCTTATCTGCCGTCTCCGTTGGCTGCCCGAACAACCATTCCACTGCCTCCGGGAAACGCCGCACAAAGCTGGATTGCTCATGAAACGCGCCTTCCTCCATATCCAGGCGGAGCCGGTCGGGTCCCAGCCCGCTGCCGGCCAGCAGCTCGAAGGCTGCCCGGTTCAGGGCAGGCATGTCCTTCTGGACCGTTTCCTTGCCTTCCCCCTCCCGGGTCCCCACGGACATGTACAGGCGCTGGTCCCGCCTTGCAGCCGCCGGGGCATCCTGCCGGATAAAGTCCATCATCCCCCGGTACCACAGCGAAGCGGACAGCAGCCCTATCCTGCCGAACACATCCGGCCGGACCGCCCCGGCATAATAGGACAGCAGCCCGCCCAAGGAGGCTCCGAGGATGCCGGTCATTTCCCGGCGGCCGTCGGCGTAGTAGTTGGTTTGGAGATACGGCAGCAGGCGCTCCGCCAGAAAACGGATATATGCCGGGCCCTCCCCGCCGAAATCCGGCCGCTCCGGCACCAGCGCCGGTGCAGGCCAGGGGGTGTATTCATTCAGCCGGTTCACCGGCTTCACACCCGCGATAATCATCTCCGGCAGCTTCCCTTGGGCGAAGCTGCACTCCAATAACTCCGTATTGGAGGCGAAGAGAGAATCCCCGTCCTGGACCAGAAGCAGGGGGAAGGTCAGGCTGCAGGCCCCGCAGGAGGGGGGAATGTAGAGGGTGACCTCCCGGTTGTCCAACTGGTCCTTAATCAGGCTGCCTTTCATAAGCATGCGGTTCAAGCCTCCTCTAAGCAGGGCGTTTCATAAGCAGGGTGACAAAATAAGGGACGCCGATAATGGCGATAACAATGCCAACGGGAACCTCGGCAGGGGCGACCACATTTTTGCCGATGTAATCCGCCAGGATCACCAGCAGCATGCCCATAATGGTGCAAACGGGCAGCATATGGCGGTGGTGCAGGCCCACCAGCCGTCTGGCAATATGAGGGGCCAGCAGGCCAACAAAGCCGATGCCTCCCGAGATGGACACACAGGCGCTGACCATGCCGATGCTGGCCAAGAGCAGGAGAGACTTCTCCCGCTCCGTACGAACGCCCAGACTGATGGCGCTGCTTTCGTGCAGCTGGAACAGATCCAGAACATAGGACTTCCGGTAAATCACCGGCAGCAGGATAATGAGCCAAGGGGCAATGGATACGACAAACTTCCAGTTGGCGCTCCAGATGCTCCCGGACAGCCAGACGGTGGCCATTTCAAAATCGGAAGCGTTCATTTTCAACGACAGAAACAGGGTCCACGCCCCAAAGCCGGAGCTGATGGCGATTCCCGTCAGCAGCAGACGCTGAGGGTCCAGCCGCCCGGACTTCCAGGCAAACAGGTAAATCAGGCCAGCGGCGGCAATCCCCCCCGCCAGGCCAAAGAAGGGCATGGCCAGAATAGCGGACCACCCGGTGGTGCGGATCTGGCCCTGGTAGAAGAACATGAAGGTGACAATGGCAGCTCCGGCTCCTGCGTTGATGCCAAGAATGCCCGGGTCTGCCAAGCCGTTGCGGCTGACTCCTTGAATGACCGCGCCCGCTGCAGCCAGACCGGCGCCCACCAATGCCCCCAGCACAATGCGGGGCAGGCGGAAGTCAAAAATCACCAGATCCCACTGCGGGGTTGTCTCCAGGCGGAAGAGGGTATTCACAACCTCCCGCACGCTCAGATCAAACTCCCCGCTGGTGAGGCTGAGGTACGCCACGATCACGGACAACACCAGCCCCGTCACAATCACAACGGCTAACCGCAAAGGTGTGGTTCTAGGCTGCACGCTCGCCGCCTCCCCTCGTACGGATCAGGTACAGGAAGAACGGGATGCCCACAGCAGAGGTGACCACCCCGATGGGGGTTTCGAAGGGGTAGTTCATAAACCGGCTGAGTACATCCGACAGCCCCAGGAACACAGCCCCCATCAGCCCGGAGCAGGGAACCACCCAACGGTAGTCCACACCGACCAGATAGCGGGTCATGTGGGGAATCAGGAGCCCGACAAAGGCAATCTTGCCTGCCAAGGCCACGGATACTCCCGTCAGCAGCGCTACACAGGCCATGGTGGCCAGCTTCACCCAGAAGGTGCGCTGCCCCAGGCCCGCCGCGATATCATCCCCCAGGGAAATGATGGTGATGGACCGGGCCAGCACAAGGGCCACAGCCAGTCCAATCAGCCCTAACGGCAGCGCCAGCTTTACCAGGTCAGGGTTCATCTGGTGCAGTCTGGCATTGAACCAGAAGCTGACGTTCTGGGAGATATTGAAGGAGATGGCCAGCGCTGCCGAGGCGCTGCTCAGGAACGTCCCGATAATCGTCCCCAGAATCGCCATCCGCACCGGTGCCATTCCTCCCGGCATCATCCACGACAGCAGGAAAACCAGGGCCACCCCGCAGGCCGAGCCGATAAACGAGCTTGCTACCAGTCCCAGCATGGAGCCGTTGGGCATCAGAATCATGGTCAAGGTAATAGCAAAAGCGGCCCCATCGGAGACCCCCATAATGGCAGGGGACGCCAGATAGTTTCTGGTCATCCCCTGCATCATGGCGCCCGACATGGCCAGGAAGCCGCCGATCAGAAGGGCCCCCGCCGCCCGGGGCAGCCGGGAGTGGAGCACAATCTGATGGTTTACATTATCCGGATCAAAATGAAAGAAGGCATCCCTTACCACCGTCCAGTCCATGGACTTGGCCCCATACATGACGGAGGCTAGCAGGACCAGCACGATGGCAACGGGTGAAACCGCCAAAATCAGGTAGGGTGAAACCGCCTTATGCGACATGGGGCTTATTGGCTGAGAGCGGCAACGGCCTTATCCAGGAATGCCAGCTTGCTCCAGGAGGTGCCGCCTTGGGCGCTGGGGTCTACAATGTTCACGAAAACCTTGCCGTTTTTGGCAGCCTTCAGGCTTTTCCAGATCGGATTGTTCTGAAGCTCCTCCAGAGACTTGGGCTGGTCCTTGTTCTCGGCCTCGGCGAATTGGACGAACAGGTAATCCGGGTTGATCTCGGCCAGTTTTTCGATGGAAACTAGCTCTTGGGCCTTCACAGCCTTGAGCTCTTCCGGAACGGCAATACCCAAATCCGTATAGAAGGAAGGGTTAAAATACACATCGGCAGGATACGCGTAAAGGCTTCCGGTGCGGACGCGCAGCATCAGGACCTTCTTGTCCTTCACGTTAGCGGCGATTTTCTCCTTGGCAGCAGCGGCATCCTTCTTGTACTTTTCGATAATGTCCTTGGCTTGCGCCTCCTTGCCGGCAATTTGGCCCATCACCAGCAGGTTAGCTTCCCAGTTGGAGGAAATATGGGAGACGGGAATCATAGGGGCAACCTTGTTCAATTGCTCCACCACGGCAGCCTGGAACTTGGAGGTGCCCATGATAACGTCGGCCTTCAGCTTCAGGATGGCTTCGGCATTGGGCTGCTGGCGGTTGCCCACTTCCACGGCACCCTCCATGGCCTTGGACATATACTCGGGAATCTTCACGCCGTCGGTTACGGCGCCTACGGGCTTCACGCCCAGAACAGCCGCATCCTCCATGGCCTCCAGACTGGCGACGACGATATTCTTCGTGCCGGCCAGCTGATATTGCTTATCCAAATATGTAATGGTCTTGGGGCCTTGATCCGCCGGAGCTGCAGCAGGACTTGCAGAAGCTGCAACTGGTGCGCTGGCTGCCGGGCTGGCAGAAGCAGCGGTGGAGGGATCAGCCGCATTGTTGCTGCTGCCGCAGGCCCCCAGAATCATACCCAGACCCAATACGAGCGATGCTGTCAAACCAACCTTTTTCATAACACCAATTACTCCCCTCATGGCTTTTAGTTTCCCGTAAATAATAATGATTCGCATTATCATTCTAAATGAGAACTGTTATCATTATAAGAGGATAGGCCCCCGTACGCAAGACTTTTTTCCGGCCAGCGGTCAGAACATCGTTACACATTCCACTCCCGCTCCTCCCGGGTCTTTGCTAATGAAAGCCGAATTCCCTTGGCCAACAAGGCCGGCACCACCGAAATATGGCCTTCTCCTTCGAATTCCTTCACAACTACAGTCAGCAACGGGTGGTGAAGAGCCGAAAGACGGGCTCCCAATTCCATGGCGTTCTCCAGCATCCGGCTGTCTCCCCCGCCTTCATGCCCGCCTGCGGCAATCAGCAGGAGACGTTCGGGATCTGCCGAACTAAGGGTCTCCGCCCTCTCAGGAGACTCAACCCTCCCTACAGACTCGGCCGCCTTCTGCCCGTCCGCCCTCTCCATGAGCCTCCGCCGGAAGGCCCTCTCCTCTTCAAGCAGGGTATGGCCGTTCCACCAGATGGAGGGGCTGCCCGCCACATAGGTCCGGAACACAGGTGCTCTGGTAAACAGCGCATGCAGCACCAGAAAACCGCCCATGGAATGCCCGATAAACGCCTGTCTGCTCCGGTCCACTGGATAACGGGCCTCCACCACCGGCATCAGCTCCTGCTCGATAAAGTCCAGGAATGCATCCGCCCCGCCTAAGGGCGGCCAAGGTTCTCTGTTTCCCCGGACAGGCAGCTGGGCTGGGTCGGCAGGAGTCGTATAATCCAGGAACCGTTCCCGCACCCGGTCCAGCCGGGACGGATACCCGATGCCAACCACCACGGCGGGATCATATCCCTTGGGCGGCTTCGTCTGCCAGTGCACCGCTTCCACGGCTGTGCCGAAGCACATTTCCGCATCAAGCAGATAAATAACGGGATACCCGGCAGCGGGAGACGAGGTCTGCGGGGTGGCAAGCATAATCCGGTATTCCCGGCCGGAGACGGAGGAGCAGACCTCGATACATTCCGTACCCGCCAAAGCAAATCCATCTCCCGCCCCAGGCTCCTTTGTTGACAAATCCACAGTTTTTCGCGGCATTTCATTAGCCATTGGCCGGACTCCCCTTTCTCTGATCGTACAGCTTCTCAGCCGTTCCGGTTGATTTCATTAGCCCAGAGCTCCATCAGGTGCATCGCCCCCCGGTAGCCGGCAAAAGGTGGTGCATAGGGATTGATCCGCCAGGCCAGATCAGGGTTGGCGATCTGCAGGGTATCCGGCTGCCCCGCCCATTGCAGGGTTTGGCCGCTGGCCATCAGGATGGCGCCCTCTGCAGCCTTGGCCGCCTCCATCCACTGCCGTTCCGTGTAAAATGGCAGTGTGCTGCTATTCCCGTAGGGACTGTCGCGCCACGCGGCTTCCACCGTCATGTCCAACTCCTCTCTGGCAAAAGCGCCTATTCCCGCCACACTTTCGGAAGGTCCGCCCAAAAACAGACGGGCCTTTCCCTTCCGGTAACGGATAGCCGGCACCAACTGGCGGGAGGCTTGTCTGGCCTCCGCTGACTCCCGGCTGATAAATCCGGCATCCGGCTTGCGTCCGATGGCTTCACCCACCTGCACCAGCCATCGGGTGGTTCCTTCTATTCCGTAGGGGCAGCCCAACACATAGGGGGTCCCATGGTTGTCCTTCAGCCATTCGGCTGCAGCAAGCGCCTCTTCCCGCACCGCCAGATTAAGGCTGGCACTGCCAAGGGTGCGCAGCTCCTCCACCGAAGCCCCTGCGGTCATAACACATTGAGGCTTCATCCCGAGGCCTCCCCACATCAGGCGCTCCAGCTCGGCGGCCTCCGCCCGGAAGCGGAAACGGTCGGCACAGGAGCCGATAATGTTGTAGGTGCCGGGTTCTGCCCTCCGCCCGCCTTCCGGCTGCTGGCCCGCCGCCGGCCGAGCCAGCTCCCGGGCCAGAACAGCCAGCGCCTCCTCCACGCCATGGCAGGCAACCTCGTGAAAGCCCCCTTTGCCAAAGGCCACCACCGGGACCTCCGGGTACAGCCCGCCCAGCTCCCGGGCCAACGCCCCCAGATCCGTCCCGATAATTTCCGGAACAGAGGAAGGCAGCAGGAATACCGCCTGCGGCGCATCCTTTTGGATAACATTCCGAACTGCGTCCAGCAGCCGGTCCGTGGAGCCCAATGCAATATCGTTTTCGTTCAAGTGCGTCGCATATAATCCGCAAGCCCCGCTTACTCCCATCCGTTCCAAGGTAACCCGCGCATACACCATATGCCCCATGGAGCCAAACTCCACCAAGGCGGCATTGCGGATGGTGGACAGGGTCCACAGGATTCCCATCCGCCCCGATGCAGGGGGACGAAACCTGTACAATCCCACAGCACTCTCCTCCTTTTTACTCTTGCTGCATAGCCATGGCCTTGGACAAACTCTCCAACAGCCGGATGCTACGCCCGAAGCCGCAGGTGGCCGCAGATGTAGCCTGCCCCTCCAGATAAACCGTTCCCTGTGCACGGGGGATCAAGGGCCGTCCTACACATAGGCCCGGTGACAGCTCCGCTATAACAGCTCCGTCCGTTTCCGGACTGGCCATGTGACAAACCAGCGGATCAAACCCGCTTTTGACAATAGTCCGCCCCCACGCCTTATCTCCATGTCCGAAGCCTTCCATATGAATCAGAACGGGCTCCAGCCCCAACCGGGTAAAATACGCCGCCAATGGCAGCGGATCTACACACCCTTCCGTAATGGCAAAGGTTACCCCCTTCATACGTGCTTCTATTTCCCGCTCCAGCGCAAGCACTTCCTGGCGTGCCGGGTATGTTGCCTTCTGTTGGGGAATGTCCAATAGCTCCGCAATGCGCTCATACGCCTGCTCGATTTCCGTGCAGCTATACGCACTGTGCAGCTGAACGGAAGGAATACCAAAGCGTTTCTCCATCACAGCCGCCAGCTCGGCAAAATGCGGGGAAGCCACAATGTTAAGCGACGCCTCGGGCGCCTCCAGATAGTCCTCTAAGGCTGAGCCGGGACCCAGATGCCTGATGCGCCAGCCCTGCCCCTCCAACAGCTCCCCCAGCTCCGGACCTGCAGCAGTCCGCTGCGCTCCGAAGCTCATGATGTTCATGGTGCGGGCAGTTCCGGTTTCCGGCCCTTCCTCCATGAGGCTGCCCATGGCGGCTAACGTCCGCCAGTATCCAGTGGGATAGCTGCTGCATGTAAAATGGGCGGCTTGTACCACGGCAAGCATTGCCGTTGAAAGCTGCGGCTCCATCTCCTGGACCAGCAGCTCCACATCCTCCGCAATCAGATTAGGAATGCAGGTGACAATCAGCAGAATGGCCCGCGCTCCCGCAGCATCCATTTCCTTGATGGCCTCGCCCAGTCCCTTGCTGCAGCCGAATACCACTTCGTTTCCGTCCAAAAGGTACACCCAATGCAGCTCGCCAGCTTTGCCGAACGGCTCCGGTATAACCATTTTGCTGTAGGTGCCGCATTCCGGCATGCCGATCACCAAGGTGGACACACCGGCCATCCGCCCGGCCAGGGACAAGGTGGTGTGCATGGGGCAATGGCTGCCCGGGTTGGCCGCCGGAGTCAGCATTTCAATTGCCCGCTCCGACTTCACTGCGGACAACCGGCGCAGGTGCTTAAGCCCGGAAGCCGTGCTGTCTTGAATCATCGTCGGACTCACCCGCTTTCTTTTTAATAATTGAATAAGGCTTATCTCCCGCTTTTGATTAAGAGATAAAGAAAGTACGGCCCACCCACCACTGCCACAATCAGGCCCGCGGGAAGCTCATCGGGGCTGACCACAATCCGTCCCAGGGTATCGGCGGCGGATACAATCAACGCTCCCGTCAAAGCAGAGATGGGAAGCAGGACATGGTGGCGGGTGCCGGTGAGCATTTTGGCCAGATGCGGGGCAATCAACCCTACAAAGCTGATGCTGCCGCTGACCGCCACACACGAGGCAGCCAGTCCGACTGCGGCTATAAGCAGGCTGCGCCGCTCCTTCTCTACCCGGGCTCCCAGCCCTCCGGCCACATCATCCCCCAGGTTCAGGGCATCCAGCATCCGGGACTTGGACCAAACATAGGGCAGCAGCACGATCAGCCAGGGCAAAAGCGCCCACACAAACTTCCAGTTGGAGCCCCAAATACTGCCCGCCTGCCACTGCACCAGAAAATCGAACTGGGCTTCATCCAGACTCATCACCAGTACGGTCATGGCAGATGTAATGCCGGCCTGCAAAGCAATACCCACCAGAATCAGCCGTATCGGACTGATGCCTTCCTCTCTTTTGTAGGCCAGGACATAAATCACGATGGCAGCCATACCCGCTCCGGCCAATGCCAGAACCGGCAGCAGGAAGATAGAACCGGCGGATTTGGCGCCGAACACCATAATGAAGAGCACGACCATCAACCCAGCGCCTGCGTTGATGCCCAGCAAACCGGGGTCCGCCAGCGGATTGCGGGCTACCCCCTGGATAATGGAACCGGCTACGCCCAAGCCAGCCCCCACCAGCAGAGAGAGGACAATCCGGGGCAGGCGGAATTGGAAGAGCACCATATTCTCCTTCTCGGTACCACCCCCGAACAGGGTCCGGATGGTATCCATCGGCGTCAGCCGGGAAAAACCCGTGTTCATGCTGATGACAAAAGAAACGGCCAGCAGAAGCGTGATCACCACCGCCACGGCCACATTCCGGCGGATGGTTTTCCGGCGGAACTGCTCCATGGTCAAGCTGATTTGCGCCATCGTTAACCAGCCCTCCTTTGTTTACGGGCCAGATAAAGGAAAAAGGGCACGCCGATCAGGGCCACCAATGCCCCGATGGGAATTTCCGAAGGCGGGTTGAGGGTTCTCGCCGCCAGATCCGCTGTCACCAATAGCAAAGCCCCGAATACTGCCGAGGCGGGAATAATGTAACGGTAATCCACGCCTACCAGCGCCCGGCACATATGCGGCACCACCAGACCGATAAAGCCCACTGCACCCACCACGGCAACAGACACCCCCGCCAGCAGAAGCACGAGGACGGTCCCGATGGTCTTCACCAACGCCGTCTTCAGCCCCAAGCCCTGAGCCACATCCTCACCCAGGTTCATCAAGGAAACCGACCGGGAGAGCAGCATAGCTCCAAGGATAGCTACGATAATTATAGGTGCCGCCAGCCTCAGCTGGCTCCAGTCACTTCCCGCCACACCGCCGGAGGTCCAGAACATCAAGCTGCGCGCTACGTTGTAGTAGATGGCAATGCTTTGGCTGAGTGCAGTCAACAGCGCCGTTACTGCCGCTCCCGCCAATACCAGCCGCATGGGGGAGGCCCCGCCGCGCTGCAAGGAGGCGATGCCATATACGAGCCCCGCTCCCAGGGCAGCACCGACGAAGGAGAGCATCATAATTTGCAGATAGGAGACTCCCGAAAAAAACGCAAAGCAGATGGACAGCATAAATCCTGCTCCCGCGTTTAAGCCCATCAGTCCCGCATCCGCCATGGGATTGCGGGTCATCCCTTGCATAAGAGCCCCTGCCACTCCGAAGGAGGCGCCGATCAAAGCACTTGCAATCACCCGGGGCAGCCGGAGATTGTAGATGACCATATGCTGCGGGTTGGTGTCGTCCCGGTGAACGACCGCATCCCATGCCACTTGAAAGGGAATGGGCATGGCGCCTTTGGAGACGGAATAGAGCATTCCGGTTAACAATACAGCAAACCCGGCCAGAATAATCAGCCAGCCGGTATGGATTTTAAATTTGTTGACAGCCCCGGGAACTGCCAGCACTTTTGCCGAAACACGGTTCATTCCTGTTGCCTCCTACGCCGTAACCTCATGGACAATATGCCAAAACAGGCCCCGCCCCTTTGTAATTTGGACGGATACCTGTTTGGTTTATGTCGGGCTTCAATTATTTCAACATAAACTCCGAAATGGCTTTGACACCATATTCCACACCCAGAGGTCCCGCGGAGAAGGCTGCCCGGTCAAGAATGAACACATGGTTGTTTTTCACGGCAGTGAGCGTATTCCATACCGGGTTCTTCTTCAATTCCTCCAGGGTGGTCTCTTCGGAATTGCTGGTCATATCATCCCACAGGAAGATATAGCTGGGGTTCAGCTGGAGCAGCCCTTCCAGGGTAAAGATGTTATCCTTGCCATGCACGGCAGGGTAATTGGCAGGAGGGGTCAGCCCCAAACCTGCGGTTTTGTCATAGAAGGCCACACAACGGTCCAGGCCAAACGCGGTATAGGTACCTTTATTGTTGAAGGAAATGAAGGCGACTGTCTGATCCTTCTTGGCAGCCAGCTTTTCACGGTTGGTGACAATCAGCTTCTCAATCTCTGCTACCTTGTCCTGGCCCTTCTTGGGCTCGCCGATCAGCTTGGAGAATTCCAGCAGGCGGCCCTTCCAATCCAGGTCATTCTTAAATACCACAACGGGTGCCACTTGCTTCAGTTGGTCCATAATCTTGTCGTTATAAGGGGTAGCCGCGATAATCAGATCGGGCTTGGATTCCAGTACCTTTTCCACACTGACGGTGGTGCCCAAATCGAGGACATTGGCTTGCTCCTTGATGAAGGGCTGGAAGGACAGGAAGCCGAACAGAGAGTTTGCATTGTCCGCCGCTACCGGGGTCACCCCCAGGGAAAACCAGGGCTCAAGGAAATGGAAAAAAGCAACCGCTACGCGCTTCGGGCGTTCCTTTATGACAACATCATTTCCCAGAGCGTCCTTGTATGTCAGCGGAAAAACAGCCGTGTCTGCTTTCGGAGCTGCAGAGGCAGCGGCGCTTGCGCTTGCCGCAGCGGTTGCGGCGGGGCTTGCTCCGGCAGCCAAGTCATTCCCATCAGCCGCATCTTTACCGCCACAGCCTGCCATCAGCCCGGCTGCAAATGCGAATGTCAAACATAATACCAATAGCTTCTTCAATCTAATCCCTCCACTTTTTGAATGCAGATTCTCTATTATGCAACTCTCCTCATTGATAACGATTCGCAATTGCAACATATAAAGCATTCTAGCATGTGCATAGTGTGAGAGAAATGGAGGATTTCCTGAACCGGGGATGGACAATTTCCTTCTTATCTCGAAACTCCCCCAAAAGGAATGGGATGGTACCTGCGAAGTCTTTCGATACTATAGGGCTCGTTTTAGTTGGCCTGTTCGATGGGAAGTGCGCGGAGTTGGGTAGGGGCGAGGCCAAACTGCTTTTTGAACAGTCTGCTGAAATAATAGGCATCGGTGTAGCCCACCATCTCGGCAATTTCCTTGACAGTGGCACAGGTGGACGTCAGCAGGCGGTGGGCTTCCTTCATCCGGTATGCGATTAAGTAATCAATGGGACTGATACCTATATACTTTTTGAACACCTCCGAAAAATACTTGGGACACATCCCATACCGCCCGGCCAAGTCGCATAGGGTATGCTGCCGCATATGGTGGAATTCGATGTAACCCCTCGCTTCCTCTACCATACTCTGAGCCTCATTGCTCCGGGCGCTTTTCAGAATGCCGAACAGCTCCGACAGCACAGAGTAAACTAGAGCCTTCGCCTGGAACTTGGAAAAGGTATCCGGGTGTTTGGACACATCCGTCAGCATTTTGAGAGTGGCAAACAAACCGGGGCTGGAGCCAATCTCCATTTCGTATGCCCGGTGCATATAACCGTCACTGTCCTTCTCGTGCCGGTAATACATAATGTAGAACTCCAGCGGCTTGTCCGTGATATTCCCGGAGGTTAGCCACTTGCCGGGGCAACCGTGAATCACCATACCCGGGCGGAAGCGGAAGGACTGGTTGTCCAAATGAAAATATCCCTCTCCCTTCACCGGAAAGAGGAAGGCCGATACATTGGTCATATACCCGGGCTCCACATAACCTACAGGGTGGCGGCGGTAATAGGTCGGCAAAATCATAATCGGCTCCGACGTATACTCCTCCATGATTTCATTGATATTCATGTCCGGAAACAGCCTCCTCTGCTTTGCCCTTAAGTACATATACAGGTAATTGAGAACGCACAGCCGTATCATGTATATTGATTATCATTTTCAATTATAGCAAATAACAAGCCCTACCAAGGAGTGAATTCGTGAAGGTTGTTTGATAATTGGTAAAGGAGGAATCTAACGGACCTTCCTTCCGCTATTCCGCAAATTTGCAGGATTCCGGGCTTTTCGCGGACACAGGAAACCTTATTGTCATCATTAGGCCCAGAAACCCCTCAGATTTTCTCATATAACGTCCCTACGGTCCGTAAGCTTGGCGGATCACCCCTTTTAGGCGTTATAGCAGCCTCTGTGTCCGTTAGCTAAAACAAAAAAAGCGAACCCTGGGGTTCGCTTCCCATCATAAACAAAAAAACCGTCCAGCGACGGTTTTTGCTAAGCGGGTGATGGGAATACTCCGTGTCTTTCGGCCAATCTTTTGGCCGTTCGGGACGCGGACGCTCGCTTGAGGGCTCTCTCCGCTGTGCTGGAGTTTCGCCGAGCGGTCGAACCCTGACGTTGGCTTCCCATCATAAACAAAAAAACCGTCCAGCGACGGTTTTTGCTAAGCGGGTGATGGGAATACTCCGTGTCTTTCGGCCAATCTTTTGGCCGTTCGGGACGCGGACGCTCGCTTGAGGGCTCTCTCCGCTGTGCTGGAGTTTCGCCGAGCGGTCGAACCCTGACGTTGGCTTCCCATCATAAACAAAAAAACCGTCCAGCGACGGTTTTTGCTAAGCGGGTGATGGGAATACTCCGTGTCTTTCGGCCAATCTTTTGGCCGTTCGGGACGCGGACGCTCGCTTGAGGGCTCTCTCCGCTGTGCTGGAGTTTCGCCGAGCGGTCGAACCCTGACGTTCGCTTCCCATCATAAACAAAAAAACCGTCCAGCGACGGCTTTTGCTAAGCGGGTGATGGGAATCGAACCCACGCTACCAGCTTGGAAGGCTGGAGTTCTACCATTGAACTACACCCGCATTAAAAAATATGGTCGGGACGACACGATTTGAACATGCGACCCCCTGGTCCCAAACCAGGTGCTCTACCAAGCTGAGCTACGTCCCGTTAAACAATAAAACGCACCCTGAGAGATTCGAACTCCCGGCCTTTTGATTCGTAGTCAAACGCTCTATCCAGCTGAGCTAAGGGTGCATATGGAGCGGACGAAGGGATTCGAACCCTCGACCCTCGCCTTGGCAAGGCGATGCTCTACCACTGAGCCACGTCCGCAAAAAAGAGGTAAAATGCGCGTGGAGGGACTTGAACCCCCACGGTTGCCCGCTAGATCCTAAGTCTAGTGCGTCTGCCAATTCCGCCACACGCGCATAGGACAAAAGTGAGCCATGTAGGACTCGAACCTACGACACCCTGATTAAAAGTCAGGTGCTCTACCAACTGAGCTAATGGCTCATAATACTGGGGATCTAGGATTCGAACCTAGGAATGACGGAGTCAAAGTCCGTTGCCTTACCGCTTGGCTAATCCCCAATACAATGGTGGGCGCTGAGGGGATCGAACCCCCGACCCTCTGCTTGTAAGGCAGATGCTCTCCCGGCTGAGCTAAGCGCCCGGGATATGTATGACCCGTAGGGGATTCGAACCCCTGTTACCTCCGTGAAAGGGAGGTGTCTTAACCCCTTGACCAACGGGCCAACTGCAAAGCTTCCAACCGGAATCGAACCGGTGACCTCATCCTTACCATGGATGCACTCTACCTACTGAGCTATGGAAGCATGGTACTCCCCGAGCAGGACTCGAACCTGCGACAACTCGATTAACAGTCGAGTGCTCTACCGACTGAGCTATCAGGGAATATACACTACAGTTCAGAGCTTG